>CAZWXH010000064.1:0-7942 GCA_964637725.1 uncultured Coprobacillus sp. | reverse complement strand
AGAACAAGCCCCAGGATATAGACAATTAAATAAAAGTATGGATTTAACTTAATAATACGAGTATCTTTATATGCAACTGTTTCCTCTTGCGATAACATATAAGAAATATCTTTTCGATGAACATAACCAGAGGCATATAAGAGTTGAACACCAATAATCGTTATAATACATATTACTGTATCGATGACAGCATTTAAGGGAATATAAAACAAAGGTCCACTTGTTTGAATTGATTGATAAATCAATTGATTAACCCCCATTGCTCCTAGCCCTCCAAGAATGATTCCAAGAGGAAAAGCAATAAACGACATAATTAAGTTTTGATAAAACAAATAACCTGTCATTGATATAAAACCAGAACCAGACATTGCCATAATAGCTAGTTCTTTTGTCTTTCTCGATAAATAATAATTATTAGCAAAAATAATCATAAACCCACAAAAGAAAATAACTATAAAAGACAATACTGAAGAAAAAGGTAAACTCATAACACCAGTAACTGGTGATAAAGTATCAGTTTGTCTTAAATAAGGATTATCAATAATATTAAAGAATATATATGTAATAGCAATCGTTAAACATAAAGTCATTGTATAAATAATACTTTTCTTTTTTTCTTTCTTTAACATATGAAAGGAAAATTTTAATGTTCCCATATTATTTTTGTACCCCTTTCATATTTTGACTTACTTTGATTAATAAGGAAATCAATTGTTGTGATTCCTCTTTATTTAATGCATTAAAACCAATATCTAATTGATCAATTGCTTTTGTTGCTTTATTTAAGACAGTTTTGCCATGTTGAGAAATCAAAACAGCCGTTTGCCTTCGATCATTTAAAGATGAATGAGTTATAACCAAATCACTATTAACCATCCGATAAACCAAACCAACTACAGTTGGATGTGTTAAATCTAAATACTGACATATATCTTTACCTACAACCTCTTGATCTTGATTATCTATAAACAATAATATTAAATACTGTTGAAATGTTAATTGATATTTTCGTAATTCATTGTTAATAATCGTAATCATCGATGTTGATAACTTATAAAAAAGAGTAAGTGTTTCTTCTTTTTTCATACCTACCTCCATTATGTAGCATACTACCTATATTATATACATCCCTTCAAAACAATGCAACAAAAAAACGATACCGAAGTATCGTTTATGATTATTTTGCTAATGCTTTTTTAGCAGTATCTACGATTGCTGTGAATCCTTTTGGATCTGCAATAGCAATTTCAGATAACATTTTTCTGTTAACTTCAACGTTAGCTAATTTTAAACCATGCATTAACTTTGAATAAGAAATTTCGTTCATTCTAGCTGCTGCGTTAATACGAGCAATCCATAATTTTCTCATTCCTCTCTTTAAGTTTCTTCTATCTCTGTATGCATACTTTAAAGAATGCATTACTTGTTCATGTGCTGTTTTATATAATGAATGTTTTGATCCAAAATATCCTTTAGCTAATTTTAAGATTTTCTTTCTTCTGTGTCTTGTTGTATATCCACCTTTAACTCTTGCCATGTTTATTTCCTCCTATTTATTACCCTTGTAATCTAGATTTGATTCTCTTCATATCTGATGGGTGCACTAAAGTTGCTTTTGCTAAATGTTTCTTTTGTTTATGAGTTTTGTTATGAGATAAATGTGAAACATACGCATGACCACGTTTCATTTTCCCTGATCCTGTTCTTTTTAAACGTTTCTTAAGTCCACTATGTGATTTCATTTTTGGCATAAATCTGTCCTCCTGTTTATTTCTTTTTTGGTGCTAGAATAGCAATTAATGATCTTCCTTCCATTTTGGCAGGTTTTTCTACGATACATACTTCTTCGCATTCTGCTACAAAATCTCTAAGAATTTTTTGACCAATATCAATATGAGCTAATTGTCTTCCTCTAAAACGAACAACAACTTTTACTTTGTCACCATCTTCTAACATTTTGATAGTTCTTTTTAATTTGACGTTTTTGTCATGAATATCAATTGTTGGTGAAAGTTGTGTTTCTTTTAAAGAAACGACCTTGGAATTCTTTTTCATTTCTTTTTGTTTCTTTTGTTGTTCAAAACGATATTTTCCATAGTCCATAATACGACATACTGGCGTTTGCGCTTTTGGCGCCACACACACTAAATCAAGTTCCACTTCATATGCTTTACTTAACGCTTCATTTCGTGATAATGTCCCTAATTGATCACCGTTTTGATCAATAACTAAAACTTCTTTAAAACGAATTTTTTCATTAACCAAGTCTTCATTTGTAATTTGTTGGCTATATTTGCTAATAATAGACACCTCCTATAAATATGTAGTACAAACAAAAAGTGAGTACATAAAGTACCCACGTTGACATTAAGATAGTTATCTTAGTGACGTTGGCCCAACAATACACTCGTTCGGGCGAGAAGCAGGTACTTCTTCTTTCCACTACTTTTTATTTACTGTATCATAATACTTTATTTTCTAAACTATGTCAACACTTTATGAAAAGTTTATCAAAACTCTCTGGTGTTTTACATACAAAGCGTTTTTCAGCATGGGTGATGGGATGAATAAGCATCAATTCATGAGCATGAAGTCCTAATCTTTTTAAAGGATTACTTTTTGCACCATACTTATCATCACCGACAATAGGATGATGCGTTGATGATAAATGGACACGAATTTGATTCTTTCTTCCTGTATCTAAATAAACTTCTAACATACTGAAACGTTTATTACTTTTGATCTGATGATAATGTGTAATTGCTCGTTTCCCTTTATCTTTACTCGTTATAAAGACTTCTTGTCCTTTTGATTCAGTAAGATAATTATCAATTGTTCCTTTTGATTTGTTCATTGTTCCTTCAATAATCGCAATATAACCTCGTACTTTAACATAATGATTCCAATCATGAGTAAGTAAGTCATATAACTTCTTATTCTTTACAAACATCAATACACCTGATGTGTATTGATCAAGGCGATGAACTAGAAAGACATCTTCTTTTTTCTTTGATAAATACTCTTTAACCATATAAAAAGCTGTTTTTTCTTTAACGTTTTGGGTTTGTTCACTTAATAAACCACAAGGTTTATTAATCACAATCATTTCTTTATCTTCATAAATAATATCAATTAAAGAATTGTTTTTCTTTTGTCCTATTTCAACAATCTGTCCTACTTGTAAAGGATATGCATAATGAGTTTCAATATGACCATCTACTTGAATATTTTCATACTTTAATAAAGTTTTAATATCGTTTCTTTTTTTATTTGTCGATATTAATAGAAAATCCATTAATGTCGAATCTTGAGTCACTGTATATTTCATAATACCTCCTTAAGATTTAAGAAAAGAGTAGAAAGCATCTACTCTAATATACGTGTTGAATTGTACATAACGCTTGCGCTTACAATCATTTCTATTAATATTGCTACCCAGATTGGTAAGGCAGTAAATGAAGTAATAGTAATCAATAATGCGATCTTCATAAAAATGGTAAAAACACTATTTACAATAGCTTGACTACGCATTTTTCTTGCAATCAAGAATGTTTCATAGACTTTATTTAAATCAGCATCAATTAATACAATATCACTGTTCTCAACAACTTTTGCATCTGCCAGACCTCCTCTAGAGATCCCTACAAAGCTCTTTTGTAGTAAAGCAATATCTTTAAAACTATCACCTATATAAACTATAGGTCCAATTAATGAATCCATCTTTTGAAGTTTTTCTTTAACTGTTAAATCATTAAAGATAGTATATTGATCATTTTCTAAAGCAACTGGACCATCATTAAAGATAACCAAAGTTCTTCCAATACGAGAGAGTTTCTTAAATAATTCTAACTCTTCATCTGTGACTTCTTGTCCATCAAAACGATCATAGACAATTGTTTGTGTGGCATTAATTGAATCAAGTCCAATTGATGATTCAACAACAATTCCACTTTTAAAAGCTTTCGCAAAGCCTGCTAATATACCAAGTGATGTTGATTGACTACTTGATAATGCTCCTGATAAAACCAAACAAACAGCTCCCACATGAGCATATTGAGAATATTCTTCAACATTGATAACAGTCGCAAATATTGCGATGACAATCCCTGCCAATGCAACGAAAGGTGTATAGTACTTAGATAAGATCTTCGTATACTTTTCTATCTTAGATTCATAGACTGGTGCAACACTTGCAACATCCATTAATTTCATAAAATTAGAACTATCATATGCTTTGTTGATCTTTATATAAATTGGTTTCTTTCCAACATTAATATAACCACTATGAACTTGACTACCTTTTTTTACTTTCACTTCTTCATAAGTACTTGTATGAGAATAAGTATTGACTAAAGAAGGTCCTTTTAAAACAGTTCCTGGCATATGAATAGTATCACCAGGTTGCACAATTAAAGTATCTCCAACTTTAAATTCATATAATGAAACAAGTTCTTCTTCACCATCTCTAAGGATATATCCGGTTTCTGGCATTTCAACCGCTTTATCTATTTTATAAAGTGAACGTTCTAATACTTTATTTAATAGTGGAGCAGCAAGTTGATAAAGAATTGATGCGATTGCTGTTTCAAAAGCATAACCTGTTGCAATGGTAATAATAAAGGCAAAGGCAACCAAAACATCTTCATCTAAAATTCTTTTTTGTCTCACTTTCTTAAAAGCATTAACAAATAAATTTTCTGATATCAGAATAACTGCAACACCCCAACATACTGGTGCTAAGACACTATGATCTTTAGAAAAGATAAACGCTAAAGCAATTGCCACAACAAATATTGCTATTCTGGCATATGTTTTTAAATACTTTTGATTAAAGACATCTTCAGAACGAATAGGTCTATTATGTTCAAGTATTTCTATTGAAGGATTAATCTTAAAGAGTTCATTTCTAAGAGAACTTAATGTATCTCTTTGATCAGATGTTAAAATAAGTAGTTCATTCTTTGTATCATAATGAATATCTTTGTAATGAGAATTATTCTCAATTTGTTTTACAAAAGTATGAATATCATCTTCTGTTAAGAGATTCTTAAACATAAAATAACATTTAGTTTCTTTGTTTTGAACAAAATCATATTCTCTTTTTTTACCATCAACAACTTGTTGAACTTTTATTTCTTTATTTATTTGATATAGAGAAGTCACTAAGACTTCCATATCAATACAGTTAAATGTAATTGTGTTTTTATATATTTTTAAATGGGAAACTTGTTCATGTTCATTTAAAAATAAAGTGAGATTATTTAACTCTTCATCGGAGTGGATATTCGATATTTCTATTGTTAATTTATCCAAGGTTATCACCCTTTCTATCTGCATATCATATCATACTTTGTCTAAAAAACAAATATTTCCTTAATTATATTGAATTGTTTTTATTATGAATCAAACGAAAATATTCTCTAAATTCTTCTTCACTACAACTTAATGCAAACTCTTCTCCATATATTTTATAGTAGTTTGCTTCTGTGTCACTCGTTCTAATCATACATGGATAAACTTTTTTAAACGCAAAAACAGTAACTTCATTTTTGCCAATAATCATCGACATGTCTTCTATGCATCGACAATAACAACGTTTACCTTCATTAGCCATAAAGTGACACCTCCTTATTCATTGTAGCATGTTTTTTAACGGGTGGGAAGTTCTTGAAAAGTGAAAAATCGCCCATAAAATGGGATTGATTTCGTGATTATCCTTGCCTATCAATAAGAAAAGAGGGTTTTACCCCTCTGAAAATATTTTTTAATTATTTGAAAATTCTGCAAGTTCTAAACCAGTGTTTTTTTCAGTTGCCCAACGAACTCCCCATTCATTACTAAATAGTAATAATGTTTGCCCTTTGAGGTCTTGTACTTTTTTAGTATCTGAAGAAATATTCAATGTTTTTAAATCAACATCTTTATTCATTATCCATCTAATATATTGATAAGGAAGAGGTGTACTGATTATATCTACATTATATTCATTCTTTAATCGATATGTTAAGACTTCAAATTGAAGTACCCCAACCACCCCAACTATGATTTCTTCCATACCACCACCTAAATCAGTAAATATTTGGATAGCTCCTTCTTGAGCAATTTGTTCAACACCTTTGACAAATTGCTTACGTTTCATTGTATCCTTGTTTCTAATTAAAGAGAAGTGTTCTGGCGCGAATGTTGGAATCCCTTCATATGCAAACTTCTTTTTAGCAGTACATAGAGTATCACCAATAGAGAAAATCCCTGGATCGAATACTCCTATAATATCTCCTGAATAAGCTTCTTCTACTTCTTCACGACTTTCCGCCATTATTTGTTTTGATTGGGTTAATTTGATTTTCTTATTACCTTGATAATGGAAAACTTCCATTCCTTTTTCAAACTTCCCAGAACATATTCTAATAAATGCCATTCTATCACGATGAGCTTTATTCATATTAGCTTGAATCTTAAATACAAAACCACTAAAATCTTCTGATAAAGGATCAACGATACCTTCTATTGAATTTCTTGGTGATGGTGATGAAGTCATTTTTAAGAAATGTCTTAGAAATGGTTCAACTCCAAAATTTGTTAAAGCAGAACCAAAACATACTGGTGAGAGTTCTCCTTTAGAAACACGTTCCATATCAAACTCTGCCCCTGCTCCATCTAGTAACTCAATATCATCTTGTAATTGTTGATATAATGTTTCACCAAATTCATCTTTTAACATAATATCACTGGCATCACATGTTTTTGAATCCACTTCTTTTTTTCCTGCTAATACTGATTGAAAACGAATGACTTCATGAGTGTGTCTTTCATACACACCTTTGAATTCTTTCCCACAACCTATTGGCCAGTTAACAGCACATGTTTCTACGCCGAGTTCACGTTCGATTTCTTCCATTAATTCATAGGGATCTTTGGCTTCTCTATCCATTTTATTAATAAATGTAAAAATAGGAATATGACGCATTGCACAAACTTTAAATAATTTTCTTGTTTGTGCTTCAACTCCTTTAGAACCATCGATAACCATAACTGCACTATCAGCAGCCATCAAAGTACGATAAGTATCTTCAGAGAAATCTTGATGGCCTGGTGTATCTAATATATTAATACAAAAATCATCATAATTAAATTGTAATACAGATGATGTAACTGAAATCCCTCTTTGTTTTTCAATTTCCATCCAGTCACTGACTGCATGTTTTGATTGTCTTTTTCCTTTAACCATTCCAGCTTCCTGGATTGCTCCACCATAAAGGAGGAACTTTTCTGTTAAAGTTGTTTTCCCTGCATCGGGATGCGAAATAATCGCAAATGTTCTACGTTTTTTAACTTGTTCAATAAATTCTGACATATCGAACCTCCTTTAACTTACATAGGTAATATAATAATGAAATTTCTATTCTTTGTCAATTTTAAAATACAAAGTTTCCATCTTTAAATATTGGTAAAGTTGAACCATCTTTTAATGTTGCAACAATTGATAAATCATTTGTTCCAAACATAAAATCTATATGTGTCAATGAATCATTGACACCTTTTTCTAACATTTCTTCTTTCGTTGATGAAAGACCGTTTTGTATACATTCAGCAAAACCTTTTCCAATAGCTAAATGACAAGCTACATTTTCATCAAATAATGTATTATAAAATAAGACTTTCATATTTTGAATGGGTGAGTCATAAGGAACCAATGCTAATTCTCCTAAATAATGACTACCTTCATCAGTATCGATAATACTCTTTAATGCTTCATAGCCTTTTTTAGCAGTATAATCAATAATTTTTCCATTTTGGAAAGATATTGAGAAATCATCAATAAGACTTCCATTATAATTCAGTGGTAAAGAACTATAAACAATACCATCTACCTTAAAGCGATGAGGTGTTGTAAAGATTTCTTCAGTAGGAATATTAGCGAAGTTACGAATACCATCAGTTG
>CAZWXH010000063.1:0-10369 GCA_964637725.1 uncultured Coprobacillus sp. | reverse complement strand
AAACATTTTCATTTTATGAAATTAGTATTTTAATTACTTCAATTATGTTATAATTCATACAAGTAAAAAAACGGAGGAAGCAAGAATGAAGAAAATTATGTTAGTATGTGCGGCAGGAATGTCAACAAGTTTACTAGTATTAAAAATGGAGCAAGCTGCTAAAGCTCAAGGTGAAGAAGTAGAAATCAATGCATTACCAATTACTGATGGAATGAAACATTTCGCAGAAGTAGATTGTATCTTACTTGGACCACAAGTACGTTATTTAAAGAAAGATGTTGAAAAAGAATTAGCTGACTTAGGATTAAAAACACCATTTGATGTAATTGAAATGAGAGATTATGGAACTATGAATGGTGAAAAAGTTTACGCATTTGCTAAAAAATTAATGGGTGAATAATCAATTGATGAATCGAAAGATTCATCTTTTTTTTCGTAAAGACTTTCTTTACCAATGTTGCATCAATAATATTCCTTTTGTATAATGGTTAAAGAATGTTAACGAAAGGAATGTTATTATGGAAAAACATCAAGTTATTGTTAATAGAGAGAAATGTATAGGTTGTGGAATGTGCGTTAAAACATGTGCTGCACATAATATCAATATCAAAGATAAAAAAGCAGAAACAATTTTAAAAGACTGTATTTTATGTGGGCAGTGTAGTGCAATATGTCCAAAAAAGGCTATCACTATAAGTGGACACACTGCACCACAAATAGAAAAAACAAAGGAAGTCCAATTAAATCCAAAAGAAGTGCTAGATGTTATTCGCTTTAGAAGAACAATTAGACAGTTTAAAGATACAGAAATAGCACAAGATATTATTTCTCAAATACTAGAAGCAGGTAGACTTACTCATACAGGACATAATAAACAAGATGTTTCATTTGTTGTGCTTGATAAAGAGAAGGATCAACTAGAGAAAATGGCAGTTCAGTTATTTAAAAAGGTTAAACCGTTTGCAGATATGGTTAGTCCCTTGGCAAAACAAAATAAAATTCATGATCATTTCTTCTTCTTTGAAGCACCACTTGTTATTGTCATATTAGCAGAAGATAAGACAAATGGATTACTTGCAGCTCAAAACATGGAATTTGTTGCAGAAGCAAATGGACTAGGTGTTTTATATAGTGGATATTTTACAACAGCTGCTAATCTATCATTAAAAATGAAAAAAGCACTACAAATACCTAAAAAGAAAAAAGTCGCAATGACATTGGTTTTAGGATATCCGAGTATGAGATACTTAAGAGATACGCCGCATAAAGAATTAGAAGTAAGGTATATGTAAAAGGGAGAGAAATATAAGGAATGTGATGAAAGAATTGAAAGAATAGTTAAAGGGTTTAAAGAGAATAGAAATGCATTTACTGCAATAGGTGATGATACAAGACAATTAATATTGCTAGTTCTTTTAGAAAGTGATTTAATGGGTATTCGAGTAGGAGAAATAGCAAAGAAGACACATTTAACAAGGCCATCGGTATCACACCATCTTAAGATTCTAAAAGAAGCAGGTATTGTCACAATGCGAAAAGAAGGTACAAAGAATTATTATTATCTGAGTGCTGATGAAACTCAATGGAAAAGTATTTTAGATTTAGTGAATTTAATAAATGATGGTATACAACATATTAGTTCTCAAACATAGTAAAAGGAGGAATATTTTATGATCTTATATTTTTCAGGAACAGGAAATAGTAAATATATTGCAAGTAGGATTGGTGAAGAAATAAAAGATGATGTTAAAAACTTATTTCAAAAGATTAAAGATAATGATTATACGACTCTAGAATCGAAGACACCATGGATCATAGTTGCTCCAACATACGCATGGAGAATACCACGGATATTAGAGACATGGCTTAAAAAAACAAAACTAACAGGTAATCAGAATATATATTTTGTGATGACTTGTGGAGGAAATATTGGAAATGCTGGAAAGTATTTAAAAAGATTAATTGATTTAAAGAATATGAACTATCAAGGATGCTATGAATTAGTGATGCCAGAAAATTATATAGCATTATTCTCTACACCAACGAAAGAAGATGCTCTTAAGACTATTTATAAGGCTGAAAATGAATTATCCAATATAGTATCATTATTAAAAGAGCACAAAGCATTTCCTAAGCCAATCATTCATCTTAAAGATAGAATGAATAGCGGAATTGTTAACATTGTGTTTTATCCAATGTTTGTCCATGCTAAAAAGTTTTATGTGAAAGAGACATGTATAAGTTGTGGGAAATGTATGAATGTATGCCCACTTAATAATATTGAAATTATGAAAGGAAAACCTATCTGGAAAAAGAATTGTACACATTGCATGGCCTGTATAAACTTCTGTCCAACTGAAGCAATAGAATATGGTCATAAGAGTCAAGGACAACCTAGATATAGGTGTCCTAAATAAAGGGAGTATAATCAATGGAAATCTATACAAAAGAAGAAAAAGAAAAGGCACTGAATATTATTGAAACAACTATTAGTAAATGTGAGAAGTTCTTAATAAAATTTCAACAAGGAACTTCTCAACATACATTATTGGTTAATAGATTAAATGCATTAAATATCTCTCAATCATTACTCTTAGAAAAAGATGTTAAATATACTAAACAAGAACTTAAAAAAGCTTTACCACCAATAATCTCAATTTATAATAAATGTAACAAAGCTATATTAAAACATCAAAAAGACACAACGCATTATAATAAATTAAAACCAATAATAGATGCAATGAAGATAGCTAGTGAATATATAGAAAGTAAAATCGAAGAAGTATAAAACTTCTTTTTTTCATATTTTGTTGGATTTATTTCAAAAAATATTTTTTAAGTATAATGAAGAGAAGGGGGAAGTAGGATGATAAAATATTTGGTTATGGACAGTGAATACTGTAGTATGGGAAGATGGATATCAGCAATAGTGGCTAAAAAAATGAATATGAGTTTATATGAAGGAAAAGACTTACTTCAATTTATAGATGATGAATGGTTAACAGAAGAGACTCTTAATGCGTTAGATAATAAAATCGCATTAATGAGTGAGGAAGAAGTTAAGAATAATAAAGAGATAAAAAAGCTTCATGTATTGATGTCAAAAGCAATAGAAAAGGCAATAGAAAAAGGGCCTTGTATAATTCATGAAAGAGCAGCAGGGGATATTTTAAAAGGTAAAGTCAAATACTTGAAAGTTCTTTTGTATAATACAAATACTTTACATAAGATACCTCGAGCACAAGGCGATAGTACATATGATTTAAAAAACTACTCACAAGAGGAACTTGTTGATTTTATAAAAAGTGAAGATTTAAAGAGAAGTCGTTATAGAAATGCTGTTTCTTTATCAAAATGGGGAGAAAAGGAAACTTATGATATATGTTTAGATAGTGATGTTCTCAGTCGTGAAAAGTGTGCTGAAATATTAATCGAGACATTAAAAGACGTATCATTGGATCAAAAAGAATGTGCTCAAATATTAAAAGAGTCATTTGAATAAACAAACTAAGAGCAATATTTTTTGCTCTTTTTTTTCGTTGATTTCCTTAACAATTTCTGTATAATGAAATTACTGAAAAGAATAGAGGTATAAGGATGAGTATATTAAATGTTGAACATGTTAGTCATGATTTTGGGGGAAGAATAATATTAAATGATGCAAGTTTTAGATTGTTAAATGGAGAACATATTGGACTTGTTGGCGCAAACGGAGAAGGGAAATCAACCTTTTTAAATATTATTACAGGAAAGTTACAACCCGATGAAGGAAAGATAGAATGGTGTAAACGTATAACAACAGGATATCTTGATCAACATACTGTATTAAAACCAGGACAAACAATATATGAAGTTCTTCAAACTGCTTTTCAACATTATTATGATTTAGAAAAAGAAATGATGGAAATGTATGAAAATATGGCTGATGCCTCTCCTGATACAATGGCTAAATTATTAGAAGATGTAGGAGAAATTCAGGATATTTTAGATCATGGTGGTTTTTATATGATTGATGTTAAGATTAAGGAAGTGGCATCAGGTCTAGGATTAAGTGATATTGGATTAGAAAAGGAAGTTAATGATTTATCAGGAGGACAAAGATCAAAGGTTCTTTTAACAAAACTATTACTTGAAAATCCAATGATTTTGATTCTTGATGAACCAACAAACTATTTAGATGAACAACATATCTATTGGTTAACTAATTTCTTGAAGAATTATGAAAATGCATTTATTCTAGTTAGTCATGATGTAACATTCTTAAATAATGTAACGAATGTAATATATGCTTTAGAAGATGGTGGATTATCAAGATATAAGGGAGATTATAATTATTATCTAGAACAATCTGAGTTAAAAAAGAAACAACAAGAGAATGCATATAAGAAACAACAAAAGGAAATCTCGGATATGGAAGATTTTATAGCAAGAAATAAAGCGAGAGTTGCAACAAGAAATATGGCGAGTTCTAGACAAAAGAAATTAGATAAGATGGATTTAATTGCGAAGCCAAAAGAAAAGATTAAGCCTGTATTTTCTTTTGTAGAAGCAAGAACACCAGGGAAGGTCTTATTTGAATGTACAGATCTAATTATTGGTTACGATGCTCCACTAACAAAACCTATGAATATTTCTTTTGAACGTAATAGAAAAATAGCAATTAAAGGAGTTAATGGTTTAGGGAAAACAACATTATTAAAAACACTAATTGGGATGTTAAAACCATATAGTGGTCATGTTGAAAAAGATCCCTTTGTAGAAATAGGTTTCTTTAAACAAGAAGAAGTAACAGAAAATAAAACAACTTTTCAATATTTATGGGATTTATATCCAGATAGAAACAATGGTGAAATACGTTCAATGTTAGCAAAGTGTGGCTTAACGACTGATCATATAGAATCAATGATGAAAGTTCTATCTGGTGGGGAAAATGCCAAAGCAAGACTATGTGCAATCATGAATAAATCAGCCAATGTGTTGGTTCTAGATGAACCAACAAATCACTTAGATGTTGATGCTAAAGAAGCTTTACAAACAGCATTAAAAGCATATAAAGGAACAATCCTATTAGTCAGTCATGAACCAGAATTCTACTTACCAATAGTAGATGAAGTTATTAACTTAGAAGAGTGTTCAACAAAGATTATCTAGTATGAATAATGACAATAATCACGCATACAATAGTAAGGGTGATATTATGATTTCATATAATCAAGAATTGCAATTGCATGCAATATCAAAAATACCAGCCTTTGAAGGTTGGTATTTTCGTATAGTCGATAAAAAGATATCAATTGCTATTATAATTGGTATAGCAAAAACAAAAAACAAACAAGAAGTTTTTATACAAGTGTTTCATACATTAACGAAAGTCATGGAAAAGGTTAGCTATGATATAAAAGAATTTCAGTATCAAGAAGATCCTTTTACAATAGTTTTAAATAAATCAATAATTAAAAGACATTATATTCATATAGAAGATTCAAGATTATCAACTGAAATAGACTTAAGATTTAATATGCCCCAGCATATTAAACAAACACTCTATGCTCCTACGATTATGGGCCCATTTGCTTATATAAGAGGAATGCAATGTCACCATGCAATTATTAATTTAGGAAGTCCAATATATGGCTGGATGAGATTTCAAAAACAATATTATGATATTCAAGGAATCCTTTATCAAGAAAAGGATTGGGGTTGTTCATTTCCTAAGAAATATATTTGGATACAATCAAATTGTTGTATCCAAAGAGATGCAGTGCTATTTTTATCTTGTGCAACAATTCCATTAAAAGTATTCCATTTTACAGGAGTTATTGTAGTAATGAAGATAGAAGGAAAAGAATATCGCTTTGCTTCTTACTATGGTGCTAGAGTTATAAAAAACACTCAAGAAAAAGAAACATACCATCTTCATATAAAACAAGGGAAGTATTTAATGAAATTAGAAATAAAGATGAGTTCTATTTATATCTTAGATGCTCCAAAAGATGGACTCATGTTACGAAATGTAGAAGAATGTTTACTAGGAGAAACCAAAATAACCTTGTATGAATATAAACAGTGTTTAGAAGTCCTTACATTTCAGAACTGTGGAATAGAACATGATCATTTCTTTAAATAAAAAAATAGGTGATTATGAATCACCTATCTTGAATCGAGAAATAAGGTTGGTCATAAAGACCTTCAACATTCGTCCATAATTTCTTAAAAGTCTTTATATCTGTTTTTCTATTGTAGGGAAGATTTTGATCTTTGTAGTTTGACATATAAGGTAAACTTTCTGCAAAGTAGAAATTATTCTCATCATAACCGACAAGAGGAACATAGTGTGTACAGTGTACATTATCTGTTACAACATAGACATGTATATAAACAATAACGGGATGTCCTTCTGATAGTTCTTGTTTTAAATCATCAATAGATGCATCCTTTATAAATGTTACTTGAAAATCTCTATCATTAAAAAAATTAATAATGCCTGAAGGATAAACACCACCGCCATTAGATAACTTATTAGGAAAGTTTTTATAAAGATCTAGACCAGAGGCTTCAAAGCCATAATGGCGAAGAAGATAGGCTGAAGAAAAAGCTGAACACTCAAATCCTGGTTGATAGTCAAAATAATTATGATTGTTTTCAATCATGTATGATGGTGGATAATTATAAGTATCATATTTTGATTTTTCAGCAGTTGAAGAGGGATTAATCAATATAAAAGCAACACTAATAATGATGATGCAGATTAAAATTCCATTTAGTATTTTCTTCATAGTTTTCAATCTCCTTATATGCTTTATGTTAGCACAATCAAATTGAGAAGACAATAAGACGAATATAATCATTATCAATAATATCAAATGTGAATATATGTTTGTGATTATATATAAGATATGATAATGTAAAAAGAAGGAAAGGAGTTGTTAGTTTGCTAATAGCTTGTACAGTGGATATTGTATAATACATGGAGACCATGTGTTATAGAACTGGCTCAGTGTATTATAAATACAATACAGGAGAAGAAAAAATGAATATAAGACAAGAACAAGAAAAAGATTATAAAGAGATATATGAAGTAGTAAAGGAATCTTTTGAAAGTGCATTACAGAGTGATGGTGATGAACAAAACTTAGTGACAAGATTAAGACAAAGTAAAGGATATATTCCAGAACTGTCATTAGTCGCTGAAATTGATAATAAAATAGTTGGACATATTATGATCACTGAAACAAAAGTAGGTGAAACAACTCAATTGACTTTAGCTCCATTAGCAATATTACCAAAATATCAAAACCAAGGAATTGGTTCTTCTTTAATTAAAGAAGCCCACAGAATTGCTAAACATTTGGAGTATGATTTTATTATTTTAGTGGGACATGATACTTATTATCCACGCTTTGGATATAGACGAGCAAGTGAATTTGATATACGTTCACCTTTTGAAATAGCTGATGAAGTCTTTATGGCATATCCATTACATGGGGATATACAGCTTCATGCTACAATTGAATATGCAAAGGAATTCGGGATATAGTTTTCTTCCCTCGGTATCTATCTACAAGATCGCAAAAAGCACCGTTTTCATCCATCTTTGCTTGACCTTGAATGATAACATCTTCATAAGTGCATTCCATTAAATCATAAATAGCGTTAAGATAGTACGCTGAATAAGTCTTATTTATACTACCGTGCATTAACACAGTAGTCTCTTTATAGTTGTTTTAAAAATCTAACTATCTATGACGAGTAAAGTCGGATTTATAATTTTTGCAGAATAATGAACTGACTTTAGATATTCTATTGATATTGTAGTTTAAGATGTTCTTTAAATATTTATAGTTATTCATATTTGTGTACCTCAAACATATTCCTATAAATAATAGCCCTACGAAACTTGATTAAAGTCAATACATTTATAAGAAAGACAAAAAAAGAGGGTACATTTTTATGTACTCCTTTAAATCTCATTTGAGACTTAACTTAATGACATTGGGGTTATAACTACCTTATTTAAGAAAGCTGTTTAGTTTAATATTGTTTTGATTAACTCGATAATTATATCTTTATCTTCTGGTCTTGAAGAAGCTACTAGAATTGTTAGGGTAGCAAGGGTATCATTATTTATTCTTTCTATGTCATCTTTGTATAAAGCATCATTTTTTTCTAAAAAATATAAAAATATGGTTGCACCTATTCTTTTATTACCATCTATAAAACTATGGTTTTTTACAATAAAATAGAGTAATGCACTTGCTTTATCTTCGATTGTTGAATATAAATCATTTCCACCAAAACTTTGATAAATAGTAGAAATACTAGATTGAAACGATTCATCTTTCTCTATAGCGAATTGATCATTTTTATCAGCAAAAATTGTTTCGTGAATTAGCTTTATGCATTCATTATATTCTATAATATAAATATCCTTCTCGCCCTTAGGGGAAGCAAGTGAGTGATGATCATAATCATCTAAAATCTTAAAACCTCTTTGATAGGCAGTTAAAAATTTTAGCATTGAGTCACCAGTTGGCAAACTTCCACCTGCGATTTTATATTCATTAAGTATTCTTGTAATATAGTTAATATCGTTATAATGACGATCATTAATAACATATCCTTTCAGTAAGTAGTCTTTTAATATATTATTAGCCCATTTTCTAAATAGAATACCTCTCGAAGAATTTGTTCTATATCCAATGGCAAGAATAACATCAAGACAGTAGTATTTTGTGTTGTACTCTTGAACATTGAGTTTACCCATATGTGCAAAATTTGCACACATGCTTTTCTCGTCTAGTTCTCCTGATTTAAAAATATTTGAAATATGTCTCCCAACAACTGTTCTGTCTATATCAAAAAGCTCTGATATTTGTTTTTGACTTAACCAAACAATATTATCATCACGTGTAACATTAACATCTAATGTGAATTCTCCATCTCTAAATTGAACTACTTCTTTTTTTTCTAATGTATCAATCATACTGTTACTCCTCTTACTAGGCAAAGTTGTCTAGTCTACTTTATCTTATAAAATTATAAAAGATCAAATACACAATATCTTATATACAATTATAACATAAAAAGCGAAAAAGAAATAAGGAAAACATATTGATAAAACAGCAATAAGTGTGTCAAATAATTTCGAAAATGTCTCAAATTTTCTTAAATATGTGCGTTTTGTTGGCGATGTTCCATTGTCGCAACATAATTAAGATATGAAGCATGTTTCCACGGATGTGTCATGGGTGGAATATATTGCTTCTTTTTCTTTTGTATTCAAATACTGTTCTTCTATCAGTGTAAAACATAGCAGGAATCCCACAGTTAGTAAGGATTTGATAGAAGACATTATCATATTTGGTTTACACTTGTCTTGTTAATAATATAATAAATAATGAAAGTAAATAGGGAGTATAATATAATTAATAAAGAAAATTGTAGGAAGAAGGAAGTAAAAATGAAAAAATCTATTGATATAATAAAAATTCTAAAAGAGTCAAATAGATACTTTGAAGATTTTATTTCTAGAAGCCCTTACCATAGTAATGCTATTGAAGGAAATACTTTCAGTTTTGCAGAGACGTACGCATTACTTTTTGATAACAAACTTGGTTATGTGTTATAAAACACTTGGCTATCAAAAGTAGTAGATGGTTGCTTTTATCCAATTTATTTCATGATAAGTAAGCTTTAAGCCCTTGTTTGAATATATAACCTCTTAATTGGTTCAATTTTAGATAGGAGGTGTTTTATGGATACAAACACAATAATAAGTGCTTTAACTCTAGTATTTTCAATATATATTTACATAAAACAAAAACAGTAATCACCACATCTACCAAATGTATATTACTGTCTTTGTTTAAAGATATTTAATTAATGTTTCAGGCAACCACTTATTGTTTATTGGTAGCCTTTTTAATTTTACCTACATTAAAATGAAAAATACATAAAACTTTAATATAAGCATAATATATGTCTCTTAACACAATTACTATACTCAAATATGTTGCGGAATGTCAACATATTTAAGAAGTTTAAAAGTTGCTATAAGTTCGCATAGCTATGCATATCTTGGTATAAATTATCATAAAATTTTTTGACTTATGTTATATTCAACAACAATAATATTTATTGTACATACAACCTAATAAATAAGGAAAAATGACATGAGAAAACTTAAAAGAATAGATTTTTCGGCAGTTTATTTCGACTTATTCAAGAACGGAGAACTGAATGATTGGAACAATCTACCTTATGTCGATAGCATTTTGACTTACTTTGCGAATTAAATTTGATGGATAGGATTTAGTTTCCTCTTATTAAGAATGTGATATAATATATGTATCATTATGAATAAGGGAGA
>CAZWXH010000062.1:0-10456 GCA_964637725.1 uncultured Coprobacillus sp. | reverse complement strand
TTAAAAAGTTCTCATCATTATAAAAACAAACTAATCATTCACTATGTTTTAGCTATATATATGAAAAAAACAAGAAATAATCATGAGTCAAATTGAGTATCAAGTTGAGACTCACAACTATATAACTTATGTTATACTATAAATGTTTTCAACTCCTCCCTTGAAAGGGGGTGAGAGAAATGGAGACTATATTCGTCTCAGTGATTTCGTCTGTTATAGCAGGTGTAATCATGTATTACATATGCAAGTGGCTCGACAAACGATGAATGTTGAAAATGAGCACAGAAAAACAGGAGCAGCAACTCCTGTTTTTCCTTGAGAAATGGATCTCTATATTCGTTTCGTATGAATTATAACATATTTACTCATACAAAACAAGTATGTTCAATTGTCTCTTTATACATGCAACCATTGTTATATATCAATGATCGTTATTGTTTATATCGATAAGATGACTAGTATACTCTGTTTTTCCAGAGAGGACATCTTCATAGAATGTTTGTTTATTATCTATATATGAAATAGATTCCTGCATTTCATTGATTCTCTCTAATAAAATATGTTTTGTATCACTTAACATTTTTTGTCTATTAGGGATAGAATCTTTTCCTTCTAAACAATAGCTCATATATTTTTTTATATCTTGGATACTCATTCCGCATTTTCTTAAATTACATATTCCTTCAATCCAAAAAATATTTTTTTCACTAAACTCACGATAATTATTCTTATCTCTTTTAACATTTGGAACTAAACCTTCTTTACAATAATATTTTAATGTCTCGTATGTAATGTTAAGTCTTTGACATACTTCATTCATTGTATACATCAATAATTCTCCTTTTCATATAAAAAGTTCTTGACCGGTAGTTACTACCGGATATTACAATGTTATTGTAATATAAATGACATATAAAAACAATAGAAATACAGACAAAGGAGGAAATAAAATGAAAGTCTTATTAATTAATGGTAGTCCAAATTTAAAAGGGTGTACCTTTACTGCTCTAGAAGAGGTAGCAAAAACATTGAATCAAGAAGGTGTTGAGACTGAGATAATTCATGTTGGCAACAAAGATATAAGAGGATGCATTGGATGTAGACAATGTAAGACAAAAGGGAAATGTATTTTTGATGATTTGGTTAATGAAATCGCACCTCAATTTAATGAGTGTGATGGAATAGTGATTGGATCACCAGTTTACTATGCTTCCGCAAATGGAACGTTAATTTCATTTATAGATCGCTTGTTTTATAGCGTGACTACTGATAAGACTATGAAAGTAGGAGCAGCAGTTGTCAGTTGTCGTAGAGGTGGAGCAAGTGCGACATTTGATGAAATTAATAAGTATTTTACAATTTCTGGTATGCCGGTTGTTTCTAGCCAATATTGGAATAGTGTTCATGGCAACACTCCTGAAGAAGTAAGACAGGATAAAGAAGGGATGCAAGTTATGAGAACTTTAGGAAAGAATATGGCTTTTCTATTAAAGAGTATTGATCTAGGAAAAGAAAAATACGGTCTTCCACAAAAAGAAGATCATATCTTTACAAATTTTATCAGATAGTTGTGTCTAGTAATGAAGAATAATGAATTTATGACTTATCAATTGATAAGTCATTTTTTTACAACATTCATGTTATCAAAAATTTCATTCCCCTTAGAAAAGGAATATAAGCTATTGAGATATATTTATGAGTTGTTGTTAAAACACTCTTTAAGGATATCAATTAGTTTTTGTGTGATGGGAGTGAAAACTTGATATTTTTTCCATATAATATACATCTGTGTTTGAAGTGGTGGAGTGAGAGGAGAAAAACAAAGTTCACTATCATTATCTATGGTTGCAAGTTTATCAAAAGTCAACATACTCCCTAAACCAGATCTAACGCATATTGCTCCATTGTAAAAAAGATTGACTGTTCCAATGATATTGAGATCATCCATTTTTTCTCCACACCATCGTGGAATATCAACCTTCAAAGACTGTGCAGATGAAATTAAATCCAATTTTTTTAAATCATTAAAAGTAATTTCTTTTTTAGTTGCAAGGGGACTATCCCTTCTCATAAGAAGTCCCCATGTATCTTTCTGAGGTAAACTTAAGTAATTATATTTTGAAAGATCAGGTGGTTCAACAATAACCGCAAAGTCTGATAATCCTCTTTCTAGTTGTTCGGTAACTTGCTTAGTATCACCACTTGTTATGTGAATACGCAGTCCCTTATATTCATCTTTAAAATCCTTAATAATATCTGTTAAGTACTTAATGTTATAAGATTCAGCACAACCAATTCTTATATCTCCACCAGTAATTTCATTAATATGTGTAAATTCATCTAAAGTTTTATCAGCCATTTCTAAGATATCTTCAGCGCGTTTTTTTAATAGAATACCTTCTTCAGTTAGTTTAATACTATAATTTAGTCTTAAGAATAACTTGACACCCAGTTCACTTTCAAGATCTTTTAATTGTTTTGAAAGGGTTGGTTGGGAAATATGAAGATGTCTTGCGGCGTTGGTGATACTTCGCTCTCTTGCAACTTCAATAAAATAGCGTAAAACACGTAATTCCATTTTGATTCCTCTTTTCATATACTTTTATAATCTTATTATATGCGATACAGATATTCTTTACAAGAATAATTAATAATAGATATTAAGTATTGGAATAATTGAAAAGTAATCTATATAATATATTTAACAGATAATAAGGAGGAAATAGACATGGGATTTCGTAAAGACTTTTTATGGGGTGGAGCTACAGCAGCAACCCAACATGAAGGTGGTTATAATTTAGGAGGAAGGGGCTTCAATACATTTGACGTTATTACTGGTGGAGGATATGAGGTACCAAGAAAGGTAACATATAAAAATGAAGATGGTACAGTTGGTGAAGCATTGTTGGATAGTACAATGACAGGATTTGTTCCTGAGAATACGAAAGGTACTATTTTGAAGGATGTTTTTTATCCTAGTCATGATGCAACAGATTTCTATCATCACTATAAAGAAGATATTCAGTTGATGGCAAAGATGGGTTTTAAATGCTTTAGAATGTCAATAAGTTGGTCAAGAATATGTCCAAAAGGAATGTATGAAGTTAATGAGGAAGGCTTGAAGTTTTATGATGATGTTTTTGATGAATTATTAAAATACGGAATTGAACCTATAGTAACGCTTAATCACTTTGAAATGCCTTTATATTTAGCAGATCACTATGATGGATGGTTATCAAGAGAATTAATTGACTTTTTTGTTTTTTATGCAAAAACAGTATTTCAAAGATATAAAGATAAAGTAAGTCATTGGATGACTTTTAATGAAATTAATGTTTTATCTGGTTGGTGTCAAATTGGAGTCCATAATAATAATCCACAAAATATTTATCAAGCTCATCACCATATTTTTGTAGCAAGTGCACTTGCAGTTATTGAAGGACATAAGATCAATTCAGATAATAAAATAGGAATGATGATATCATATACTCCAAGCTATCCAATGACTTGTAAACCAGAGGATGTTTTAGAGGCAATTCAATTTAATCGTCAAAAAACTTTTTATATGGATGTCCAAGTGAAGGGATATTATCCTGAGTATCAACTTAAGCAATTTGAAAAAGAGAACATTCATATTCTTATGAAAAAAGATGATTTAGATATTATTTCACAAGGAACGGTAGATTATATAGGTTTTAGTTATTATATGTCAACTGTATCATCAACTGATCCAAATGCTGAAAGAACTCAAGGAAATCAGTTTATTGCATGTAAGAATCCATATCTCAAGACTTCTGATTGGGGGTGGACTGTTGATCCATTAGGGTTGAGGATAGTTCTTAATCAAATCTATGATCAATATCATATTCCCATGTTCATTGTTGAAAATGGTTTAGGAGCCCCTGATGAAAAAGATGAAAACGGCGCTATTAATGATGATTATCGCATAACATATCTTAGAAATCATATTCAAGCAATGAAAGAAGCAGTTGAATTAGATGGTGTTGATCTAATGGGATATACGCCTTGGGGTTGTATTGATATTGTCAGTGCAGGAACGGGTGAAATGAAAAAAAGATACGGTTTTGTATATGTAGAAAGATATGATGATGGTACAGGTGACTTTTCAAGAAGAAAGAAGAAGTCTTTTGATTGGTATAAACAAGTTATTCAATCAAATGGTGAGGAACTATAGAATGCCAGAAGCATGTAATGAAAAAGAGATCTTTTGTGAAAATTTGATTGATATTGGTTGTACTCAAGAACAAATCAATGATTGTCTTCAACTTATGAATAAGAATAATTATACATCTATATTAAAAGTTTTAAAAACACATCGAAAAGAATTAATGGATTGTATTCATAGTGATCAAAAAAAGGTGGATTATTTAGATTATTTGGTTCATAAGATAGAGAAAATCAATGAATAATTTGAAGTGAAATAGAGTTAGTATATAGAACAAGGAGAAAAGTAATGAAAGACGATACAAGAACATTTAAGATTAATGATAAAATTGAAATGAGAGAAATACGTTTTAAGAATAGGTATGGAATAGAGTTAGCTGGTCATTTATATTTGCCAGAAGATTATGTTTCTAGAAAGAATCCAGCTATCATAGTAGCAGGTCCTTTTGGAGCTGTTAAAGAACAGGCTTCTGGATTTTATGCACAACAGATGGCAACATTTGGCTATGTTTCTTTAGCTTATGATCCATCATTTGGTGGTGAAAGTGGAGGAGAAACGAGAAACATGGCATCGCCTGAGTTATTTACTGAAGATTATTGTGCTGCAGTGGATTATCTAGGTATGATAGATTATATAGATAGAAATCGTATAGGCGTCATTGGAATTTGTGGATTATCTGGAATGGCAATAACGGCAGCTGGTAGTGATACAAGAATAAAAGCTGTCGCGACTATGTCAATGTATGATATGTCACGAGATATGAGTCAGGGATATCAAGATTATTACTCTTTGGAACAAAAACAAATTATTAAAGACTATTTAAGTCAACAACGTTGGACTGATATAGAAAATAATTATGTAGCATTAGGAAATCATGAAATTGCGTTTGATGAAAATAACAATCCTTTAGTTGAACCGACTTTAGCTCCTCAAGAACTACCATCAGGAGCAGATGAGGTGACAAAAATGTTTTTTAACTATTATGTAAAGCGTGCTCGCCATCCCCGAGCAGTCAACTTTGTCTCATCATGGACAGCAACTACGCCAATAGCGTTTCTAAACTTCCCATTGATGTCAAACATAAAAGAAGTATCTCCACGACCAATCTTGTTGGTAGCAGGAAGTGATGCCCATTCTCGATATTATTCAGAAGATGCCTATAAAGAAGCAAATGAACCTAAAGAATTACTGATTATTCCAAATGCTGATCATTGTGACTTATATGATAACATTGAGAAAATTCCTTTTGATAAACTCGATGAATTCTTTAAAGAAAATTTAAAGTAAAATAAATAGGAGATAATTGTGAATTATATTCAACTTAATAATGAGATAAAAATGCCTATACTAGGTTTAGGTACATATGGTTTAAATGGTGAATCAGGAAAAGAAATAATCCAAAAAGCGTTAAAACAAGGATATCGACTTATCGATACAGCGCGTATGTATAATAATGAAGAAATAGTTGGGCTAGCAATAAAAGAAAGTGCAATTCATCGTGAAGATATCTTTTTAACAACAAAATTATGTCAATCAAGTCATAGTTATGAACAAGCAAAAAAGGATATTGATGATTCATTAAAAAGATTACAAGTTGATTACGTAGACTTATTACTTATACATGAACCGTATATTGAATCTTTTGAAATGTATGAAGCAATCAAAGAGGCATACATTAAAGGTAAAGCAAGAGCAATAGGTGTATCCAACTTTAATGATAAATGTTATAAAGAATTTATACAAAAGTGTGGAATAATTCCAGCAATTAATCAAATAGAATCACACATATATTTCACTCAACATGAGTTACAAAGAGAATGTGAAATGCAAGGGACTAAGATACAAGCTTGGAGTCCACTAGCTAATGGAAAAACAAAATTATTAAATGAACCACTTTTAAATGCAATCGCAAATCGTTATCACAAAACTGTAGCTCAAGTTGCATTACGATATTTAATTCAAAAAGGTATTGCAGTAATCCCAAAAACAAAAGATGAACAAAGATTAATTGAAAACTCAGATATCTTTGATTTTGAACTTACAAAAGAGGAAGTTAAAGAAATAGGTAAATTAGATCAAAAGAAATCTATGACTGGATGGTATCGAAGCTATTGGTTTTAATGAGATTGTTATATAAAGAAAAGGAAGGAAGTGTTTTATGAGGTCACGTATTTATATTGTTGTTTTCTTATGTTTACTTTTCCTATTGACAGGATGTCAGGATAAACAGAACACTTCACAGGAGAAGAATGTATCTAATCGCTCTGTTCTTGTTGTTTATTTTTCTAATACTGGAACAACAAAACAGATAGCTCAATGGATTTCAAAACAAAAAAACACTGAATTATATGAAATAGAAGCACAGGATTCATATACAGCTTTAGATTTAGATTATAATAATCCGTCTTCACGTAGTTCTTTAGAACAAAATAATCAATCATCTCGACCAAAAATTAAAAACGCAATAAAAAGTATAGAAGAATACGATACAATTATCTTGGGCTATCCCATTTGGCATGGTCAAGCCCCTAGAATTATAGATACATTCTTAGAGAGTTATGATTTTAAGGATAAGACTATTATTCCCTTCTGTACATCACATAGCAGTGGTATTGGCTTAAGTGATCAAGAACTCCATAAACATGTCTCTAATAAAACAACATGGGTTGATGGCAAGGGATTTAAAGGGGATGTAAATCAAGACGAGGTAGATATGTGGATAAAAGGATTAAACATATTGACTGATAAAGTAGAACAGAATGTTGCTAAGTTTAATTTTGAAACGCAAAGAGTCTTGCTTAATAGTGGTTATGAGATGCCAATCGCCGGATTAGGGACTTATAGTTTGACCGACGAAGAGTGTATGCATTCGATTACAACATTATTAGAAGCAGGTGGAAGACTTATAGACACCGCATCTATATATAATAATGAAGAGAGTGTTGGTAAGGCGATTAAACAATCAGATGTACCTAGAGAAGAAATATTTATAACTACAAAGCTCTACCCAAGTCAGTTTTCTGATGCAAAAAATGCGATTGATGAAGCGTTAAAGAAACTAGATGTAGAATATATAGATTTAATGTTATTACATCATCCTGGAAGCGAAGATATAGATACATATAAAGCAATGGAAGAAGCAGTAGGAGATGGTAAAATTCGTTCTATAGGACTATCAAATTGGTATGTTAAAGAACTTCAAGAATTTCTACCACAAGTCTCAATATGGCCGGCTGTTGTCCAAAATGAAATACATCCATATTATCAAGAAAATGATGTTATTCCTTTTATCCATGAAAAAGGAATTGTTGTAGAAGGTTGGTATCCATTTGGCGGACGTGGACATACTGCTGAATTACTCACAGATAAAACGATTTCAAAAATAGCTTCAATACATAAAGTGACTTCTGCTCAAGTGATTTTAAGGTGGAACTTACAAAAAGGAGTTGTTGTTATTCCAGGATCTAGCAATAGTGAGCATATAAAGGAGAACTTAGATATATTTGACTTCGAATTAACTGATAAAGAAATGCAAGAAATTAATAAACTTAATCGTGATGAAAAACACGATTGGTATTAATATGAAGTGATAAGGGGGAAAATATGAAGGTTATAGGAATAAACGGTAGTGTTAGAAAAGAAAGCAATACAACTCTTTTAATTAATGAAGTATTTAAGGAACTAACAAGAGTTAATATTCAAACAGAAATGATTGAATTATCTAATATAAAAATTCAACCTTGTAAAGCTTGTTTCACATGTAAAGGAAAAGAGAACTGTATATATAGAAATGATGATTTTTATGAACTATTTGAAAAAATTAAGTTAGCAGATGGCATTGTCTTAGGATCACCAACCTATTTAGCGAACATATCAGCAAGTATGCAAGCGTTTCTAGAGCGAGCGGCAGTGGTTGTCGATATGAATCCTGGATTACTAAAATATAAGGTTGGGGTGGCTGTGGCATCAGCAAGACGTTCAGGCTCTTTACAAGCGATTGATGCAATGAATCATTTCTTTTTAAACCATGAAATGTTAATTGTTGGCTCTACATACTGGAATATGGTATATGGACAAATGCATGGAGAGGTGCTTAATGATGTCGAGGGAATGGATAATATTAAAAATCTTGGACAAAATATGGCATTCTTAATAAAAAAACTTTAACTCTTAAAAAAATGACTTCTAAAATATGAAGTCATTTTCTTATTTTAAAACAAATAATAATATTGCTATATTTATATTGTATATGATAAAAACAAGAGAGGTCGTAATAAAAGTAAGCAAAGAAAACTATAATCATTTTAAATAATTATACTTATAATGTTGAAATTGTATGTATATATAATGTATTGAAATAAATCGTTAATACTAAAGATACTTGTTAACTTTTATTAATGCCTAAAAGGTATCTATAAGATAGAATATAGGTATTAGACATTGCTTAATAAATAGCTTAAAATAGAAACAGGAAAGATGAGTAGGAGTATATTATGAAAACATTATATTTAATGAGGCATGGTGAAACACTATTTAATGTTCAACATAGAATTCAAGGATGGTGTGATTCGCCGCTTACAGCTAAAGGAATAAAACAGGCAACAGAAGTAAAAAGGTATTTTCAGAGTAATCATATTGTTTTTGATCATTATTATTGTTCAACAAGTGAAAGATGTTCTGATACACTTGAGTTAATCACCGATATGCCCTATATTCGTTTAAAAGGATTAAAAGAGAATAATTATGGAGAATTAGAGGCAGAGAGTGAACGCTTAAATAAACATTTATCACCAAAAGATTGTGAAACATTTTATCTTCAATATGGTGGAGAATCATCAAATGATGTTAAGGATAGAATGGTGAAAACATTAAGTGATATCATGGAAAAAGCTGACCATCAAAGTGTTTTGGTTGTTAGTCATGGCGGAGCTTGTTATAATTTTTTAAGAGCAATTCAAGATCCATCAGAAGAATTAAAAAAAGGTTTTGGAAATTGTTGTATTTTTGTATATGGTTATCATCAAAATCAATTTCATTTAAAAGAAGTCATCAGACAAGGAGAATAATTATGAAATATGTTCAATTATCAAATTCAAACTTAAAAGTATCAAGAATATGTTTAGGATGTATGGGATTTGGAGAATCAACAAAGGGTATGCATTCATGGACATTGCCTTATCATGAGTCTAAAGAAATTATTCAATACGCATTAAACCAAGGAATAAATTTCTTTGATACTGCTATGGCTTATCAAGGCGGAACAAGTGAAGAATATCTAGGACGTGCTATTAAAGAGTGTGCCAATAGAGATGATGTTGTTATAGCAACTAAATTTTCACCACGTACTCAAGAAGAAATAGAACAAGGGATCAATGGTATACAACATGTTGAAAACTGTTTAAATGAAAGTTTGAAACGTTTAGGTATGGATTATGTTGATTTGTATATTTATCATCAATGGGATTACCAAACACCAATAGAAGAGATTATGGAAGGATTGCATAATGTTGTTAAACAAGGAAAAGTAAGGTATATTGGGATATCAAATTGTTATGCTTATCAACTTGTTAAAGCAAATGCGTATGCACGCTATAAAGGTTGGGAGGAGTTTATTTCTATTCAAGGACATTATAATCTTATCTTTAGAGAAGAAGAAAGAGAAATGACACGTTTATGTCATGAAGATAATATTGCTTTAACACCATATAGTGCACTAGCTTCTGGCAGATTAGCAAAACATCCTGGTGAGTTATCAAAACGTATGAACGAAGATAAATTTGCAAAAGGGAAATATGATGCTTCATTAAAAGATGATTTAATGATTATCAATAGAGTGGAAGAACTTGCAATAAAAAAGAATGTATCCATGACAGAGATATCTTTAGCTTGGCTTTTAAGTAAAGTTTCTTCACCAATAATAGGGGCAACAAAGCTTCATCATATAGAAGGTGCTGTTAAGTCTCTTGATATAGAATTAAGTAAACAGGAAATAGAGTATTTAGAAGAACTTTACAAACCACATGCACTCGTTGGTGTTATGGCAAATCAATAATATAAGAAATATAAAAGAGCTTTAGCGAAAAGATAGACTTTAAACTATCTAAGCGTTTAGCTCTCTTTTTTAATTGGTATCATACTATAAAATTTATGCTTTAATGATAGGCGTGCCATGATTATTTTGTATATTTTAATTATGACTTATCAGTGATAAGTCTTTTTTTATTCTCATTAACTTTTCATTCTTTTCTTAAAAAGTTCTCATCATTATAA
>CAZWXH010000061.1:3791-10534 GCA_964637725.1 uncultured Coprobacillus sp. | reverse complement strand
AATAAGGTGATAACCATTCATAGTAAGTGTTATTCATAAAGAAGGTCATTTGATCTTCTTTTTTTCTAAGAGTCAAAGCTATTTTTTTCATAAATCCTCCTTATATTTTTTAAATATATTGATAATTCTCAAAAATATATTATACTGTAGTATATGAAGAATGCTTGAAAATTTGACTTTTAAGCATGTTTATATTAATATTGAATAAATTAAAATAAGGAGATTTTTTATAAGTGGACCCGAATCAGATCGTTATGATTGTTTTGTTTGTTGTATTGATAATTTTATCAGCGCTTTTTTCTATGTCTGAAACAGCGTTTGTATCAATTAATAGAATTAGAGTAAGAACACTTGCTGAGGATAATAATAAAAAGGCAAAGGTTGTTGATGCTCTTTTAGAAAAACAAGATCGCTTATTGAGTTCTATACTTGTTGGAAATAACTTAGTAAATATTGCGGCTTCTTCTCTAACAACATCGTTTGTGATATCTTTGTTTGGAAATGAAGGAATAGGGGTTGCTATAGCAACTGGTTTTGTAACTTTAATTATATTAATATTTGGTGAAATCACACCAAAGTCATTAGCAACTAAAAATGCTGAAAACTTTGCCTTTGCTGTTGCTCATTTCATCCGTTTTATTACAATATTGTTTTCACCGGTTGTTGTGATCTTAAATATTATATCAAGAGTCTTTATTCATATGTTTGGAGGAGAGTTAGATAACGGTCCTACAATGACAGAAGAAGATTTAAAAACAATAGTAACTGTTTCTCATGAAGAAGGTGTTTTAGAAGCCGAAGAAAAAGAGATGATTCATAATGTGTTTGAATTTGGGGATACTGAAATCAAAGAGATTATGACACCTCGTATACATGTTTCTAATGCTCCTGATGATGTAACTTATAATGAATTAATGAAGATTTTTAGAGAAGGTCAGTTTTCTAGAATTCCAATTCATTCAGATTCATATGATGAAGTTATTGGTGTTTTACACATTAAAGATTTAATGTTATCAAAAGTTGTAAAATCTAAGTTTGATGTTAAAGATTTTATGCGTGAAGCTTTTGTTGTCTATGAGTTCAATCAAATTTCTGATGTTTTTGAATCAATGCGTAAAGAACACACATCTATTGCGATTGTCTTAGATGAATATGGTGTTATGAGTGGGATTGTTACGCTTGAAGATATTGTTGAAGAAATCGTTGGTGAAATAGATGATGAATATGATGATGAAGAAGAGTCAATCATAGATTTAGGTGATCAAGAGTATCTTATTGATGGTAGTTTAAATATTGATGAAATTAATGAGACTTGTGGAACTAAGTTTGATTCTGAAGATTTCGAATCTATTGGTGGTTTAGTATTAGGGGAATGTAATGGAACACCTGAATTACATCAAACATTAAAGATTGATAATGTTTTATTAACAATTGAAAAAATTGATAAAAATAGAATTGTACAATTAAAATTAAATGTTTTAAATGATGAAGATAACGAAGAAAAAGGGGAAGAGGAAAAACACGGATAATGTTTTTCCTTTCTTCTAGAAGGGAAATATGATGAAGAGGTTATATGATAAATGTACAAAAATATATGATGATTATCGTGGGGCAGTCCCACCATATGCTGCTGCAGCATTATCGTTTTATTTAATTTTAATTATCATTCCAGCATTTTCGCTTTTGGCAGTTGGAGCTTCTTTGTTAAGTTTAGATTTATCTTTTATTGAAGGAATTATTAGACGAGTTATTATGGATTCTTATGCAACTATGATTATTGATGTGTTGCATTCAAGGTCTATTAATACGGTTGCTTTGATTACTATGATTATTTCCATTTATACTATTTCTAGAGGGATAGGAAATATTTATGAGATATCAAAGAATATGTATGGACAACAACTAAGTGATGAAAGCTTGGTCAGTTATTATATTTATACTTTTAAAATGACAGTGTTTTTGTTGTTATTGTTTATTGGGATTATTGCAGTAACTGCAATAGGACCACTTGCTTATATCATTAATTCATTAGACTTTTTGTTTGGAGTGAGACATATTATTTTGTTTTTCTTGATGACTTTTTGTTTAATGAGTATTTATATGATTGTGCCACGGATTCGTATTCATTATAGTGATGCTTTCCAAGGCGCTTTAGTTGCAAGTGTTTTAATGTTGATTTTGTATTATGGGTTAAATATTTATTTTAGATTTGCAGATTTTCAATCTGTATATGGACCACTCGCGTTAGTGGTGATGGTATTGTTTGTGTTTGATTGGGCTGCGGAGGTCTTTTATATTGGCATGTACGTAACAAACGTACTGCACTTGAGGAGAATTGAAAATGAGAAAAGAACAAGTTGAAATTAAGAAGTTAGGTATTAATGGTGAAGGGATTGGTTATGTTAATAAAAAGATTTGTTTTATTAATAATGCTTTACCTGGTGAAATAGTCGAGGCAGAGATAGTATTTGATAATAAAAGATTTTTAAAGGGAAATGTTGTGAAACGTATTCAAAGTTCACCAATGCGTGTTGCAACATTTTGTAAAGATGATAATTTATGTATGGGTTGTGCTTTAACATCTCTAGATTATCCACAACATCTTCCCCATAAAAAAGGAATATTAAAAGATGCTTTAAAGAAATATACAAGATTAGAAGTTGAAAAACTACCGATTAGAGCAACTATTCCTAGTCCAGTTCAAAAAGGATATAAGAAGACTGTTGATTTACCTATTACTTATTTTAAAGGAAAAGTATGTTTTGGAATCTATCAAAGAGAATCTAAGTATTTAACTTTTATGAATCATTGTGCTATGCAAGATCCTTTAATCAATGAATGTTTAACACAAATTGGTGATATCTTTAATGAATTTGAATTAAAGGCTTATGATGATAAAACAAAGAAAGGTCTTCGTTTTATCAAAATGAGAAATATTGATGGAAAGATTCAAGTTGTTATAGTCACTGGAACTGATGGATTAAATGAAGATATTATCCATGCAATCACAACTATAAAAGAAGTGAAAAGTATTTTTTATACAATTAATACTTCAAGACATCAAAACTTTGATTCTCAAGGTTATAAGAAAGTCTATGGCGCATCAAATATGAAATATGAATTTCTTGATCAAAAATACTTATTTTCGATTAAGTCAGTATTTCCAATAAATCCAGAAATGGAAGAAGTGAAGTTAGGTTTAATGAAATCATTAATTGGTGAGAATAAACGTATTCTTTCTTTAAGTTGTGGAAATGGTGTATTAGAATTAGCATTGAATAATGATGTAGAGGCAGTTGATGAAAATCGTTATCATATTGATGATGCAAATGATAATGCTAAAATTCTATCAAAACATAATGTTAATTTTGTTTGTCGTGATATTGATGAAGCCGTTGTTTCAAAGTGTAAGGCACATGCTTTTGATATGCTTATCGTAAGAGCTGATGAATTATCACCAGCTATTAAGAAAAGTTTGATTCTTGCTAAAATCAAGGAAGTGATTTATGTGTGTGATCATCCTTCTTCACTGGCAAAAGATATTGAAGAGTTAAAGACGCATTATAAAGTTGATACAATTATTCCTTTAGATACATATCCATATTCTTCAAAACTTGAAACAATAACAAAACTTATACGAAAATAGTAGAAATTATCTACTATTTTTTGTATAGTAAAGAAGAGGAGTGATTTTATGATTATTTCTACATTATCAACTTATCCAGGTAAAAAAGTGGTGAAAGATTTAGGTATTGTTTTTGCTTATGATGATGCGATTAGAGGTTTAAGAATAGCGATGAATATGGAAAAATATCTAGAACATGCCCAAACTTATATTGGTGAAAAAGCGCAGGAGTTAGGGGCTAATGCAGTTTTAGGTGTTTGTTTTGATTTGCGAGATTCAGTGAAACCAATGTTAATGGGAACAGCAGTTATTTTAGAGGATGAATAGGTTTAATGTCATAATCAAAGTATTAGATAAGATATACAAAATATGGTTGTAATTATTTTAGTGATAAGTGAAGGTAATTAGGAGGACAATTCAATGAATTGTTCTTTCTTTTTCAACATTTTTCTTATTTGTTAAAAATTCGAAATTATTTGTTTCTATTTTAGAAATTAAGGCATTATGTGGTTTTCAAATTATCAAGTTAATGTTATAATAATTGGGTATTAAGATATGGAGGGATATAATGTCGATTTTATCTGGAAAAGGCAAAGTAAAATTAAATGGACAAAAGGGTTTAACTAAAGATAAACCAATCTTGTCTATCGAAGCACCAGATGTTGTTTATATTCCCCTTGTACTAGGATTAGCAACTGATTTTGATGTCCATGTAAAAGAAGGAGATCATGTAAGTATAGGGACTAAGATTGCAACTCGTAAGAGTATGTATGTGCCTATTTATTCATCAGTTTCTGGGACTGTTAAGGGAATTGAAAAACGTATGCATGCTTCAAAGAGATTACAAGAGCATATTGTAATTGAAAATGACCATAAAAATGAAAGAGTCAAAGCATTGGAAGTGAAGGATCCTGATTCAATGAATCAAGAGGATATTTTTAATGCTATCAAAGAATTAGGTATTATTGGTTTAGGTGGGTCTGGTTTCCCTACTTATATCAAGTATAGTAATCCTGAAAATATTGAAACAATTTTAATTAATGGGGTTGAATGTGAACCTTTCTTAACAAGTGATCATCTTGCAATGAAGAGAGATATTAAAGCGTTATTTGATGGAACACAATTTTTAATGAAAGCAGCAAATGCTAAAAATGCAATTATTGCAATTAAAGAACATAAACCTGATTTAATGGAATTGTTAGTTGAAGAAGCTAAAAACTATAGCAATATTGAACCAAGAGAAGTTCCTGATCGTTATCCAATGGGATGGGAAAGAGTTCTTGTTGAAACAGTATTTAAAAAAGAGTTTGATAAGTTACCTGCTGAGATTGGTGTCATTGTCAACAACTCTTCTACTGCTATAGCTTTATCTAAAGGGATCAGAAATGGTGAAGCAATTACTCATCGTGTTGTTACTTTTGCAGGAAATGGATTGAAGAATCCTCAAAATGTTGAAGTTGCAATAGGAACACCAGTTGACTTTATTGTCGATAAGATTGGTGGTTATATTGATGAGGATTGTGATGGTTTCTTAGTTGGTGGTGGACCAATGATGGGGAAATCAGTCATGAATGATACATTTGTTGTTTATTCTCATAATAATGCAATTACAGTTATGAAGAAGAGTAATGAAAAAGCATTGGCTTGTTTAAAATGTGGAGAGTGTACATTACATTGTCCAGCACATTTACAACCAGTTCGTATTATGCAAGCAGAAAAAGCAGGCAATGTTGAATTAATTGAAAAGTTAGATACATCTCGTTGTGTTGAATGTGGTATGTGTACTTATATTTGTCCAAGTAAGATTGAAGTGACAGATATGGTTTCCAAAGCAAAGCGTCGCTTTGATTTAGCACAAAAGAGAAAAGCGTAGGGAGGAAGCTAGACATGAAAATTACTTTACAAAGAACATCGCCTAACTATAAACAAAAACTCTCTACACAAAGAATTATGAGAGATTTAACTATAGGATTGTTAGCGATTGTTGCTTACTCATTATTTTATCAATATACAAGTCAAACAAGTTCTGAAGCGAGTATGGCATACTTAACTCAAGCAGCTCTTATTTATGGAGTATCTGTAGGGGTAGCTTTATTAACAGAAGTTGTATGGGCTTTGATACACAAGTCAAATATTTTAGAACATTTAAAGAATAGTTTTCCTTTGGTAACTTCTATTATATTTGCCTTAACTTTACCGATTGGAACACCTTTATTTGTTGTTGCAATTGGATCATTCATTGCTATTTTCTTAGGGAAATTAGTTTATGGAGGATTTGGTCAAAATATCTTTAACCCGGCTTTAGTTGGACGTGTTGTTGTTCATCTAGGTTTTGGGGGAATGTTATCAACAGCACTACCAGTCAATGGTGTTGATGCTGTCGCATCGGCAACACCAGCTGCCGCATTAGCTGCAACAAACTGGATGGGTGGAAAAGGTTTTGATTTTACATTAACTCAATTGTTCTTTGGTCAACATGGCGGAACTTTAGGGGAAACATGTATTCCATTAATTCTTATTGTGGGGATTATTCTTGTTATTAGAAAAGTCTTTGATGCAAGAATTCCAGTTGCTTATTTAGGAACTGTTGCAGTAATGTCTGCAATCTTTGCATTAGCAAGTGGATTAGATGTTATTCAATATGTAGCAATTCAATTATGTTTAGGTGGTTTGGTATTTGGGGCTGTCTTTATGGCTACTGATCCAGTTACATCACCAACAAGTCCATTAGGAAAGATTCTTTATGGGATTTTCTTAGGATTTATAACTATGATTATTCGTTTGAAAGCAAACTTCCCTGAAGGAGTTTTATTCTCAATCTTAATTATGAATATGTTAACGCCTTTAATTGATTCATTTATCTTAGGAAGAACAAATACACGTATTGTAAAACAATGGGTTGCTATAGGTTTAAGTCTTGTCTTAGCAATGGGATGTACTTATGGTATTTCTAATAGTATTCAAACAAAGATAAGTGATGAAAAGAAAGCTGCTGAAATAGCGAAAAAGAAAGCTGAAGAAGCGGAAAAGAAAAAAGCGGAAGCTGAAGCAAGTTCATTTAATTGGAAAGTTCTTGAAACAATTGATGGTGGTTACATCATGGAAACAGTTGGATATA
>CAZWXH010000061.1:0-3691 GCA_964637725.1 uncultured Coprobacillus sp. | reverse complement strand
TAACAACGAAAGGAATCGTCTCTGCAATTAGAAAAGTAATTGCAGCTACGAAATAAGGAGGGTACGTCTATGAAAAAAACAATTAAATTAGCCGTATTCCTTGCTATCGTTGCAGGGCTTGCTGGTGGAGCATTATCTTTTGTCTTTGGGATGACTGATCCAGTTATTCAAGAAGGAAAGATTGCGAAAGTAAAAGAAAACTTAGTTAAGATTTATACTGGTGGAGAAGAATTCAAGGCCATCGAAGCTGCTGATTTAAAAGATTATGCTGGATTAAAAGAACTTTATGAAGCAAGCAGTGGAGGAAGTGCTAAAGGCTATATTTATAAATGTAGTGTTGTAGGATACGGTGGTGCTTCTACTCCAATTGAATTCTTAATTGCATTAGATACTGATGGAACTTATAAAGGATTCCAAGCACTTGATTTAAGTGGTGAGACAAGTGGGTTTGGTTCTAAAATAGGTGATGAAACATTTATTAATAGCGTTGTAGGTAAAAATATTGGTGATGGTATTGATACAATTACAGGAGCGACTGTTTCATCTTCTGCTGTTGTTAATGGTATTGATCAAGCTGTTGCTCATTTTGAAGCCAATTATAAATAAGGAGGAAACATAGATGAAAAAATTTGATATTTTCAAAAGAGGTTTATTTGTTGAAAATCCAATCTTTATTTTGTTATTAGGTCTATGTTCTGCCTTAGCAATTACAACGACTTTAACAAATGCGGTTGGTATGGGAATGGCAGTTATTTGTGTATTAATCATGAGTAACGTTATAATCTCATTACTTAGAAAAATTATTCCCAATGAAATCAGAATTCCTGTTTTCATTGTTATTATTGCAACATTAGTAAAATGTGTGCAAATGTTAATGAATGCCTATACTCCTGCTTTATATGATTCTTTAGGAGTATTCATTCCATTAATTGTTGTTAACTGTATAATTTTAGGAAGAGCTGAATCTTTTGCTTCTAAGAATGGTGTTTTTGATTCATTCTTAGATGCACTAGGTATGGGGATTGGTTATACATTTGCAGTGTTAGTTATTTCTTTCTTTAGAGAATTAATTGGGACTGGTGGATTAAGTTTGTTTAATCCTTTTGATGGAAGTCAAGTTATCTTCCAAGTAGATTTATTTAAAGATTATGCAATTTCATTATTTACACAACCTGCTGGAGCATTTATTACTTTAGGTTGTATCCTTGCTTTTATTCAATTCTTAAAAGTTAGAAAAGATAATAAAGCAAAGAAAGCGGAGGTAAAGTAGTATGGAATTATTAAGTTTATTTATTGGATTAACATTTGTTAATAACGTAGTATTAAGTAAATTCTATGCTGTTTGTCCTTTACTTGGTGTTTCTAAGAAACCTAAGAATGCTTTAAATATGGGATATGCTGTTATCTTTGTAATCTTTGTAGCATCTATTGTTACACATATTATTTATAATCAAGTATTGGTTCCTTTTAAAATCACTTACTTGGATTTAATTACTTTTATCTTAGTTATTGCTTCATTAGTACAATTTGTAGAAATGTTCTTAAAGAAAACAAGTCCAGAGATTTATAAATCAATGGGAGTTTATTTACCATTAATTACAACTAACTGTGCAGTGTTAGGGGTAGCACTAGATAATATTAGTGCTGGCTATACACTTATTGAAGCAGGAGTAGCAGGACTTGCTGTGTCTATTGGTTTTACTATCGTTATTTATGTTTTTGCAACAATTAGAGAAAGATTAGATATTGCTAATGTACCAGAAAGTTTTAAAGGGACTCCAATCGCTTTAATTACTGCTGGACTGATGGCATGTGCTATTGCTGGAATCGCAGGTCTTGTATAGATGAGTGGTTTATGGGCAATTGTCTGGTTAGGTATTTTAATTGCTGTATTTATTGGAACATATATATGGAATAAAAACACACCTAAACCAGTTGGGTGTGAAGATGTGAGTGAAGAATGTGGTGGTTGTGCGAATATTGCATGTACTCATCATACCGCTCATAATGAGGAGGAAATCAAAGATGGATGTTAGTGCTGTATTAGCATTACTTGTGATTGGTGCTGTCTTAGGGGCAACACTAGGAATCGCAAATATGTATCTTGTTGTTGAAGAAGACAATAGAATTGGTGAAGTCAATGAAATGCTTCCTGGTGCTAATTGTGGAGGATGTGGTTATCCTGGATGTGCTGGTTTTGCAACTGCACTTATCGAAGGAGAAGCTACAAAAGTATCTGCTTGTGTTGTGAGTAATCAAGAAACAAGAGATAATATTGTTAAATATTTAAGTGAAACACCAGGACCTGATGGTGAAACCCTTAAAGTAACTGTATAATGTAAGAACGCTATATAGCGTTCTTTTTCTTGCCATCAATTCTTATTCTTGGTAAAATAGATGAAAGGGGTTGAAAAGATGAAAGATGTAACTTTAGTCGTTATGGCGGCTGGAATAGGGAGTCGTTTTGGTGGAGGAATTAAGCAATTAGAGCCAGTAGGTCCTAATGGTGAGATTATTATGGATTACTCTATTTATGATGCTATGGAAGCAGGATTTAATAAAGTAGTATTTGTTATAAGAAAAGATTTAGAAAAAGATTTTGATGAGGTTATTGGACAAAGAATTAAAAAGAGAATTCATGTTGAATATGCATATCAAGAATTAGGTGATATTCCATCAGTTTATCAAGATACTTTTAAAGATCGTACAAAACCATGGGGAACAGGACAAGCTATTCTAGCATGTAAAGATTTAGTACATGAACCTTTCTTGGTAATCAATGCTGATGATTATTATGGAAAACAATGTTATAAAGAAGCTTATAAATATTTAGTTGAGAAACACGTTTCTGATGTTCTGCCATTATGTATGGTTGGTTTTATTCTTAAAAATACTTTAAGTGATAATGGTGGAGTAACAAGAGGAATTTGTAAAGCTGATGATAATAATTATCTTGTAGATATTGTAGAAACACACAATATTGAAAAGAAAGATAATAAAGCATATGTAGCTGATCAAGAAATTGATATCAATTCAGTGGTTTCTATGAACATGTGGGGATTATATCCTGAAATATTTGATATCTTAGAAAAAGGCTTTGATGAATTCTTAAATTCATTAAATCATGAAGAATTAAAATCAGAATATTTATTACCAACTATCATTGGTGATTTATTAAAAGATAAAAAAATAAGTGTAACTGTTTTAAAATCTCATGATGAATGGTTTGGTGTTACATATAAAGAAGATAAACAAACAGTTAAAGATAGTATTAAAAAATTAATAGATACAGGAATTTATCCAAATCAATTATAAAAAGAAAGAAGCATAGCTTCTTTTTTCTGTGTATAGTCTTCATTTTCTAGAGCATAATATTTGAAGTCTTATATAAGAAGAAGTAAAATGTATTCAGAGGTGATGAAATGGAAATCAGTAATTCTATAAAGTATATTGGAGTTGAAGATAAAGAGTTAGATTTATTTGAAAGTCAATATCCTTTAAGTCATGGTGTTACATATAATTCATATATTATATTTGATGAGTGCATTACAATAATGGATACAGTTGATCAAAGAAAGAAAGAACAATGGTTATCCAATGTCAAAGAGGTATTAGATGGTCGATTGCCTTCATATCTTGTTGTATCACATATGGAACCAGATCATGGAGCGTGTATTCTTGAACTTGTTGA
>CAZWXH010000060.1:0-11008 GCA_964637725.1 uncultured Coprobacillus sp. | reverse complement strand
CTAAATATTTGATCTATCGATTGTTTTCTTTTTAATCTTAATTCTTCACAATCCTCATGTAATACAATAGATCCATCTTTTATAAATACAACCTCATCAAATACTCTTTCAATATCAGCAATAAGATGTGTCGACATAAGAACTAATGAATCCTCTTCATAGTTCTTTAATATGACATCTAAAATAAAATCTCTGGCAGCTGGATCAACCCCACCGATTGGTTCATCTAATATATATATCTTTGCTTTTCTAGACATGACCAAAGCCAGTTGAAATTTCTCTTTCATACCCTTTGATAATTCAGTTATCTTTGATTTTCTTTCTAACCCCATTTTACTCATTAGGGTGATAGCTTTCTCTTTATCAAAATCTTTATACATATCTTGAAATAGATTCAAAGCATCAACTGTTGTCATCCATTTTTCAAAATAGGGTTCATCTGGTAAATAAGAAATAATTGTTTTTGAATGAACACCTATGGGTTGTCCATCAATACAAATATCTCCTTTAAAATCTTTCAATAAACCATTTAAGATCTTAATAATTGTTGTTTTCCCACTTCCATTAGGACCTAGTAAACCAATAATCTTCCCACTACTTAAATTCAAGTTAATATCTTTTAAGACTTCTTTTTTACCATATGATTTATTTAAGTCTTTAATCATTATTAAATCATTCATTATTCATTCTCCTTATAATCACAAATATATTTTTGAATACTTTCTAAAGATAATCCAATAGATTTCATCTTTTCAATAAACTCCTCAATATTCTCATTGATTTGTTTTTCCTTGCTTTTATTAATTAATTCTATGTTATCATTAACATACCTACCGACAGCTCTTTCTGTTCTTATATATCCTGCTCTTTCTAATTCTGTATATGCGCGTTGAATTGTATTAGGATTAACACTTAATTCTAATGCTAATTCTCTTACCGAAGGAACTTTTTGATTTGGTTTTAAAGTTCCATTCATTATTTGATTTTTTAAATCATCAATAATTTGCATATATATAGGAACATTTGTATTAAATTCATTCATTATATCGCCCCTTACTGTATCAATACACTAATACAGTAACACGGAGTATTTTCTTTGTCAACAACTATGTTTATAATTTTTAAAATATGATATAATAAAAAACAATGGAGGTGTTGTTATGAAAGATGGATTTGTAAGAGTTGGATGTGCTAATTTCGAAGTCAAACTCGGTAATGTAAAAGAGAATGCAAGTCAAATAATAGAATACTGTTTCCAAGCAGTAGATGAACAAGTTAAGGTTCTTCTATTTCCTGAATTATGTTTAACTGGATATTCAATAGAAGATATGCTTTTTCAAAAACGAATTCTTAATGAGATATATGAACAACTTGAAGTTATACAAGATAAGACTTGTGATTTAGATATGTTAATTGTTTTTGGTTTACCCCTTATGCATATGAACAAGTTATACAATTGTGCAATTGTCATGCAAGGTGGAGAAATATTAGGAGTCGTTCCTAAAACTTATATTCCTAACTATCACGAATTCTATGAAGCCCGTCATTTTGCGAGTGCTCCAAAAAAGACAACAGAGATATTAATTAATAGTGAATACTATCCATTTGGATCTGAAATTATTTTTGAAGCAGTCGATCAACCCAACTTAAGAGTTGGAGTAGAAATATGCGAGGACTTGTGGGCAGTTATTCCACCTAGTTCATCACATGCTTTAAACGGCGCTACATTAATCTTAAATCCATCAGCAAGCAATGAATTAGCTGGTAAAGGGAATTATCGTCGTCAACTTATTTCTTCTCAAAGCGCCAGAATCGTAAGTGGATACGCTATTTGTAATGCTGGTATTGGTGAATCTACAACCGATGTTGTTTTTAGTAATCATCATCTTATTGCTGAAAGTGGAAACATTTTAGAAGAATCTGTTTTATATGAAGCAGGATTTATATATGCCGATATAGATATTGATAAGATTATAGCAAAGCGATTAGAATTATCCACTTTTGAAACAAGGAATGATGATTATCTTTATATTCCTTTTGAAATTGATAATGACGAGCTTGAGCTTGATCGTTATTATAGTCCTCAACCCTTTGTCCCTAATGATAAAGAAGCATGTCAAACAAGATGTAAAGAAATATTCGATATTCAAACACAAGGTTTAATACAAAGAATAAATGCAACACATACTCAAAAAGTCGTTATTGGAATATCGGGTGGCTTGGATTCTACTTTAGCATTGTTAGTTGCATATATGGCTTATCAAAAACTTGGATACCCATCAACTAATATCATTGCAGTGACAATGCCTTGTTTTGGAACAACAACACGCACAAAAAACAATGCATTAGAAATGATGAAAGAATTAAAAGTCACATCAAAAACAATCGATATCACAAAAAGTGTTCAACAACATTTTAAAGATATTAACCATGATGAAAGTATTCACGATGTCACATATGAAAATGCGCAGGCTAGAGAAAGAACTCAAGTTCTCATGGATATTGCTAATCAAGAAGGTGGTCTTGTTATTGGAACTGGTGATTTATCAGAAGTCGCATTAGGATGGTCAACATATAATGGTGATCATATGAGTATGTATGGAGTGAATGTATCTGTCCCTAAAACACTAGTTAGATATTTAGTAGATTATGCTTCATCTTTATATATTGATAAACCACTCTACACTATATTACAAGATATCTTAGCTACACCTGTATCTCCAGAACTATTACCCGCTCAAGATAATGAAATAGTTCAAAAGACAGAAGATATAGTTGGTCCATACATTTTGCATGATTTCTTCTTATATCATCATGCAAAATATCATTATGAACCATCTAAACTCTATAGAATTGCTTGTCTTGCATTTGTTGGTACATACAAACCTGCAGTTATCAAAAAATGGTTAACGCTATTCTATCGACGATTCTTCACACAACAGTTTAAACGCAGTTGCATCCCTGACGGACCAAAAGTTGGAAGTGTTGCCTTGAGTCCTAGAGGAGATTTAAGAATGCCTAGCGACGTAGATGTCAGCGCATGGTTAGAAGCATGTGAAAACCTTTAAACAGAGATACTATCTCTGTTTTTTTTATGCTATAATAAAAAAAGAGGTGATGAAAAATGCGCATAATCAATGGAATAAATTATCATTATAAACTCAATCAAATAATCAAAGAATGTTACAATGAAGCCTCTAGTCATCCCTTTGAGACTTTTATATTTATTGCTGATAATCCAAAAGTTATAGAAAAATTATTCTTAAGACACACTCATTGCCTTGTCAATATTGAAGTTATGAGTTTTTCTTCATTTTTACAACAACAAATGATAGAAAATCATCTCACAAAACATCATGTTTTAAGTCAATTAGAATTGACTTATCATATACGTCATATCTTAAACCACGAAGATTTATCTTGTTTTACAAATCAACATGTTTATCCTTTAATAGAAAAATTAATACCTTTAATAAAAGACTATGACTATAATGATATTGAATATTCAAAACTAGAAAATTTTAAATTAAATGACTTTATGTCTATCTATCAATCATTAAAAGAAAGATGTGATATGTTTACTCATATTACAATGGAAAGTATATTTGATGATTGTGACTTTCATAGCGGATTAAAAAAGCATATTTATATTGAAGGAGATCATCTTTATCAGAAAAAAAGACAAGATATTATGAAACGTTTATCGATGCATCATGATGTCACAATCATGTATACACACACTCAAGATCAACGTCTATTTAACTTACCCTATCACTCATTATGTATTCACAGTGAAACTATATCAAAACCAGAATACTTACTAGATAACCTTTTTATGCAAACAGTGCAACCTAGTTTAGAAGATAAAGCATACTATACTTTTATAAGCTCCACATTACATCAAGAAGTTAAACAAGTTGTTTATAATATTTATCAGAAAATAGTTGATGAAAATCTTCACTATTCTGACTTTATGATTGTTTATCCTGATAGTTCATATATTGAACTAATAAGGAATACATTAGAAGACTTAAATATCCCTCACCATATTCCTTTTATCACATCTGGTGTTTATGATTATAGTTTTCAATATATTTTAGAATGCATCGATACTATTCAAGCCTCAACAATAAGTGAATATGCAAAAATATTAAATAACGAAGACTTAGATTCATCATATCATCAGTATTTAGAATCGCTATTGAATTATCATGATCCTATAAGTCAAGAAGAATTCAAACAGTTCTTTTTAGCTACTTGTTCATTTGATCAAATAGAAGTCAATCGTAATCAAGATTATGTTTCTGTTTGTTCATTAGAAGAAGCATTAAGTGATAACCCCCTCTATGTATATATTCTAGGAATGAATGAAACCATTCTTCCTCATAGTATCAAAGATACTGCATTATTATTAGATGAAGATATTCTTCTTTTAAGAGAACTTCATAAGAATACTCCGCTTTTAACTTTAGAACAATTAGGAGTTCATTATAATGATATTTTAAAACTTTTAAGCCAAGAATCTAAAAGCATGACTTTCTCTTATAGTTTACAAACATTGTCAGGAGAAACTCTTTTACCTTCTTCTTTATATAAACAATTAAACACAATGTTTCATTTAAAAAAACAACCACCCTATCACTTCTTACCGCTTGATGAATACTATCAACAAGGTGGAGAGGTTCTTGATAAAGAACAATTAAATCATAATATTAAAGATTATATTCAAAGTAAAAATCAACCAATTCAATTATCTAAAGAGACTGTTCAATCTTTATATAGCCCTCATTTATCAGTTAGTCAAATAGAGACTTATAACAAATGTCCTTTTTCTTACTTTATTCAATACGGTTTAGGTATATATCCTTTAAAAGAAGATAATCTCATGCCTAATGAATTAGGAAGTTTAGTTCATTATGTTTTATCTATATGTATTGATAAAGATGAAGATATCAATCAATTAGTTGATCAATTTATATCACAAGATATTTTTCTTTCTAAAAAAATAAATAACTCTTCTATCAATCAATACTTTATTGAACAATTAAAGAAAGATTTAGAAATAACAATTCAAGTCGCAAGACGACAATTATCACTTTCTCGTTTTAAAGTAAAAGCTAAAGAAGAAAAGATAACTGATGATATTTTAGGAATGAATTTTAAAGGATTTGTGGATAGAATTGATGTCTTTAATGATTTAGTCACTATTGTTGATTATAAATCTAGTGCTAAAGATATTGATTTGAATTTAGCAATGCAAGGTTTTAATATTCAAATGTTATTGTATTTAAAGATGGTTACGAAATCTTATCAAAAAGATCCGGGTGCTGTTTTATACTTTAATACAAAGAAAAGAATTCTATCTTTAAATCAATCCTTACAAGATAAGATTGAAGATATTGATTTTTATAAGCAATATCGTTATGGGGGATATGTGATTGATGATAGTGCTCATAGTAGCATTCTTGCTTTAGATCCTCAAATCGAGGGAACTTCTGATATCATTAATGTCAGATATGTAAAAACCAAAGATAGCTATAAAGGACATCTCTTAGATAAAAAAGAATTAGAAATATTATTAGATATTATTGAAAAACATATCTATGAATTATATCAACAAATGTTAGATGGTCATATTGAGATAGCACCTAAAGGTAGTGATAATGCCTCTACACACGCTCTTATATCACCTTGTACATATTGTCCATATCATAGCGTTTGTAGCTTCGATGTCTTCTATAATGACTATACACTCGTTGAATCTTTAGATGTAGATAAAATGTTAGGAGGGGATGAAGATGCCGTATAATGAAGGTCAATTAAAAGCAATCATGCAACGTAATTCATCCATTCTCGTCAGCGCTCCTGCTGGCAGTGGAAAAACAAAAATATTGGTAGGAAGAATTATTGAATTATTAAAAGAAGGATATGATATCTTTGACTTTTTAGTTCTCACATTTACAGAAGCAGCAGGAAATGAAATGAAACAAAGATTATCTGAAGAGTTAAACGCGCTTGTTTCTTCTGATATTGATCATCAATTAAAACAACACTTAGAAAAACAAGTTCTAAATTTACCCCATGCTTACATTACAAACTTCCATGGTTTTTGTAACTTATTATTAATGAAATATGGATATCTTGTTGATGTAATGCCAGGCTTTGAAATCAATAGTGATCCTTCCTTAATCAAAGCAGAAGTTCTACAAGAATGTTTAGAAGAATGGATATTAAATGATGATTTCAAATCATTTATTGAACTCTACTTTCCTAATTACTCATTTGATGCATTAGAAAGATTAATTCTTTCTATTGATAATTTGTCTCATTCTATTGATGATTTTTATGGTTTTGTTGATAATATGCATAACAATTATTATGCTGATATACATTCACTAGAAGATTGGCCTTTATTTCCTTATCTTAAGAAGATATTTGTTGATGAATGTACTCTCGCAATGAATAAATTAATTGAATTAAAATATTATTGCGAAATTCATGACTTAGATGATTTCTATCAAAGACCTGATGATCAATCAGTTAAAATGCAAGAACTTTCTGTACCATTTGAAAGCTATTATAATTATTTAGATGAACGTCTTACTTTTTTGAAACAATCAGTTACTTATGATAGTTTATTAAACATGATGAAAGCAAGCTTACCTAAATCTTATAATATGACTTGGAAAGAGATAGATCCTGAAGTTAAAAAAGTATTTAATAAAATGAAAGCAGATATTTTTTCATCTTATAATAAAGCCATCTCTGCTTATCTAGAAGATGATCAAAATGATTTTATAGAGAAGATGAAAATTAGTTATCAAGCGATTGATATGTTAATATCTAAAGGAAAACTCTTGGATCAATTTCAAAATGCTTATCAAGCAAGAAAGAAAGAGTTAAATCAATTAGATTTCTCTGATCTGGAAAGTTTTACACATCAATTATTAGAACCTCAATATGGTATTGTTGATATTCTATATAACAGATTAAAGGAAATTATGGTTGATGAATATCAAGATACTAACCAAATACAAGAATCTTTATTGATTAAAATCGCAAACCTAAAGCAACCTTATATCCCATTATTTATGGTTGGAGATATGAAACAGTCTATCTATCGTTTTAGACAGGCTGATCCACAAATCTTTTCAAGTAAGTATGATTCATTCTCTTTAACTGATAAAGAATGTGAACAAACACATACCAGAAGAATAGACTTGGTTTATAATTATCGTTCTTCTAAGATTGTTTTGGATTCTATTAATTTTATCTTTAATCAAATTATGGATAAGGAAATAGGTGGTTTAGAGTATTTTCTAGATGAAAGTGCTAGGTTAAATTATGACTATAAAGGCAAAGAGAAAAACCCATCTAACGCTCGTGAGAACTTCTTTAAACAAAAAGAACTGACAACTGAAGTCTTAATTGATGTTTATGATCCTAAATCTTCTTTAGATAAAGAACAATATGAAGCCCATATGGTTGCCCAAAAGATTTTAGATTTAAAAGAGAACATGTTGTTACATGATAAACCTGTCACATATAAAGATATGGTTGTCTTAATGAGATCTTCTGTAAGTTTTTTAACATTTAAGAAGGTATTTGACTTATACCATATTCCTAATCATATTGTTTTATCACAAGGCCTTATGAGTTCTAATGAAGTGAATAATATTCTAACTTTCTTAGAAGCTATTGATAATCCTTATAATGACGTCGCTTTATTAAGTGTATTAAAACAACCTTATACATGTAGTTATATTGATATGGAAACAATCGCAAAATTAAGAATTGATCATAAAGACATTTCTTTATATGATACATTAAAGTTATCAACTGATGAAAAGATTATAAATTTTCTGTCTTGTTTTGAAGAATTAAGAAAGATATCTTCTCCTTATGAACTGACAAAGAAAATTTATGATATCACTGATTATCCATTATTTGTTTCTAGACTTATCAATGGAACTCAACGAATTGCGAATCTTAACTTATTATTAGAAATTATACAACAAACTCAAATCAATACGCCTTATCTTGAGGACTTATTATATCTTTTAAGAAGTTCCTCTGATTATGCTCCGGCACAATCATCAAATGGTGATCAAGATGTTGTTGAATTTATGACTATCCACAAATCTAAAGGTTTAGAATTTCCAATTGTCTTTGTATGTAATATGCATAAACAATTTAATACTCAAGATAGTAAAGAGCGTTTAATGATAGATAAACAATTAGGAATAGCTTTAAAACCTAGAATAAAACTTTCAACTGATAACATTAAAAATATTACAGTTGAATATGAAAACTGTTATCGCAATATGGTTGCAAGACGTCAGTTAGATGAATCCATTAATGAAGAAATGAGAATTCTCTATGTTGCATTAACTCGTGCAGTCGATAAGTTAATTCTCACTGGTGTTATCAAAAGCATGGATGAAGTCGTTTCTCTTCAAGAAAAGATATTAGTAAATGAATCACCCGATATCTATCATAGAAACAAAGCTGGAACAGTTATCTATTATGAAAGATTACGAAAAACAAATAATTATTTATCTTGGGTTTTATCTTCTATCTTACGTCATCCTGATATTATCAAACAAACCAAAGATATAGAAGAACTACAAACTTATTCTCAAGTTCTACAATCATGTACCTTTAAAAATCTTGCCACTACTGATTCAACAGAACATGCGATGTTTTCATTAAAATTCACGAATGATGAATCCATTGAAGAGAATATTCCAAGTTATTCAAATCAAAAAATCATTATCAATCATGATTTACAAGATAAGTATCAACAATTTATTTATCCCTATGATACAGAGAAATCAGAAACAATTGCAGTTACAAAATTACAAGAAATTGTTGATGATCATTATCTTGTCTTATCGCATGATGATGATACAAGTCTTATGAGTGCTAGTGATAAAGGAACTTTAGTTCACTTATTTATGAGTACATTAACATTTAAAAACGATCATGTTATTGATGTTATTAATCTGATGTTTGAAGAAGGATTATGTGATGAAGAGGGAAAAGATATTCTTATTGCCTATCAAGATAAGCTAGAAGGATTTATCAATTCTTCATATTATCAAATGATTTGTGATGCATCTTATATCTATAAAGAAAAAGCATTCTCTTATTATGATAAAGAAAGAAAACAAATTGTTCATGGTATCTTTGACTTAGTCTTTATATATAATGACAACATTTATGTTTTAGATTATAAGACTGATCGCATATCTGAAAAAAATAGTGATCAAGCTTTAATAGGAAAACATCTTATTCAATTAAATTATTATCAAAAAGTCCTTACTGATATGTATCAAAAAGATATTCATGCTATTATATATTATTTGCATATATCTAAAGGTGTAGAATTTTAAATAATTCACACCTTTTTTATATATTTTATATATATGGCAATATTAAATAAAGAAAAGGATTGATAATATGAGATTGAAAGATAAAGTTATTATTGTTACAGCATCAACAAGTGGAATCGGCTATGCGATTGTTAAAGAATGTGCCTTACAAGGTGCTATTGTATATATGGCCGCTCGAAATAAAGAACTAGCGCATAAAAGAATAGATGAACTTAAGGAATTGAGTGGGAATCTTCATTATGTTTATAATGATGCTTCTCATAAAGAATCTTATAATTCTATGATAGAGGAGGTTGTAAATAAAGAAGGAAGAATAGATGTCCTTATTAACAACTTTGGTACTTCTGATCCAAAAACTGATTTAGATATAGAAAATACTCCCTATAATCTTTTTTTAGATACTTTAGATAAAAACATTGCAAGTGTCTTTCTAAGTAGTCAAGCCGTTATACCTTATATGAAGAAACAAGGAAATGGAAGTATTATTAATATTTCGTCTATTGGAGGATTAATTCCTGATATCGCAAGAATTGGCTATACTGTAAGTAAGGATGCTATTATATACTTATCAAAGAATATGGCTCTACAAGTCGCTGCTTATAATATTCGTGTTAATGTTGTTTGTCCTGGTCAAACAGCAACTGATGCAGTTAAAGATAATCTCACAAAAGAATTTCAGGATATATTATTAAGCCATACCCCCATTAAACGAATGGCAACACCCAAAGAAATAGCTTTTGCTGCACTTTATTTTGCGAGTGATGAGTCACTTTATACAACAGGCCAAGTTATATCAGTATCTGGTGGCTTTGGCCTAGGAACACCTTTATATGCTAACTTTGTTGATAAGCATGTAACATCCAAACATTAAAAAAAGCTACTTAATTAAAAGTAGCGTTTTCTTTTATTCTTAAATGAATATCGATATGACATTGATAATCTAGGCTTATTCTTAAGGACCATATAATAAGCAACAAACTGTATTGGTAATAATAACATTGACACTTTAGATACTTCACTAAAAATATGGCTATCTAATCCTACAAACCCCATAATAATTAATCCAATGAATAATACAGTATTTACAAACATCATACTCTTCATCATATTTGTTCCTTCACATTTTGTGATAACATACATCCATAGTCCAATGAGTAACCCGACAACAAAGGAATTAATAATAAGTTGGTATTCTATAGAAATAAAACTCATCAATCCTATAAAAGCAATAATCAAATAAGGAATTGTAATCCCCAGTATTTTATTCATAAAAATACCTCCTGTTTATACTATTATAATTGACAAATTTCTAACTTTCAAGCAAAAGAAAGAGGATAATCAATTCTCCTTTGTGACAAAAGTAAAACATACTCCTCTATCAGTATTATCTACTTGATAATCAAATCCATGTAACTCTAGTATTCTCCTACATATCGCAAGACCTAATCCAGTTCCTTCTCTATATCCAGATTCATAAGTATTCCAGATTTTTTCTTTTTGATCATTAGTTCATTGACTTCCTTCATTTTCTATATATACGATCATCTTTATTTGTATACCTTTCTAGACTATACCAAAATAATAAGGACAAGACTTAATTGTATAGATTAAAA
>CAZWXH010000059.1:0-11074 GCA_964637725.1 uncultured Coprobacillus sp. | reverse complement strand
TTGATATATAAGGGCTTAAGCCTGTTTTCACTTTTTCAACTGTAAAACATGAGATTATAACACAATAAATTTGCATTTCCACCTTTTTTAAAAAATAATTTATACGCTTTCATTATTTGTTCTATTCTTGGAACTATTTTACAAAAATTAAGAAAAAAGTGTAATAATTTACACTTTTTGAGCAATCACTAAGAAATGATGAGTTGTCATTTCATATATACTTTTTTGTTTAATTTGTTTTAATGCTTTTAAGTAAAATATCTTATATTTATTTATATCAGCAAGGTCAGGTGAAACTCTTGAAAAGAATGTATGAATAGCTTGGATACTATGGAAACGTAATGTTCCATAATCTTCAAATTTATCAATAATTCTCATTCCAATATCTTCTAATGTTTGAGCACATGAAAATGCATCCCAAGATCCTTTTATCCCGTATGGAACATAAACTTGTAAGAATTCTTTTAAATTAGCTGTTCCATTTTGATTAACTATAAAATAACCATCTTTCTTTAATACTCTATGTACTTCAGTTTTTTCATAATTAGAGTTTTCACATATTACCATATCCATTTTTCCATCTTTAAAAGGCATTTGCCCACTTGGTGTAAGTTTGGTAACTTTGACATTCTCATCATCAAACTTTTCTTTTGTTCTTTGAATATCACCATAAGGTTCAATGACAAAGACAGCTTCTGGTAGATTATCAAATTCTTGGACATAACTCCCACTATCAATTGTTAAAAATGAAACATGATCTGTTGGTTGTATATAGTTCTTTGCTATTTTAATCTCATCATATTGTTTAGTAGGTTCTTCATATCGATCATCGCTAACCATGTTTTGAGTGATTTCAATGAGTTCATTTTCTAATAAACGTGATTCTTCTATTTCTTTTCTACATCTTTGTTTTCCATAAACTAGGATTAGATACTGAACAGTAGCATCTGCTATAATTCCAATCGCTAAAAATAATACAAAGAATATAAACCAAGATGCACTGAACATTGGTTCAGGACTTGATATCATATAACAAACAAAACATATAAAGACCATATAACCAACTCTACGATAACTAAATGGTTTATCTAAAGATAAAAACCAATTGATATTATCAGAGCTTAGCATCTTCTTTCTTGTGATTTCAAAAAAGACCATTTGCATTAACATCAACATCCCAATAAATGCTGCTAGTAAAATAAATATGTATTCCATAGATTCTCCTTCTACTTTATTGTTTTTCCTTTTAAAGTATAATATTGAGTTCCAATAGAGAAATATCCTTTTTCATTAAAAAGTAAATCTCCTTCTTTTGAGAAAACAACTTCCATCTCTTTATTTAAATCATAGACATAACTTCTACCGTTTTTATTAAGAATCATATATGATTCTTCATTATACTCAACTATTGGATTTTTGGTTTGACTTGTATATTCCATTGGTAATACATCATTACCTTCTAAATCAATAATTCCATATAATCCACTTTTATTATATACTGCATAATATGAACTGCCTATGTACACAATATCATGATATTGTTTCTTAGTAATTGCTTCTCCCTTTTCATTAATAAGAGAATACCCTTTATTATTTGTTTTAACAATGGCTCTTGCATTGACATCAAAAGGTTGTGCTTCTATATATGTCTTATCAATAACTTTCTTAGAATCAAAATTATAGAATTCATATCCTTTTCCCTTTACATATACTGGAAATATTTCAGAACGAATAGCTTGTGAAACTGGATAAAGTTGACAATTCTTTAGTTCACCAGTCTTCTTACGTTCTTTATAAACTTCATGAGGACCATAAATTACTGAAGAACGAACTATATATGAACTAGATGATAAATAATAACTGTTCATTTGAATAGGGACTCTCGCTACAGGATAAACATATATCCCTTGTTCAGATTCCAAAATAATATTCTTTGACTCATCAAAATGTGCCCCTGTAATATTAATTACATTATGATAGTATTCTTGTGTTTGGGTATCAACATAAATCATACTTGTATTGGCCTTATCGTATAAAACCACACCCATCGTATCATATGCCATAAACTCATAAAGACCTATTTCCTTAAATGTTAAGTTAAAATTCTTATTACTATCTTGATCATCAAAATAATAAAACTTTTCATTTTTTTCAAAACCTACTATAGCACATGTTGAGTTTTCAACTTGATAAGCATATAGAACTTTATCTTTTCCTCTATATAATTCTTGACCTTCTCTTGATAAAACTGTGTATTGATCCTTGTTTTGTAAAATTGGTAATCCACTTTTCTTTATAGATTGCTCTTCAGAAGCGGTATGAAGAACTTTTCCTTCTCCATTTAATATAAAAAAGTTTTGTTTATATGTATCTTCAAGTACTTCTACAGGATTTTCAATCACTTTTGAGGCATATAACATTTGATCAGCGGCCTCTATTGTTTGGTATTCCCCAAATTTAATAACTAACTCACCATCTAGATCAACAAAACCTTTTTCATCTTTATTATTTGTGACAATATAACCAGTATCTTTAACTTCTTCAAATGTTTTATAACTATACTCAGTTAATTTCTTTCCATTTTGATTATATAACGCATATAATTCTTTATCACGTGTCAACATAAATGTTGATTCTTCTTTTTTTTGTGTACAACCTGCTAACAACATCATAGCAAGTATTAATAATCCAATTTTTTTCATAACTTGCCTCCTCATATCGGCAATAGTATATCATAAATCAAAAATCTTCGCATTAAATTTATGGCTTTGTTACAAAATTTAGAATAAATGAAAAGAGAACTCTATTTTAAGTTCTCTTTTTTGGGTATATTTCTTTTTGTAATACTAAGCCTAACCAATGAATAGTGGTTTATCAGTTCCTACTACTTCACCAGTTTTTGTTGTTGCTACATAATATACTGAATTATCTTCTGGTTTATAATATACCTCTAATGTATCAATAGTTGTCATTTTAACACCTTTTGATTTAACATCCTCTTTTACGAATTTTTCAATATCTGCTGTATCAACGTTTTTATTATTAAATTGTACTTCTAGTTTTAATTTCACTATGCGCCCTCCTTAATTGTATTATAAATCATGACTATCTTTTTTTCAAGAGATAGCATCAATAATATACCACTTTTTTATTATTTATACAAAGGTTCTATAATTATTTCTAATATAACTAAAAAAATATGTCGATTTTTATGAATTAGATGTCAAAATATGAAAAAGTATATATTCTTTTATCAATTAAACACTTCTAATTCCTTTATTAATCTCTCTATTATTTTAATTAAAGAGTTCTTTTTATCTTCATAGAAAAAAAGGATAATCTCTTGATTATCCTGCTCTATTTGCTCTTTTTCTTTCTTGTTCAGTTAATAAACGTTTTCTTAAACGAATATTCTTAGGTGTTACTTCTACCAATTCATCATCATTAACATAATCTAAACATGTTTCAAGATTAAATTGTCTTGGTTTCTTTAACACAACAGTTGAATCTTTTGAAGAAGAACGTGTATTTGTTAATTGTTTTCCTTTTGTAACATTAACAACTAAATCATTATCACGACTATGTTCTCCAACAATCATACCTTCATAGACTTCTAAACCAGGTCCTACAAACATAACACCACGATCTTCTACACCACCTAAGGCATAAGCAGTTGTTTGTCCATTATCAATAGAAACAAGAACTCCTAATTGTCTTTCTCCTACTGTTTCACCTTCCATAGGTCTATATTCTAAATATGAATGGTTAATAATTCCATAACCTTTAGTCATTGTTAAGAAGTTTGTCATAAATCCAATAAGTCCTCTTGAAGGAATAGTGTAATGAACTTTAGTCATACCATCAGAAGAATCCATGTTCTCCATAATTCCTTTTCTAAAGCCTAACGATTCAATGACACTTCCAATACATTCATCAGGTGCTTCAATAAAGACATCTTCATAAGGTTCATGTTTAACCCCATCAATCTCTTTAATAATAACTTTAGGTTTTGAAACTTGAAGTTCATAACCTTCTCTACGCATATTTTCTATTAAAATAGATAAATGTAATTCTCCACGTCCTGAAACAATCCATTCTTCACTATTTGAAATTCTTTCGATTTTTAAAGACACATCTCTGTTTGTTTCTTTAAATAATCTTTCTTCAATTTTACTAGCAGTCACAAACTTTCCATCTTGTCCTGCAAAAGGTGAAGTGTTTGTTCCAAAGATCATTTGAATTGTTGGCTCATCAACACGTAATAACGGTAAAGGTTCTTCATGCCCTAAAGCACATACTGTTTCCCCTACTCCAATATCAGTTAAACCAGCAATCGCAACGATATCTCCTGCTTCTGCTTCTTCAATTTCAATTCTATGCAAACCAAAAAATCCAAATAACTTTTGAATTCTAAACTGACTCTTTGTTCCATCTCCGCGTACACAAACAACAGTTTCATTAACTTTAATCTTACCTCTTTGAATACGACCAACCCCAATACGTCCTACATAATCATTATAATCTAGTAAGGCTGGTTGAAATTGTAAAGGTCCTTCTTCATCAACTGGTGGTTCCGGAATTTCTTTGATAACCATATCAAATAGACAATCCATATTTGGAACTTGAGATTTTAAATCATCATCTAAACTTGATGTTCCCATTAACGCTGAGACATAGATAGTAGGGAAATCTAATTGAACATCATCTGCCCCTAATTCCATAAATAATTCAAGAACTTCATCCATAACTTCTTGAATACGAACAACTGGTCTATCTACTTTGTTAATAACAACAATTGGTTTTACTCTTGCTTCTAAAGCTTTCTTTAAAACAAAACGTGTTTGAGGCATTGTTCCCTCATATGCATCTACAACAAGTAAAACACCATCTACCATGTTCATAATACGTTCTACTTCACCACCAAAGTCAGCATGACCTGGTGTATCCATAATATTAATTCTATAGTCTTTATAGTTAATTGCTGTATTCTTTGCCAGGATTGTAATTCCTCTTTCTCTTTCGATATCATTACTATCCATTGCTCTATCAGCAATTTGTTCATTATCTTTTAAAGTACCAGATAACTTTAATAATTGATTAACCAAAGTTGTTTTCCCGTGGTCAACGTGTGCAATGATTGCGATATTTCTTATATTCATATTTCGCACTCCTTTTTCTAACTTTTAGATTATATCATAAAAATGACAAAACACAACACAAATATATTGATTAAATCAACATAATCAGATTAATCACCTAAAAATTGACAAGTCAATTTTATGACTTCTTGTATATGTTCTAACTTATCAAAATTATGGCTAGCATTTTCAATACAATAAAACTTCGGTTTATGATAGTATTTCAAATATTTATCAGATATATTATAAGGAACAGTAGTATCTTGACTTCCATGAATTATCATTAGTTTATTTTTATAAATATCTAAACCTTTATATAAATCCCTTGAACATATATCCTCTACAAAGGCATCGGATATTTCAAAACCATTATGATCATAAGAATTTGCTTGTTTCACTTGCCCAGTTAAGTATTGAATAGCATCAGGTAAGTTTAAAGCCGGTGCCCATAAACATAGTTTTTTAATACATAAAGGAAATTGCTTTGCAAGTTCACTCGCAATTGCACCTCCCATTGAATGTCCCATAACATATACTTCAGTTACTTCTTTCATCTTTAAGACTTCTTCTAACATCCTAGAAGCACAAGCAAGTTCTTCTTTGAATGTCATATCAATAAAACTTAAATCAGATTCTCCCGTTCCCAGAAAATCTAATCTCAATGTCGCAATACCCTTTTTTTCTAATTGCCTTGCGATAGTGACATAAGAAAACTTAGTCCCCGTACATTGTCCCGTAAACCCATGAAATATAAGACAAATTGGATATTGATTTAACATAGGTCTATGAATAAATCCTCGCATAATTCCTTTTGGTGTTTTCAACTCATAATACTCTTGCATGTTATAAACCCTTCTTTATGGCTTGACTATATGCTAGGTAAGCTTCTTCTGTGATATGTAACCCATCAAGATAGTAATTCTCTATAGGTTCTCCAGATTTATTACATAAGGCAGGATAAACATTAATAAAGTTAACATATTCAAAAGGAATCATTCGTTTGTATTCTTTGAAAATCATCTTTAAGACATCATTGCTCCTAATTCCTTGCTTTGATGCTTTATATCCATGCATACTCTCTAAACATGGAATACAGCTTATCACATGAATCTTACAAGCAGGTAGATTATAGTGAATGATTTCTATCATTTCTTTTACATTTAAAGCAATCTCTCTAGGGCTAGTCATTGTGGTATTACCTAAATCATTAGTTCCTATCATTAAAAAGACAGTACTTGGTTCATACTTCAAAACACCCTCATCAATAAAATGCAATAACATATCAGAAGTAATACCACCAATACCACAATTATACTTATTATCTATTTCACTCATATACTTATCAATATCAAAATACTCAGTAATAGAATCCCCATAAAACACAGTTCCACCACTAACAACATCTTTTTGATTATGAATAATAGTTAACATTCTTTCTAATATAGATTCTCTTAATTGATACTTATTTGTATCATATTTCATACTTTCTCTCATCTTACCCTCCTAGATCCATATAACTTGTACACATAACATATAAATGATTGTACCACCAAATATCGAAAAGAGCGTATTTCTTTTCCACAAATGTAATCCAATAACACTTAACACTCCAATTATTTCACATATACCATGATTCCCACTTAATAAATCTACTCCTTTTAAACAATAAACCACTAACATTGCCATTATCGCATAAGGTAAAACATCACCTAAATATTCAATCATTTCACTCTTTTTATTCTTAAATATGATAAATGGTAATACTCTTGTTATAACTGTAACCAAGGCAATAATACCTATCAACTGAAGCTCATACATGCTTAACTCCTCCAATATATATCATAAGTAAACTTATAACAATTCCAATAATAGAAGGAATAATAAAAGACTGACTACCAAATAAAATTAAACATACAATACTGATTATAAAACCAAGATATGTATAAACATGTTTATTTGAAGTTAAAAACTGTTCTAGTACAATCACCACAAATAAAGCCGTCATCGCAAAGTCTAAGCCTGTTGTATTAATCGTAATAAACGTACCAAGCAATGATCCTATCACACTTCCTACAATCCAATAGATTTGATCAAACAAAGAAACAAAAAACATATAATACTTTTGATTACTTTCTTTATTTGTTGCAACAAGTAAAGAATATGTTTCATCAGTTAATGAAAAAATCATATAGGGTTTTAGTTTTCCCATACCTTCAAACTTTTTAATCATTGATAATCCATATACCATATGTCGCGCATTAATTAATAAAGTCATAATTGCTGCACTTATTAGGGTAGCTCCAGATGTTAACAAGTTAATAGCAACAAATTGCATACTTCCTGCATATATAAAAACACTCATTAACAATGCGTAAATAAGTCCATACCCCTTACTTTCTAAAAGCATTCCAAATGCTATTCCTAAAACAATATAACCCATCATTATGGGAATAGATGCAATAAATGCTTCCCTCATTACCTTTTTCATAATATCACCTGCTTTTTATTATAACAAATATAATGAAGTATGTAAGCAAAAAGGGTAAGGAATTCCTTACCCAATAAGCACTTATAATCTAATTCTTATATTTATTTAATATATCTCTATTCTTTTTATCTATAAAGAGATAGAAAGCTGATAATCCTACGAGTTGAGTGTATGGACCTATCTGTGTAACATCATTTGTTTTAGGTGCTTTTTAGATGGTTCTACAGGTGTTGTAGGTTTTGTGACTGTTTCAGTTGCTTTACCAGAAGCAGCTTTAGCAATGATATCCTTTGCTTTTTCATATTGATTAAACAACGCTTTATCTTCATCACGAATTTCTGAAATATATAATTCTGTTTCCATTTTTGTAAATTGATTAAGATAATTCTTTGCCTTAGTGATTTGATCATTTGTTAATGTTGAAGGTAAAGTATTCGCAAAATCAACAATTGGTTTCACAATGTCCTTTTTTATAATATCATGTGATTTTGTATGTAATTCAGGAATCTTTGAAGCTTTAGTTGAATCTACATAACCTTTTTCTTTTTCTGATAACTTCTCATATGTATGAAAAACATTTTCAATTTTTGGAGCAGTTGAATAGATATTATCTATTGTTACAGTTTCAGGCAAGTCTCCCAATACACTATTAACAATTCCTAAATAGGCGTCTAATAAACTATCATATGAAAAAGTTGTTGTTGTCGACTTGGCTGACAATTCTTTATCTAAATCAAATAATATAAAGATATCATCATCACTATAAGCACTATCGCTCGTTAGCTGCGTTGTGTTTTTAGTATATTTTTCATCAACAAATTCGTTAATTTTACCATCTTTAATTGCTCTAAGTTCAGGATAACACCCTGCTTTTGCTCTAGGATCTTTTGAATCAAAGATAAACGCTGCTTTGTTTATTCGACCATAAGATGTGATTCTCGCTTTATCAGTACTATTTTCAATAAACTGATAAGTAAGATAAGAGCCTTCTTCTGCATTTTGATCAGGATCAAAAGCACGGGCATATCTTATATTACTCATTTCTTCATCCACTAATTTTTCTACTTTAACAGTTGTTTTAAAGCCTTTTTGATTGACATCAAAACTAAATATTAAAGTGAGTTTGAATTTGGCATTTGGACTTAACTCAGTTTTATCATGAGGAATATCTGCCGTAGATGATTCTACTTTTTCATCAGATATTTCACTTGATTTTTCTTTTGTTAATTCTGTTTTTTCTTCCTCTTTCATTACTTCAGTTTCTCCAACTGTTACTTCTTCTTTCTTTGTTTCAACTATTACTTCATCTACTGTTTTTACTACACTCTCTTCAGTAATAACTTCTGGAGTTTCTTCTACTAAAGTGTCTGAAGCAGGTAGGGGTTCTTCAATTGCTTTTGTAGTTACTGGTGTATGTTTAAACAGATATGCGACTGTTTGGACAGCTTTTTTGCCTTCTATTTCAATCAAGTCTGTAGAGCTTTTCTCAATATTTTCTGAGCTCACACTACCAATTGATGTTGATGCGGCCCAGGCTATCTGTTTGTTTCCACTTTTATCTGTATATGCAAAAGACCACCCTTCATCTACTGTTCCTGGCAAAAAGAAATCACACGTTGATGATTTTAAACCAGAACTCCAACCGTTTTCATTAGCAATCATCCCAATGGTAGAAAATGTTCCTGGTAACATTTTAGAGTTATTATGAAATCCTAGTGATTCATCAGGAGATGCTTTACTGCCAAACGTTCCATACATCGATACTCCCAATTCAATATATTCCCCACCAATAAAAACATCACCCTTATCACTTTTGTGAGTAAGATATGTTCCTCCCGCTGCATAGACACCTGGTATTAAAGGAATACTTGAGAGAACCATTGTCCCTACTGTTACTACTTTTACACTCTTAAATAAACGTTTTGCATACTTAAGCTTTAATCTTTTTCCCTTCAAACATTTTAACATTCTTTTATCCTCCTTCTTAAAAACGCAAAAGCCACCCTACTAAGGTGGCATGTATGATAGTATGTAATCTTATTATGCAACTGGCTGTCATACATACGCTTAGACCCTGTAGTTTTGCGTTCACCGCTTTTCAACGGCTTTGCCTTTTCTTTGTTTATTTTATCATGATATAAAATAATATTGCTGAATTCATAAACTCTTTGCAATTCTTTACATATATATTATCATAAATATAAAATTTGTTATGATTGCTTATGAAAAGAGCGTTTATATTATGAAAAAATCAGAGAAATAAAGTACTCTCTGATTTACGGTTGAAAATCCACATAACTATATGCTGTTGTATCACTATAATGCCACCACTCATTCACATAAGGTTTAAAACCATTACTCTTCATAATACCTTCTAGTAATCTAGAATTGTTAATCGCAACTTGTGATACTATATCACTATAATCTCTATCCGCCTTCTTAGAAAAATCATCAAACTCAGTTGGCATGATTACTTTTTTTCCATCAGTTGTAATAAGTGTAATATCCACAGTGTTACCAAGATTATGTCCTCCTGGTCCGTTGTTTGGATTCGCTACATATCTTGAATCACTCACAACATCCCACAATGTTCTTTGCGCACTTAATGGTCTATAGCCATCCCATATAAGAAGACTATATCCATGTTTATTTAATTCATCTTGTACTTTCATTAATTTTTTAACTGTTCCAGCTCTTAAATAAGCATCATTAAAATCATATATTTTTTTGTGTGTAAAATTATTTGTTGAGGCGTATCTTAAATCTACTTTAATATTAGGTATATATTTCTTTACTAACACAAAAGTTTCATTCTTGATATTTTCAATTGTTTTTTCTACTTTAACATCTAAAGTTTCTATCATTTCATTGTTATATATATCACTGACTCTTACTTTTATCTTATAAATGCCTTCTTTTTCATAGTTAATCGAATGATCATCAATATGAACATCACATACTGATAAATCAGTATAAGGAATAACATCTTTATTTAAATACTCTTTTTTACCATAAGGAATTATTATATCTTTATTTTTTTGAATAACTGGAGGTGTTGTATCTTTAATAGTTACCTTTTGAATCAGAGCTTGTTTTTTATATAATATTTTTACTTCGTATTCTCCTACTGCTGGATAAGTTTTATCTTGCTGATTTTTTAAAGTTGTTTTTATAACAACATCTTCTTCTTTAATCTCTTCATCAGTTATCAAATCTTTAATCTTTGGGGCATATGCTTCACCATATTCAATAACCACTTCTTTATCTTTAAGTTTTAAAGCTGTTTCCTTTGATAAATATACGGCGATTCCTAAAAGGATTATTCCACATATTGCTATAATTCCGTGTTTCTTCTTATCCATGATTTCACCTCATTTATATCATTATAAGATAAACAATCGAGTAGAGTAAAATAACCATTGTTATTTTACCCTCTCACACCACCGTA
>CAZWXH010000058.1:4237-11085 GCA_964637725.1 uncultured Coprobacillus sp. | reverse complement strand
TTGATTTCTTTTAATTCTGGTAACTCTTCTAATGAAGTTAGAGAAAAAGCATCCATGAATTCATCAGTTACACCATATAGAATTGGTCTCCCTGGTGTTTCTTCTCTCCCTACTTCTTTAATTAATGCTTTAGCTGCAAGTTTACGAATCATTGCATCACAGCCAACTCCTCTTATTTCTTCAACTGCTACACGTGATACAGGTTGATTATAGGCTATGATTGCTAATGTTTCTAAAGCAGCATTAGAAAGTGTGTTTTCACTTTGTTCAATCATTCTTTGATAGTGTTCATGATGTTTTGATAATGTAATAAATTTAAATACTCCCCCAAAGTTGACTAATTCTATTCCTTTGATAGGTCTTTCGTTTTCAATTTGAACTAATTCATCTATATAATTTGTTGCTTCTTTTTTGCTTATTTGTAAAACTGAAGAGATTTGTTTAATAGTCAAACCTTCATCACCTGACAAAAATAGCATTCCTTCTATAATACTTAGTATTTCATCATGTTCCATTTAACTTCTCTCCCTCAAATATATTTTCTCAAAGTTACCAACTTGTTCAATAACGAGTTCATTGGTATTCACAAGAACTAGAATTGATAAAAATGTAATAACAAAATATGTTTTTGTGGGTTCATCAAATAGTTCTTCTAATTCTATTTTTTTATTCTTATGTATTTTAAAGAATGAACGAATTTGTTCACTTCGCTCTTCGATTGATATTTCAACTCTAGCAATACGTGTTTCCATAGGAGTTAGTAAAGCTTTTCTTTGAAACATTTTTTGCATTGCTCTAATGAGATCATAAACTTCTAAGTTATCAGGAATAAGTTCTGATGTATCCACAACATATTCATCCATGATAGCTGGTGCTTTTGTATGCATAGTTTGACGATATTCATAATTCTCTCTTATATCATCTAAGATATCTTTATATTTCTTATATTCTATTAATCGTCTAATTAATTGTTCTCGAGGATCTTCTTGATAATCATCATCAAGTTCAACTTTTTCATTAGGCAAAAGCATTTTGCTTTTCATCTCAACAAGTTGAGATGCCATAACAAGATATTCAGACATTGTTTCTAATTGATCAGGTGACATTTGATTGATATATGCTAAATACTGATCTGTAATCACAGATACTTCTAGTGATGCAAGATCCATTTCTTTTTCACTTATCAAATGTAACAATAAATCTAATGGTCCCTGAAAGTCTTCTAGAACTATTTCATAACTCATACAATCACACTCCTGTTGGTTATTATATCATAATTATTTATAAAATTCCTCAAAAAAATATGAGAAATAAAAATCAAGGATTATCCTTGATTTCTAGTATGTACAATTAAACCTTTTTATTATTTATAGGAATAGAAAAATATAAAATTAATCACACATAATTTTAATGATTTCTTTATCTGTTTCTTTCATACCATCTCGAGATAGACGTCCGATGTTTTTAATTGTATTTTCTACTCCTTTACAAACAATTCCATCACCGGCTATGAATTGTGAGCCTTGTTGATACATACGATAACCTAGTATTCCTGCATCTACACTCGCAGCAATTTTAGCAGCACATGATGGTTTGGCACCATCGCATACAATACCTGAGACAATTGCCAAAGAATTGACCAAAGTATGTTCGATAGTTTTTAAATCGCCACCTTCTAAATATGCAATACCACATCCAGCGCCAACTCCTGCACTGACTGCTCCACAATATGCCGACAATCTTCCAATCCCTGTTTTTTGATGAATTGTACAAAGATTTGAAATAACAAGGGCACGGTATAACTTTTCTTTTGATACTTTTAATTCATGAGCATAAATAATCACTGGAATAGAAGCCGTCATCCCTTGATTACCACTTCCAGAATTAATGATAACTGGTAATTCACACCCACTCATTCTGGCATCGCTACCAGCAGCAGCATAGGCTTTTGCTTTGGTTGCAATGTCATCACCACAATTTAAAAGAACTCTACCTATATTAGCACCATAATCATTCTCTAATCCTACTTTAGCAATGGAATAGTTATAATCTATTTGTCTTTGTAAAACATCTTCAATATCTTTGATATTGACAGTTGATGCAAATTCATAGATATCTTTAATATTTAATAAACCTCTATCAATTAAAGAAACATTATTGGATTGGACTACACCTGTTTCAAAAACGACTTTTTTATCTCTACATATAGAGACTATATTGGTATGAAATCCAGCAATTCTTACTTTTGCTTGATGAGAGTGTCCTTCAATATGGACACATATATCTAAGGCACTATCACTCTCTATTGGAATGATTTTAATTGGTGTTGAATCTAAGAATTCTCTCATGGCTTGTTTTTGTTGATCAGTCACCTGTGAGATAACTTCTAAACTCTTAGAGGGATCCCCTGCTACAACACCCGCAGCAACACTCGCTTCTATTCCCTTTAATCCATTTGTATTAGGGACAATAACGCTTTTGACATTCTTTATAATATTTCCACTGACATAGACATTAACGCTTTTGATTTCATCTTTTAATACATCATAACATTGACTTGCACAATATGCTAAAGCAATGGGTTCAGTACATCCCATAGCTGGAATAAGTTCTTCTTTTAATATTTGAACATAAGCATCATATAATTTTTTTTTCATGTTATCACTCCTTGAGGCAATTCTAACATGTTTGAACAAAAGAAAAAAGTCATACATCAATATTGTATAACTTTTAACTTCCTTTTTTAGGTTTTCTTATAATAAATTGCATCATTGCTTTTAAATTAAAAGGAATCAAAGGATATAAATAAGACATTCCAAAAGGTTTTAATCTGGCAAGATATATCCATAATAATAAATTAAATACAACAAAACCATAAATATTAAAAAACATAATGGAGACAATCATTAATACTTTAATATATTTATTTGTAAGTGATAATTCATAATTAGGAGTTGCAAAACCACCAATCGTTCCAATTGCACAAAATAAGAGTATCTCCTCAGAAAAGAATCCTAATTTTATAGCAAATTCTCCTAATAATAAAGCAGCAATTAACCCCATAGCATTAGATAATGATTCGGGGGTATGGACTGTTGCAATTCTTAGAAATTCAATTCCTAATTCCATAATTAATATTTGAATAAAGAAGCGATAATCCCACTCCATATAATGACTGGATAGAGCCCAAATAGGAACTGCATAAACAGAAACAAGCACTGCAAATAAACGAATTAAACGTATAAAGGTTCCAATGATAGGCGTTTGACGATGTTCTTCAACATGTTCTAAGATTTCAAACATTGTTGTGGGAATCATCAAAACCGATGAAGATGTATCACAGATAATAGCAATATAACCATGTTGAATATGGGTTGCTACTATATCAGGTCTTTCACTATATCGAACTAAGGGAAAGGGATTATAATGTTGATCTAGAATCAATTCTTCTAAAGCCCGATCAGTCATAATTAAATCTTGTGCTTTGATTTGTTTGATGCGTTGCATCACTTCAGTTAAGACCTTTTTATCTACTTTATTTTGAAGATAAGCTACAGCAATATCCATTTGATTTTCGGTACCAATAATTTCTCTTTTGAAACATAATTCAACAGTTTTAATACGTCTTCTTATTAATCCTGTATTATTTAAGATAGATTCATTAAACCCATCTTTAGAACCACGAACGCTTTTTTCTGTTTCAGGTTCTTCTATAGAGCGATTTGGATATTTTTTAGTATCCATAACATAAGTGACTTCTCCATCAAATAAAGCTGAATTACCACTCATTACAGCATATTGAATCTGTTTGATATCATTTGTTTTCATGATATCAACATCACCCATATTTAAACAGTTATCAAGATTCTTTCCTTCGCTATTCTCTATTCCTTCTACAAGTCTTGAGATTAATTCATCATTAGAAAGACTGGCTAAAAAATACAGATGAACTAATCTTCCTTTGTAAGTTAAAACACGATGTTTTAAGTCATATGAATCATTCATGATTTTGGTTTAAAGATAATAGCAACTAAGAACCCAAAGAGAATAGCAGCAGTTATACCAGCTGCAGTTAAACTAAACATTTCAATTGCAACTCCAAAAATACCGTATTTTTCAGTACCAGACATTGCTGAATGCATTAAAGAATGTCCAAAGCTTGTAATAGGAATTAAGGCACCTGCATGAAAGATATCTACTAACTTATCATAGATATGAAATAAATCTAAAAATGATCCTAATACAACAAATAAACTCGTAATATGCCCAGGAGTTAACTTTGAATTATCATAGATCATTTGAGCTACAAAACAAACAAAACCACTAAATAGAAACGCCATTATATAATTCATTCTACTACCTCCAAACTAATCGCATGAGCAACGCAGGGAATGGTATCCTTTTGAAATGTTAGCATTGGTGATAACAGTGCCCCTGTTGCCACAATTAAAACTCGCTTATACTTCTTTTCTAACAACATCGCATATATATACCCCATTGTCACAAGGGCGCTACAAGCACAACCACTGCCGCCTTGATAGACTTCTTGCTTTGCTCTATCATAAAGCATACATCCACAATCACTATAACGAACTACATCAATTTTACTTCTTTGTAACATCTCTTTTAAAATATTATGTCCATAATGAGATAGATCTCCTGTTACAACCAAGTCATAGTCTTTGAAACTACGCTTCATTTCTTTAAAGTGGGTTGTAATTGTATCAAAGGCTGCTGGTGCCATTGCTCTTCCCATATCATTAGGATCATCTTGAGCGTAATCAACAACTTTTCCTAGAGTAATGGATTCTACTCTTACTTTTGTTGGTTGATTTGTTAATAGTGTTGAAACTGCTCCAGTGGCAGTAAAGGTCGTGGTATCTTTTTTTTGGACACCATATTCTACGGGATAACGAAACTGTCTTTCAGCAGTAGCATTATGGCTCGATACCATAGCTATAGCTTTATCAATAAAGCCTCCTTCAATCATAAAAGATGACATTGCTATTGATAAACAAAAACTAGAACATGCACCATAAACCCCAACAAAAGGACGAGGGATTTCTCTAGCTAGATAATTAACTGTTGTGATTTGATTAAGTAAATCTCCACCTACATATAAATCAATATCCTTTTGTTTTAGTTTTTCTCTTTGTAAACAAATATCTAAGGAGTCTCTTAACATTTTTCTTTCGGCTTTTTCAAAAGAATCTTCATGACAATGATAATCATCATAATTCTTATCGAAGTATTTACCAAGCGGACCTTGAAATTCTAAAGGTCCACAAGTTGTTCCAGTTGATGCTATGTAGACATTATCTAGTTTAACTGAACTACCAGAAAAGCGTGAAGACATAACGTATCACCCCCAATAAAGAAGCACTGACTATACCATAAGTAATAACCGTTCCTCCGAGTTTAAACATATTACTCCCAATACCAAATATTAAACCTTCACTCTTAGCATCTAAGGCACAAGATGCCATACTATTCGCAAATCCTGTAATAGGAATAAATGTTCCCGCTCCGGCATGAGAAGCAATCTTATCATAAATGCCTAGCCCCGTTAGTAAGCACGCTATAAAAACCAATGTAATAATCATCATTGGTGTGGCTTCTTTTTCACTACAGTTATAAATATTCATAAACAGTTCTAAAACGCCTTGGGCAATAATCCCAATGGCACCACCAAATATAAATGCATTCACACCATTTTTTACTTTATGTCCAGTTGGCTTAAGTTCTTCAGCTAACTGATCGTATTCTTTTCTATCCATTATATTTCACCTCATAGATAGTCTTTACATTTTTTGAAAAAAATAAACAAAAAAAGAGCATAATTAATATGCTCTTGCAAAATAAACAATATGTTTTGCTTTTTTACCACAGATAGGACAAACACCTTCAACTGTCGCTTTTGTATCAATACAACGCGAAGTTGCAGCAGTATCTTCTTTAATTTTGACTTCACATTCTTCATCACCACACCAAGGAAGTTTAACATAACCACCTTTTGTATCTAAGATATTTTTAAATTCTTCATATGTTGAAGCATTATTAATGTGTTCATTTCTAAACATTAATGCTTTTTCATACATTTCATTATGAATATCTTCTAATAATGAATGAATCAAAGTTGGTAATTGTTCATCTAATTGAACTGTTTGTTTTTCACCATTTACACGTTTTGCGATAACACATTGACCATTTTCTAAATCTCTAGGTCCAACTTCTATACGAAGGGGAATTCCTCTCATTTCTGCTTCTGAGAATTTCCATCCTGGTGATTTATCAGTTGCATCCACTTTTACTCTAATGCCTTGATCTTTTAATTGCTTTTCTAATTCATATGCTTTATCTAAGATGCCATCTTTTTGTTGTTGAATTGGAATGATCATAACTTGTGTTGGTGCTAACCTTGGTGGTAATACCAAACCGTTATCATCACCATGAACCATAATAATAGCCCCTAACAATCTTGTCGAAACACCCCAAGATGTTTGATGTACATATTTTTGTTGATTATCTTTATCTAGGAACTTCATATCAAATGCTTTCGCAAAACCATCACCAAAATAATGTGATGTTCCTGACTGAAGTGCTTTTCCATCATGCATTAAAGCTTCAATTGTATATGTTTCAACAGCTCCTGCAAATTTTTCTCTTTCTGTTTTCTTTCCAGTTAACATCGGAATCGCAAGTAGTTCACGAGAAGTTGTTTCATAAATATCTAACATTCTCATTGTTTCTTCTCTTGCTTCTTGCTCTGTTGCATGAATTGTATGACCTTCTTGCGTCGATGGTTCCGGTGATGGCATCCGCCGGAAGGCTTGCCGTGGCGTCGATAC
>CAZWXH010000058.1:0-4227 GCA_964637725.1 uncultured Coprobacillus sp. | reverse complement strand
GCCATAAGAATTCTGATCCTCTTAAAAATGGACGTGTTGTTTTTTCCCAACGGACAACACTACACCATTGATTATATAGTTTAGGTAAGTCTCTATAAGAGTTAACTACTTTTGCATAATGTTCACAGAATAACGTTTCAGATGTTGGACGGATAATTAAGTTCTCTTCTAAAGTGTCTAACCCTCCACGTGTGACAACTGCACATTCAGGCGCAAACCCCTCAACATGATCAGCTTCTTTTTTTAATAATGATTCAGGAATCAAAAGCGGCATATAAACATTCTCATGTCCTGTTTCTTTGAATTTTTTATCCATATATGATTGAATCATTTCCCATAAAGCATAACCATAAGGTCGATAGATAATAAATCCCTTCACACTTGAATAATCCATAAGCTCTGCTTTTCGACATACATCAGTATACCATTTTGCAAAGTCTTCATCTCTTGATGTTATTGCATCATTTTTAATTTTGTTATTTGCCATTGCTTTTACCCCTTTCAAATATTTACTATATTATTATACAAGATTTAATACAAAAATCAATCAATACCTAGTCTCATCATTTTTTCAGTTCTTTTCTTAGTTTGTTTCATTACTTTCTCATTTTTATGCACAAAAACACTTCATCTTCATCAATTCATAAATAAATAATTGATAATTCTATAAGACAAATTGATGAACAGATTGAGACGCACAGATGTTTGCTTTGTGTTATGATTGTCTTGTAGCAACTTGCTATGCTTTTATAAGGAGGTGGAGCAAATGTTCTATTTTCGAGGAGATAAGGATCATTAATAATGGAGGAATGAAAATTGGAATATTTAGTAATACTTACTATTATTCTACTCGTTATTTCTAGCAAGTTTAAATAGATTCTATTTAAACAAACGCTTTAACACTTATTTCCTCATAAAAGCGAAAAGGAAGAGTGTGCACTCTTCCTTTTCAACTTAACACTTATCTCAGTTACTATTATACATGATATTTGCTGTAAGTCAACTTATTTATTGTTGTATAGAAAATCAAATCAATAGTCTATTAGATAAAACTGTCAAAAAGAATATTTATTCTTTCTCGATATGAAGAGTGCTTCCATTCTTCATCTTATCAACAACAATTTGCGTTGTAATTCTTTCCTTAAGTTCATTAACATGTGAGATAATACCAATCACTTTATTATCATTCTTTAAATCAAGTAATACTGATAGAGCTTGATCAATAGATTCACTATCTAATGAACCAAATCCTTCATCTATAAATAAAGTATTTAATTCAATACCACCAGCATAACTTTGAATCATTGAAGATAAACCTAGTGCTAAAGCAAGAGCCGCTTTAAATGATTCTCCACCAGATAATGATTGAATATCTCTCATAATACCTGTTTCATAATCAAGAACACTTAAATCTAATCCTTGTTGTTTTGCTCCCTTTGTCATTTGTTTTCTATGCATAGCATATCGCCCTTGACTCATCTTTAATAATTCCACATTCGCATATTCTAAAATATGTTCAAAATATGAAGAGAGTACATATCTTTCAAAAGATAATCTTTGAGGGTTTTTTCCTGATGTCATATCTAAGAGATCTTGATATAAAGTATATTTCTCAAAGACATCTTGATTCTTCTTATATTCTTTTTCAAGAATTTTAATAAGAGAAGCATTTTGTTCAAAAGTATGTTTTAAATGATTCATATCTTTAAATACATCATCTCTACTTATTTCTAAAGCTTTAAGTTTATCTTCTTCTAAAGATAAATCAATTAATGATTTATCTTTAGTAAGCTCTTTAAGTTCTTTTAAACGAGAAAAAAGAGTATTCTTTTGAATTATATAATTTTGATAGACTTCCTCTTTTTCTTTTAAAGTATCTAAGATAACAGTATATTTATTGAAGTTGTCTTCAGTTTTAAAATAAGTCTTTATAAATAAATCATATTGAGTTTTTAATTGAGATAAAGATAATGATAATTCTTGATCTCTTTTTTGATTCATCTCTAATTGAGTTGTTATAACCGATAATTCTTTTTGACATTGATTATAGTTTGTTGTTATAGAATCTAGAAGATGATTTAAATCAACGAGTTCTTTTTCATGTTGATTTAAATTAACTTCTAAAGATTCAAGATTAATTTGTTGATCATCTTTAAGATATTGATCTAATTGTGTTTTTAAAGATGTTTTTTTAAGTTCTAAAGTATGAAGTTGATTTTTGTAGTCTTCAAGTTTTTGATTTTGTTTAGATAAAACAACTTGATCTTTTTCTAGAGAACTTTTTATCTTCTTTAAATATTCAACTTCTGTTTGTTTCTTATGATATGTCTTTTCTTGTTCATTAATATATAGACTTATATTTGCTAATAATTGAATAAAGACTTCTTTATTTAATTCATCATCTATTCTTAGTTGTTTCTTTAATAAATCAATTTGTGTCTTTGTTTCTTGAACATTTTGATTTTGTGATAGAACTTCTTGATAAATATCTTCCTTCTTGTTTTTACTGACTTCTACTGCTTGTAAGAGTTCTTCTAGCTGTTTAGGAGTCAGAATATCATGAGTAAGAGAAGCGAGGTGAGGATGCTCTAATGAACCACACACAGGACAAGCTTGTTTCTCTTTTAGTGTTGATGCGAGTATTCCTGCTTGTTGACGCTTGTTATTTTCATCTTCTTGATTATATTGATCTTGAATAGATTGATATTCATCTGATGCTTGTTTATACTTTTTTCCTAATTCATAATGTTCATCTTGAAGATGAGTATAATGATCAAAGACATCACTTAATTCATGAATTGCGATTCTTCTTTGATTCATTTCATTAACTTTTTGTTCACTTAAAGATAAATCTAATTGTAAATCATGAAGATGATTCGTATTTTCTTGATCTCTTTCAATTCGTTTTACTAATCTTTCATTCTCTTCTTTAAAATCTTGGTATTCTTTATTGAGAAGAAGATATTGTTTGTTTATATCTTCTTCTTGTAAAAGAATTGTTTGATATGCTTTTTGTTTGATTAATGATTGTTTAGCATTTTCTATTGTTAATATAAGATTCTCTTTATTTTTATTATAGAGAGAGAGTTTGTTGTACTCTTTCTCTATATGAGAAAAACGAGAATTGATTTCTTTTTGTTGAGTGATAAGGTTTTGATATTCTTTTTGATTGAAATGATAATCTTTGTTGGTATGTTTATATTGATCTATTAAAGATTGATTTTGTTCTAATAATTTTAATTGATCAATATCATCTTTTAAGTTATTCATCTCTTGATCTTTTAATAACAATTCTTGATATTGATTATCAATCTTTTGATAATCAATAAGATCTTGATTTTGTTTTTGTTTAAGATAATAAGTTTGAGAATATTCATCATATTGTTGTTTGAGTAAATCATATTGATTTTGAATTAATAAAGATTGTTTTGAAATCTTTTCATTTTCATGTATAGCATCTTCTATATATGAAGGATGAAATTGTTCTAGACGTAGCTTCATAAAGTCTTCAGGTAGTGTTAAAAGTTGATAACGGTTTAATAATTGTTGATTAGAGAAGAAGTATTGATCTTTATATTGTTTGGTTTCTTCTTTTAAAATATTTTCAAAAGTGACTAAAGGTTCACTATGAAAAATATGACGTAAGACTCTTTCTCTTTCTTCACTACTAGCATAGATGAGTTTTGTAAACTCACCTTGAGCAATCATAACTATTTGTTTGAATTGTTTGACATCAACGCCTATTAAAGTCGTAATCTTTTGATTAACTTCTTTAACTCCTTCAATAGTGACTTGTTTATAAGTAAAATAAGCATTTGCATTTTTAGGTGTTTTATAACCTTTACGTGTATATGTTGGTGAACGTTTAATTGTATAAATTTCTCCATGTATTTCAAAAGTCATTTCGACATATGTTTCTTCTTTATCATCAGCGAAATCACTTCTAAAATAATATTGATTTCTTTCACTGCCACTTGCTTCTCCATATAATACAAAAGTAATGGCATCAAAGATGGTTGTTTTACCAGCACCGGTTGGTCCACTGATAAGATATAAACCATGATCTATCATACTTTCAAAGTCAATTGTTGTTTTATCTTTATATGCTAAAAAAGCATTCATAGTTAAACTAATGATTTTCATGGTTTTCACCTACTTTTTCTAAGATGTTTGAAATAATTTCTATTTGTTTAGAGTTTAAGTCTTGGTCTTTTATATCTTTATAGA
>CAZWXH010000057.1:0-11490 GCA_964637725.1 uncultured Coprobacillus sp. | reverse complement strand
TTGTCATTCTTCTCAAAAGAATATAGAAAAAAAGCGAGATTTTAAAGATGGTGTTACTATAATGCAATTTGAGGTAATAAATATGCAAAAGAGGGATAAAATGAGTAGGAAAAATTAATTAAATTTTGTATATATTGGTTGAAAAAAACAACTAAAAATGATATTATGCAAGTAGTTATACAACTGACGGAAGTGGAATCAACCACATGGAGTATAATAGTAAAGAGTCGACCGTCTGGGCAATCGTCTGGATGAGTAGGCTCTTTTTTTGATTTTTAAATAAATCATACGAATTATACTATCAAAAAACAACGAATTATGGTATAAAGAGAGTGTCGAAGTCCTTATAAAAAACTTAAAAAAAGAAAGGGTGGCGTTATGTTAACAGATGTAGAAATTGCACAAAATGCGAGTATGAAACCAATTAAGGATGTGGCTTTAAAGATTGGTCTTGAGGAAGATGATTTAGAGCTTTATGGAAAATACAAAGCAAAGATTTCTTTAGAGTCTATTTCGAGAATCAGTGGAAATAAAGATGGTAAGTTAATTCTTGTGACTGCTATTAATCCAACTCCCGCAGGAGAAGGGAAAACAACAACAATGATTGGTTTATCACAAGCTTTAAATCAATTAGGAAAGAAATCAATTGTCGCTATGCGTGAACCAAGTTTAGGTCCTTGTTTTGGAGTTAAAGGTGGAGCAGCAGGTGGAGGTTATGCTCAAGTTGTTCCGATGGAAGACATTAATCTTCACTTTACTGGTGATATTCATGCGATTACAACTGCTAATAACTTAATAGCAGCAATGCTTGATAATTCTATTCATCAAGGAAATCCTTTGGATATTGATAATCGTACAATTACATGGAAAAGAGTCGTTGACTTAAACGATCGTGCTTTAAGACATACAGTATGTGGTCTTGGAGGTAAAGTGAATGGTGTTCCTAGAGAAGATGGTTTTGATATTACTGTAGCTAGTGAAGTGATGGCAATTTTATGTCTTGCATCTTCATTAGAAGATTTAAAACAACGTGCTGGGCGTATGATTGTTGCTTATAATAATGCAGGTGAACCAGTTACTGTTGATGACATTCAAGCAACGGGAGCAGTGGCATTGCTTTTAAAAGATGCTATTAAACCAAATCTTGTTCAAACTTTAGATCATACACCGGTATTTGTTCATGGTGGACCTTTCGCCAATATTGCTCATGGATGTAATTCTGTAATGGCGACAAAGTTAGCAATGAAACTTGGTGATTATGCGATTACAGAAGCTGGTTTTGGGGCTGATTTAGGGGCTGAGAAGTTTTTAGATATTAAGTGTCGTCAAGCTAATCTTAATCCTGATGCTGTTGTTATTGTTGCAACAGTACGTGCATTAAAAATGCATGGTGGTGTGTTAAAGAAAGATTTAAATGAAGAAAATTTAGATGCTTTGAAAAAGGGAATTGAAAATCTTGAAAAGCATATTGAAAATATATCAAAATATGGTTTACCTAGTGTGGTTGCTATTAACGCTTTCCCAACGGATACCGAAGCGGAATTACAGTTATTAAATGATATCTGTAAAGAAAAAGGTGTAGATGTAGCAATTAGTAAGGTTTGGGAAAAAGGTGGCGAAGGTGGAATTGAGTTAGCGAATAAACTGCTTGAAGTTTTAGAAACGAAAGTTGCACATTTCAAACCTATCTATGAATTAAATCAACCTATTGCTGATAAGATAAGAATTATTGCTAAAGAAATTTATGGTGGGGATGATGTCACTTTCACTAAGAAAGTTTTAAATAAGATGAAGAAGTATGAAGCACAAGGATTAGGAGACCTTCCTATTTGTGTGGCTAAGACTCAATACTCTTTATCTGATGATCAAACACTACTAGGAAGACCTACTGGTTTTAAGGTAACGATTAATGATTTAATACCTTCAGCTGGTGCCGGGTTCTTAGTAGCTATTAGTGGCGATATCATGCGTATGCCAGGGCTTCCCAAAGCACCAGCAGCAGTTAATATGGATATTGATGAAAATGGAAAAATAGTAGGATTGTTCTAAAAGAGACGAAGGTCTCTTTTGGTACTTCAAAGAAAGGATGAATATAAAAGATGAAAGTCGCTATTATTATGGGTTCTACAAGTGATTTATCAAAAGTTGAACCAGCAATTGGAATTTTAAAAGATTATGGAGTAGAAGTAAACGTGAGATGTTTATCAGCTCATAGAGCTCACTTAGGATTAAGTGAATTTATTAAAGAAACAGAGACAAATGGTACTGAAGTTATTATTACGGCTGCCGGAATGGCAGCAGCATTACCAGGTGTTGTTGCTTCACAAACAATTTTACCAGTTATTGGTGTTCCTTTAAGTGGAGCAACATTGGATGGTATGGATGCATTATTGTCAATCGTACAAATGCCCTCTGGTATACCAGTTGCGACTGTCGCAATTAATGGTAGTAAGAATGCTGCTTATTTAGCACTTCAAATGATGGCTGTACAACATGATGAATTAAAACAAAAATTATTGGCATTTAGAAAAGATATGGAAGTTCAAGCAATGAAAGCCAATGAAGACGTTATTAATAAATATAAATAAGGGAGAATCATAATGGATTATAAAAAAGCTGGAGTAGATATTGAAGCAGGATACAAATCAGTAGAATTAATGAAAAAACATATTAAAGAAACAATGAGACCTGAGGTATTAGGAGGAGTTGGTGGTTTTGCGGGAGCATTTGATTTAAGTGCTATTAAGAATATGGAAGAACCTGTTCTTTTATCTGGAACTGATGGTTGTGGAACAAAAGTTAAATTAGCATTTTTAATGGATAAACATGATACAATCGGAATTGATGCAGTTGCAATGTGTGTCAATGATATTATTTGTTCAGGAGGAGAACCACTATTCTTCTTAGATTATATTGCTTGTGGTAAAAACTTTCCTGAAAAAATTGCGACAATCGTGAGTGGTGTCGCTCAAGGATGTGTTCAATCTGAATGTGCTTTAGTTGGTGGAGAAACAGCAGAACATCCAGGACTTATGCCTGAGGATGATTATGATTTAGCAGGATTTGCGGTTGGAGTTGTTGATCGTAAAGATATTATTGATGGTAGTACAATTAAACCAGGTGATGTATTAGTTGGAATCGCGTCTAGTGGTGTTCATAGTAATGGTTTTTCTTTAGTCCGTTCAGTATTTGAAATGACGAAAGAATCTCTTGATACATATTATGAAGAATTAGGAAAAACATTAGGTGAAGCTTTAATCGCACCTACTCAAATTTATGTTAAAGCACTAAAAAACATCCAAAAATCAGGTGTTAAAATTAAAGGATGTAGTCATATCACTGGTGGTGGTTTTGATGAAAATATTCCAAGAATGTTACCTGTTGGAATTCATGCAACAGTAAAAAAAGATAGTTATGAAGTTCCAGCAATCTTTAAACTTATTGCCAAAAGTGGGAACGTTAGTGAAGATATGATGTATAACACTTTCAATATGGGTCTTGGTATGATCTTAGCATTAGATCCTCAAGATGTAGAAAAAACAATGAAAGCAATTCAAGAAACAGGAATTGAATGTTATGAAGTTGGAACAGTAGAAAAAGGAGACAAAGGAGTTACTCTATGTTAAAAATAGCTGTCTTTGTATCTGGAGGCGGAACGAATTTGCAATCTCTTATTGATGCGACACATGATGGTCGCATCAATGGAGAAATTGTTTTGGTTGTTTCTAATAGAAAGAATGCATACGGATTAGAAAGAGCTAAAAATGCCGGTGTTAAAGCGGAATGTATTAAAGATGATCAATTATTAATTCAAAGACTTCAAGAAGAAGGTGTTGAATTAATTGTTTTAGCAGGATACTTAGCCATTATTTCAGATGAGTTAATTCATATTTATAAAAATAAAATTATGAACATTCATCCATCACTTATCCCATCATTTTGTGGACCTGGCTTTTATGGATTACATGTTCATGAGCATGCCTTTAAGCGTGGTGTAAAAATTGCTGGTGCAACTGTTCACTTTGTGAGTAGTGAAGTTGATGGTGGACCAATTATAATGCAGGAAGCAAGAGATGTAAGCAAGGCACAATCTCCTGAGGAAATGCAAGAAATGGTATTAGAAATTGAACATCGTATTTTACCTAAAGCAGTTTCTTTATATGCTGAATGTCAATTGAAGATTAATAATGAAAGGGTGGAAATCATATGAGAAGAGCATTAGTCAGTGTAACAAATAAGGATGGTGTTGTTGATTTTTGTAAAGGATTAGAAAAATTAGGTTTTGAAATTATTTCTACTGGTGGAACTTTAAGTCAATTAAAGAATGAAGGAGTTAAAGCAATTCCAATTGATGATGTGACTGGATTTCCAGAGATTTTAGATGGGAGAGTAAAGACTTTACATCCTAAAGTTCATGGTGGTTTATTGTTCCGTAGAGATTTAAAGGAACATGTTGATACAGTTAAAGAAATGGATATTCAACCCATTGATTTGGTTTGTGTTAATTTATATGAATTTGAGAAGGCTTTAAAGGCTGGTAAACCTATGGAAGATATGATAGAAAATATTGATATTGGTGGACCTTCAATGATTAGAAGTGCAGCTAAAAACTATAAAGATGTCTTAATTGTTACAGATCCAAAAGATTATACACAAGTCTTAGAAGCAATTGAAAAGAATAATGATAATTATGATTTTAGATTAAATCTTGCATATAAAGCATTTAGTACAACAGGTGCTTATGATGCTATGATATCTCGTTATTTTGCAGGTGTTGTAGGTGATGATTTCCCTGATGTTTTAAATCTTTCTTTAAAGAAAACTGAACATTTAAGATATGGTGAAAACTCTCAACAACGTGCTAATGCTTATGTTGATGGTTTTGTTCAAGAATCATTATTAGATTATGAACAATTAAATGGTAAAGAAATATCATTTAATAATGTTAATGATTTATATGGTGCAATTGCTGTTGTTAGAGAATTTAAAGATCAAATCGTAACTGCTGCGATTAAACATTCAACACCTTGTGGTGTTGCGATTGCAAGCAATGGTTATGATTCTTATATGAAAGCATATGAAGCAGATCCACAATCAATATTTGGTGGCATTGTTGCAGTAAACTATAAAATAGATAAAGCAACAGCTGAAGAAATGAAAAAGATATTCTTAGAAATAGTTGCTGCTCCTGATTTTGATGATGATGCTTTAGAAGTTTTAAGAACTAAGAAAAATTTACGTATTTTAAAACTTAAACATTTAGATGCGAAAGAAGCAAAATATGATATTAAATATCTTGAAGGAAAAGTATTAGTTCAAGATATAAATAAAGAAATGATTGATGAAATGAAAGTTGTTACTGAAGCATTGCCAACAGCTGAACAATTAACTGATATGGAATTTGGAATGAGAGTTGTAAAGTTTGTAAAATCAAATGCCATTTGTATTGTTAAAGATGGTGTCACTCTTGCTATTGGTGGAGGACAAACATCTCGTATTTGGGCACTTGAAAATGCTATCGCAAATAATCCTGATAAAGATTTTAAGGGTTCTGTTTTAGCTAGTGATGCATTCTTCCCATTTAATGATTGTGCTAAAGTTGCCATTGATGCTGGTATAAAAGCAATCGTACAACCGGGTGGTAGTGTAAGAGATCAAGATTCAATTGATTTATGTAATGAACGAAATGTCCCTATGGTATTTACTGGCTATAGACATTTTAGACACTAAGGAGGAAGTCATGAAGGTATTAATTATTGGTAGTGGTGGTCGTGAACATGCGATTGCATATACATTAAATAAAAGTCCTCGTGTTGATGAAATCCATGCAATCCCAGGTAATCCAGGAATCGCATGTATCGGAACTTGTCATCCAGGAAGTGTTGAAGATTTACAAGGAATCTTAAAGTTTGTAGAAGATAAGTCTATTGATTTTACGGTTATTGGACCAGAAGTTCCGCTTTGTAATGGGTTGGCTGATTTATTAGAAAGTCATGGTCATAAAGTATTTGGACCGACAAAATATGCTGCTACTTTAGAAGGAAGCAAAGCATTTTCTAAAGACTTCATGGCAAGACATCATATACCTACAGCCTCTTATAAAGAAGTAAATTCATATGATGAAGCAGTCAGTGCATTAAGTGATTTCACTTATCCAGTTGTTGTTAAGGCTGATGGTCTTGCAGCTGGTAAAGGTGTTGTTATTTGTGATAGTAAACAAAATGCTATTGATACTTTAAAAGAAATGATGCTTGAAGGAAGTTTAGATGGAGCTGGAAGTAAAGTTGTCTTAGAAGAATTCTTAACTGGATTTGAATGTTCATTACTTTGTTTTACTGATGGTAAAACAATAGTTCCAATGGTAAGTGCGAAAGATCATAAACAAATTTATGATGGAAATAAAGGACCAAATACTGGTGGTATGGGAACTGTTTCGCCTAATCCTTTCATGATCGAGGGAATGGATGAAACAATTCAAAAAGATGTCCTTGATCCATTTATGGCTGGTTTAAAAGCTGATAATATGGATTATCGTGGTGTTGTTTTTATAGGATTGATGGTTGAAAATAATAAAGTTAAGGTCTTAGAGTTTAATGTTCGTTTTGGAGATCCTGAAACACAATCTATTCTATTAAGACTTGAGAGTGATTTATTTGATATTATGTATGCAGTATCGACGTCTTCACTTGATCAAGTTGAAGTGAAATGGAAAAAGGAACATGTGGCATGTTTAGTACTTGCTGCACCAGGGTATCCAGCAAGCTATCCAAAAGGATCAATTATTACAGGATTTGATAAGGTTGATGAAGATATTATTATCTTCCATGCCGGAACTGCTTTTAATGATAAAAAAGAAGTTGTTACAAATGGAGGACGTGTTTTAAATATTTGTGCCCTTGGATCTTCTTTAGAAGAGACAAGAGAAAAGGTTTATAAGGCTGCCAAGGTGATTCATTTTGATGGTCAATATTATCGTAAAGACATAGGTCTAAATTAAAAAGGAGTGCAATGATGAGTAAAGTCTATCGTATATATGTAGAGAAAAGAAAAGATTATGCTGTTGAAGCAGCTGAAATATTAAATAATTTAAAGACACAATTAAAGATTGATAGTATTACTGAATTAAATGTTGTTAATCGTTATGATGTTCAAGGTGTAAGTGAGGATGTCTTAAATCAAGGTATTCCTACTATTTTAAGTGAACCTATGGTTGATGATGTTTATCGTGAAGAGTATCCCACAACAGCATATGCTCATGTTTTTGCTATTGAATATTTACCTGGGCAATATGATCAAAGAGCAGATGCATGTGAACAATGTTTTCAATTGTTAACAGGTGAGAAAAATGTAAAAGTTAAATGTGCTAGATTAATTGTTTTGATTGGTGAATTATCTAATGAAGAAGTTAAACGTATTCAAGATTATTTAATTAATCCAGTTGATCAAAGATTAGCATCTTTAGAAAAAGTAACTGATTTATCTAATGAAAATGTTCATATTGAAGCAGTTCCAACAATAGATGGTTTTATTGATTTTGATGATAATAAATTAAGACAATTTATTAAAGATAATGGAATGGCAATGAATTATGATGATTTAAAAGTCACTCAAGATTATTATAAGAATGAAGAAAAAAGAGATCCTACAGAAACTGAATTAAAAGTATTAGATACATATTGGTCTGATCATTGTCGTCATACAACTTTTGCGACAATTATTACTAATTTAGATATTGAAACTGGAGCTTTTAAAGAAATCTTTGAAAAAGATATAGAAGATTATAAAACAAGTCGTCATGTTGTTTATGGTATAGATACATTACGTCCTTTAACTTTAATGGATCTTGCAACTATTTCTATGAAGGAATTAAGAAAGACTGGATATTTAGATGATTTAGAAGTTTCTGAAGAAATTAATGCATGTTCAGTTGAACTTAAAGTTCATACAAGTGAAGGTGATGAAGATTGGTTATTAATGTTTAAGAATGAAACACATAACCATCCAACTGAAATTGAACCATTTGGTGGTGCGGCTACTTGTTTAGGTGGAGCGATTAGAGATCCATTGTCAGGAAGAGCATATGTTTATCAATCTATGCGTATTACTGGTGCTGGGGATCCTAGAAAGTCTTTAGATGATACATTGAAGGGTAAACTTCCACAAAGAAAGATTTGTCAAGAAGCTGCTCATGGTTTTTCAAGTTATGGGAACCAAATTGGTTTAACAACAGGATATGTTCATGAAATCTATGATGAAGGTTATGTTGCTAAACGTATGGAAGTAGGAGCGGTTGTAGCGGCTGCACCTAAAGATCAAGTTAAAAGACTTGAACCATTAAAAGATCATATTGTTTTATTAATTGGTGGTAGAACAGGTAGAGATGGAGTAGGTGGAGCAACTGGTTCATCTAAATCACATGAATTAGAAACAACAACTTCAGCAGGAGCTGAAGTTCAAAAAGGAAACCCTGTAGAAGAAAGAAAAATTCAAAGATTATTTAGAAACAAAGCAGTATCAGAAAAAATTGTTCGTTGTAATGACTTTGGTGCTGGTGGTGTTTGTGTAGCTGTTGGTGAATTGGCACCAGGATTAAATATTAATTTGGATGCAGTTCTAAAAAAATATGAAGGTTTAACAGGAACTGAACTTGCGATTAGTGAGTCTCAAGAACGTATGGCTATTGTTATTGAAGAAAAAGATGAAGCTGTGATTAAACAAGCTTGTATTGATGAAAACCTTGAAGTTGTAAGAGTTGCGGTTGTTACTGATGATAATCGTTTAACAATGACTTATATGGGACAAACAATTGTTGATATTGATAGAGCATTTTTAGATAAAAATGGTGCTGCACGTTATCAAGATATCCAATTAGAATTACCTGATTTTAGTAAGACACCTTTTGATAGAGATACACAAGATTCTTTTGTTGAAACATCAAAAGACATATTATCTCGTTTATCAGTGTGTGGTCAAAAAGGATTGATTGAAAGATTTGACTCTTCAATTGGAAACGGAACTGTTTTATCTCCTTTTGGAGGAAAGACTTTAAGAACTGAAACTGAAGGTATGGCTGCTTTAATACCAGTGCTTGGTAAAGAAACAACAACATGTTCATTAATGAGTTATGGTTATAATCCATTAATTTCTAAATGGTCACCATACCATGGTGCAATGTATGCGATTGTTGAATCAGTAGCTAAAATAGTTGCCATGGGTGGAGATTATCATACAATTCGTTTCTCTTTCCAAGAATATTTTGAAAAGTTATTAGATATTCCAAGTAAATGGGGTAAACCTTTTGCTGCCTTACTAGGAGCATATAGAGTTCAAGAAGAATTGAAATTAGCATCTATTGGTGGGAAAGACTCAATGTCTGGTTCTTTTGAAGATTTAGATGTTCCGCCTACTTTAATTTCATTTGCGATTACTGGAGCAGATGCGAGAGATGTTATCACACCTGAACTTAAAGGAACAAAACATACTTTAGTTGAATATACTTTACCTTTAGATAACTTCCGTCTTTTTGATTTTAATATATTAAAAGCACAATATGATGAAATCATGAAATTGATGAAAGATGGGAAAGTCTTAAGTGCTTATACAATTAAAGATGGTGGAATTATTGAAGCAGTCTATAAAATGGCATTTGGTAATGCCATTGGGGTTGAATTAAATGATGAATATTCTTTAGGTGAATTAACTGATAAAAATTATGGTCATATTCTTATTGAAGTTGAGGATGCATCAGTAATTTCTAGTACAAATACAAGAATTATTGGATATACAAATGATAAGAATGCAGTCTCTTATAGAGGTGAAACTTTATCTTTGGATGAAGCGTATCACACTTATGAAACAGTATTAGAAGATGTTTATCCAACAAAAGAAAAAGCTCCAACTGATGAAATCATTATGAAAGATTGTCATGATAGAGAAAAACTTAATTCTTCAAAAGTGTATGATGAAGTACAAGTTGTTATCCCTGTATTCCCAGGAACAAACTGTGAATATGATTCAAAACGTGCTTTTGAAAAAGCTGGCGCAAAGGTTCAATTAGTTCTTATTAGAAATAAAACAGAAGAAGATATTAAGAAGTCTGTTAATGAATTAGAAGCAGCAATTAAATCAGCTCAAATTATGATGTTACCAGGAGGATTTAGTGCTGGTGATGAACCTGAAGGTTCAGGTAAGTTTATAGCAACAGTACTTAGAAATCCTAAGTTAAAAGATGCTATTACTGATTTATTAGATAATCGTGATGGTTTAATTATTGGTATTTGTAATGGATTCCAAGCTTTAGTTAAATTAGGCTTATTACCATATGGTCATATCAAAGATATGGATAAAGAAGATCCAACTCTTACATTTAATACAATTGGACGCCATTTATCACAAATGGTAGAGACGAGAATAGCTTCTGTCAAGTCACCTTGGCTTGCTAATGTCAATGTTGGAGATATCCATACAGTTCCTATTTCTCATGGTGAAGGACGTTTCGTTGCACCTAGAAATGTTATTGAAGAATTATTCAACAATGGTCAAGTGATTACACAATATGTTGATAAAGATGGTCAACCAACAATGGAATCACCTTATAATCCAAATGGATCAATGATGGCTATTGAAGGAATTGTCTCTAAAGACGGACGTGTACTTGGTAAAATGGCACATAGTGAACGTCAAGGAGAACATAGAAATAAGAATATAATAGGGGAAATGGATCAATTATTATTTGAGGCTGGAGTTAAATATTTCAAAGGAAAATAATAAATGAACTTGTTATATTAAAAATGATATGTTAAAATAATATTGTTCAAGCAGAGAACACATTAAATATCACAGAAAAACAGGAGCGTTATCTCCTGTTTTTTTGTTTCTGTGCTTATCACTTTCGAAAGTGATTATCAAGCCACTTGTTGATAAAATATGTAAGAATACTTACAACAATACCCATTCCGATAGCCACTACTGCTTCGAGCAGAGAGATCATCAAATATCACCTCCTTTATAGGGAGGAAAGTGACAGTATTATTATATCATGAACGCAATTGTTATTGGTCTCAAATTTGTCTCACTATTTTCTCATCTGATAATTATTCTAAGACATCCGTTTTATTTTATATCTTCTGATTTTATAGATTTGTTTTTCTGTAAAATAGTGAGTTAAAGGCAAAAAAATATGTTCTTGAAAATCTTTAATGAACTCACTAAATATTTTTGTGTTAATATATTTGCTTTCACCTTTTCTATCAATGACAAAATAGAAGTTTGTGCAATCAAAATATGTTTTAGATGAATTAATATGATATACTGATTTCATCTGTCCATTAAATATTTCAAAGGAAAATAATAAATGAACTTGTTATATTAAAAATGATATGTTAAAATAATATTGTTCAAGCAGAGAACACATTAAATATCACAGAAAAACAGGAGCGTTATCTCCTGTTTTTTTGTTTCTGTGCTTATCACTTTCGAAAGTGATTATCA
>CAZWXH010000056.1:0-11535 GCA_964637725.1 uncultured Coprobacillus sp. | reverse complement strand
AATTATGATAAAAATCAATAGAATAACAAAAAAGAATTTCATAAAGAGTTAATTTGTAGTATAATGAAAAAGTAAGGAGATGATGTCATGATAAGAATATATACTGCACCGAGTTGTGCTTCATGTCGTAAGGTTAAGACATGGTTGAAAGATCATCAAATTCCTTATGTAGAAAAAAATATTTTTTCTACATTATTAAGAGAAAGTGAATTGAAAGAATTATTAGAAAGAAGCGAAAATGGAACAGATGATATTATATCAAAAAGATCTAAAATTATTAAAGAAGATAAGATTGATCTAGATAGTATGTCAGTTAATGAATTGATTCATTTCATTCAAGAAAATCCATCAATTTTAAAAAGACCAATTATTATTGATGAAAGACGTTTTCAAGTAGGATATAATGCAGAAGAAATTCGTGCTTTTATTCCTAGAGAATTACGTCGCCTTCAAGAATGTGATAATAGTGATTTCTGTCCACAATTCACTGATATTAAAAAGGAATATTATAATGATATTGTTACTGGAAAATGTGAAGGTGACTGTTAGTAGGTATGAGATAGCTCTCTTACCTATTTTTATATTGTTTTTAAAAAAGATAATTGTTACACTTAAGTAAAGGAGTGTGAATATTATGTGGGGCATAATCGCAACTTGGCGTATGGCTAAAGAAGGTGTTGAAGAGGCTTGTTCATTGCTTGATACAGGTGTTGATGCAGGAGAGGCAATCGAGACTGCAATTAAAATGGTAGAGGATTTCCCTTATTATAAATCAGTTGGGTATGGTGGCCTTCCTAATGAAGATATGGAAGTTGAATTAGATGCTGCTTATATGGATGGAAATACTTTAGATGTGGGAGCAGTTGGGGCTATTCAAGGCTTCGCTAATCCTGTTTCTATAGCAAGACGTTTATCTAAGGAGAAAGTTAATAATATTTTGGTAGGCTTAGGTGCTCAAAAATATGCAAAAGATAATGGTTTTATGCAGAAAGATATGTTGAGTGATCGAGCAATTATTCATTATAAGAATAGAAAAAAACAAGATTTAAAAACCATAAAACCATATGCTGGTCATGATACTGTTGGGATGGTTTGTTTAGATAATCATAAGAAAATGGTATGTGCAACTTCAACAAGTGGTTTATTTATGAAGAAGAAAGGACGTGTTGGTGATTCACCAATCATTGGTTCTGGTTTCTATGTAGATTCATTTGTCGGTGGTGCGAGTGCAACGGGATTAGGAGAAGATCTTATGAAAGGTTGTATTTCTTATGAGATAGTAAGATTGATGAAGGAAGGACTTCATCCTCAAGATGCATGTGAAAAAGCTGTTAACCAGTTAAACGAAGAATTAAAAAGAAGGCGGGGAAAGGCTGGAGATTTATCATTAGTCGCAATGAATAATAAAGGTGAATGGGGTGTTGCAACGAATATTGAAGGATTTTCTTTTGTTGTTGCAACAAGTGAACAAGCACCAACTGTTTATATAACTAAAAATATAGATGGTCATTGTATTCATGAAAAAGCGAGTCAAGAATGGCTAGATGATTATATGAAAACAAGAACAGCCCCTTTAAAAGAAGAATAATAAAAGATATGAGTGTTATAATAAACAAAGGAGGATAATTATGAATACAGTAGTAGAAATATGTTGTGGTAGTTATGAAGATGCTTTGCATGCTTTTCAAGGAGGCGCAAAGCGTATTGAGTTAAATAGTGCGCTTCACTTAGGAGGGTTAACACCATCACTAGGGACTTTACTTTTAACTAAACAAAATACTGATTTAAAAGTTATAACAATGGTGAGACCAAGAGGGGCAGGATTTCATTATAGTCAAGAGGAATTTGAAGTAATGAAACTTGATACAAAGATAATGATGGAAAATGGTGCTGATGGTATTGCTTTTGGATGTTTAGATAGTAATGGGTTGATTGATGAAAAACAGACCAAAGAGATTATTGATATTATCAAGCAATATAATGGAGAAGTTGTTTTTCATCGTGCTTTTGATTGTGTTAAAGATTATCATCAAGCAATAAAAGTTTTAATTGATTTAGGTGTTGATCGTATTTTAACGAGTGGACTACAACCGCAAGCAATGAAAGGAAAAGATGTAATTAAAGAATTACAAGCGTTATATGGTGATGTTATTGAAATATTAGCGGGCAGTGGAATTAATGCAACAAATGCTAGAGAAATGATAGAATTTACAAAGATTAACCAAGTTCATAGTTCTTGTAAAGATTGGGTGAATGATCCAACAACAATCTCTCAAGATGTTAACTTTACATATGCGTCTTTACCACATGAGTCTGATTATGAAATCGTATCTCAAGAATTAGTAGAGAAAATTATAAAGAGTCTATGATAAAAAAAATTAGACAAAATAAAAAGGTTCGTCTTCTTATTACGCTTTTCTCTGTTCTTATTGCCGCTTATATGCAAGCCTATGTTATAAAAGTCTTTATTGAACCTTCTAACCTTCTTTCAAGTGGTTTTACTGGAGTTGCTATTTTAATCAATAAAGTGACATCATTATTTGGTTTTGATTTTTCTGTATCATTAGGAATGATACTATTAAATATACCAGTTGCAATATTGTGTTATAAAACAATAAGTCCTAGATTTACATTCTTTTCATTATTACAAGTCTTTCTAGCAAGTTTCTTTTTAAATGTATTTTCATTTCCACCTTTATTTGAAGATGTTCTTTTGAATATTGCATTTGGAGGTTTTGCCTATGGATTGTTAACAGTCATTGCATTAAAAGGTAATGCTTCTACGGGTGGTACTGATTTTATAGCATTGTATGTATCACAGAAAAAAGGCAAAGCTATATGGCAATATGTCTTTGCGTTTAATACTGTTTTATTAATTATCTTTGGATATTTATTTGGATGGGAATACGCTGGATACTCTATTCTATTTCAATTTATTTGTACGAAGACAATTGATTCCTTCTATAACCGTTATGAACGTGTTACGCTTCAAATGACAACGATGGATTCAAAACCCATTGTTGATGCTTATGTCTCTAAGTTTAAACATGGGATATCCATCACATTGGCTAAAGGTGGATATAGTTATCAAGATATGTATATACTTTATACAGTTGTATCGAGTTATGAAGTTCAAGATATTGTTGAAATGATGAGAGATATTGATTCTCATATTATTATTAATGTTTTAAAAACAGAAAACTTTATTGGAAGCTTTTATCAAGCACCTATTGAATAGAAAAAGAGTTCTAGAGCGAATCTAGAACTCTTTTTATCTTACTATCACAGTTTTTTTGATAATGAATATGATAAGGTTTGATAATTTCTAAAAACTTTTGATATCCAACTAACTCATCTTCAACTTCAAACTCTAGTTCATAATCTTCATTATTTTGATAAGTATTGTAATCTAAAGAGAGTGTTCCTTCTTTTAAAACTATATCATAACGATGTGTTGTTAAAGAAAATTGTTGCTTTAATTCTTCTTGGTTAATACCTAGAGTCTTTAAACATTCAATGATTTCATTATCAATAGGAATATGATTGATAAGCTTATCTTTATCTTCTTTAGAGATATTAATATTCAATTCTAAACGATGGTTACCTTGAGGTCTTTTTAAAGTTAATTCATATTGATTATTCTTTTCTCTTATTCTTAACATATATTTGTTTTTTTGAATGAGAGGATGTGTAAAATAATAGTTTGTTTGTTTATAATCAGACATACTTAAATCTCTATAATCATTAAGAATTGAGTTATAGATTTCTTTTGTGAGTAAGACTTTATATTCTATTTCTATTTGTTCATTCATATTATCACCACTTCTATTCTATCTTGTGTTGATAAAAATTTCAATTATTATATAATAGAAGAAAGTGGGTGACGTTATGAAAAGATATGCAGTAGTATGTAAACAAGATGAAATATCTCAAAACTTAGAAAAGAAAATACGTTTAGAGTTAGATGCTTGTATGGAATATAATGAAAAGAATCCTGAGATTGTTATTTCTATTGGTGGGGATGGAACAATGTTGTTAAGTGTTCATAAATATATTGATCAACTTAGTAATGTTGCTTTTATTGGTATTCATACAGGAACACTTGGTTTTTTAACTGATTATCAAAAAGATGAATATATGGCTTTTATTGATGATATTAAAAATCAAGAGTATCAAATTTATACAAGAGAATTATTAGAAGTGGATACGGGATATGATGTTCATCTTGCTCTTAATGAGATGCGAATTGAAAATAATATGCGTTCTCAAGTTTTAGATGTTTCTATTAATTCAGAGATGTTTGAAACATTTAGAGGAAATGGTCTTTGTGTTTCAACTGCGGTTGGTTCAACTGCTTATAATAAGTCAATTAATGGTGCAGTTATTTATTCTCATACAGGATTAATGCAGTTAAGTGAGATTGCAGGTATTCATCATAACGCTTATCGATCACTTGGTTCTTCTTTGATTTTGGATAAAACACATACAATTCATTTTGAATCACAAGATTTTCAATATTCAGTTTTAGGTATTGATCATTTGGTTTATGATATGAAAGATATTGAAAGTATTGATGTAAAGCTTTCTAATCAATATGCACGTTTTATTCAACTAAAGAATGTGTCATTTATTGAAAGATTGAAAAGAGCGTTTTTAAGTAAATGATAAGGCAATGGATAATTAGTCGTGATGATCATCAATCAAGGATTGATGATTTTGCATATCGACATGGTTTTAATAAAACAATTCTTAAAGATATTAAGATGAATGGTGATATTCTTGTTGATGGTGTTCACCAAACGGTAAGATATATCTTAAAAGAAGGGGAAACAATTAGTTTTGTATTTCCTAAAGAAAACAATCTTATTGAAAAAGAAGATATTGATTTACATATTGTTTATGAAGATGATTATATAATGGTTATTGATAAACAAAAAGGAATGCCTTGCATTCCAACACGTGCTCATCCTAGTCATACTTTAGCCAACGCTATTAGTTTTTATTATCAAACAATTCAACTTGATTCTACAGTTCATCTTGTAAGTAGGCTAGACAAAGATACATCAGGATTGTTGATAGTCGCTAAGTATAGAATTATTCATGATATGATGTGTAAAGATATTCAAAGTATTAAACGACGTTATAAAGCACATGTTATGGGATATATTGAAGAATCTGGAATCATTGATTTACCGATATACAAAGAAGCTCATGTTTTAAAAAGAAGAGTTGATCAATTGGGGAAACCTTCAGTAACACATTTTCAAAGATTAGCTTATAAAGATGGGGTTTCTTATGTTGAATGTATGTTGGAAACAGGGAGAACGCATCAAATCAGAGTCCATATGTCTCATTTAGGTCATCCTTTAATTGGTGATGAAATATATGGGAAACAATCAGGGGAGTTTGATTTACAAAGTATTATGATAGCATTTGTTCATCCTGTCACAAAACAAATAAAGATTATCAAGAAAGTCAATTTCTAGATAATCTTATTTTTTAATATTGTATTTTGATTACTGATATCCATTATCATGCCAATTGCAATCATGTATGATAATAACGATGATCCACCATTGGATAAGAATGGCAGGGTAATACCGGTGATGGGAAGTAGTCCTAAAATCATCGCAATATTCCATATTTGTTGGAATGCGATCATTCCAAATATTCCCATAATAAAGTGTTTGTCTCGATTACTTGTTGTATGAAAGCCAATTCTTAATATCGCAACATCTAAAGCTATTGTTGCACAAAGAGTAATTAATCCTCCAATATAACCATAGTTCGTTAATATAACTGCAAAGATAAAGTCAGTATGAGCTTCAGGGAAAGCTTTTACAACACTTTGGAAACCATGACCAAGCCAACCAGCAGTACCATAAGATAATAAAGAGTTAAATAACTGGTATCCTTCTTTTCCATATGTACCTTCAGGATTTGCCCAGCCATAGAAACGATCTAGTGTATGACCACTAATAATCTGAGAAAAAACATCAGGGTGTTGGTAAAACAAATATGCGCCAATGGCGATAATAACACCAACTAAGAGAAAACCAAAAGTAAACCATGATCCTCTTAAACCACTAGATAATATAACAAAGAAAACACCACTTAAAATAATTAAGACAACCCCAGCATCATTTTGTAAATAAATAAGAGCAGCTGGTAAAATAACAACACCCATACACTTTATAATATATCTGACTTCACTTTCAAAAGTTTTAATTAAAGCATGTTCATTATATTCTTTGGTAACTTTGGCAAGAATGATAACGATGATGACTTTCATAAACTCGGAAGGTTGTAAACTAAAACCAGGAAGATTATACCAAGAAGTTGCACCATTGACAGTATTCGCAAAAGGAATAATATCGTTTCCTACAGTGATATAAACATAGAATATTCTATCAATGACAAGTCCCACTAATAAGGCAATCACAATCCAATAGGCAAGCCATATCTTATCATAGATTTGCTCATTACCGACTTTGTTGATAATATAGATAATCACAAAAGATGCTAAGTAGAAGAGACCTTGTTTTAACCACATTGTAGAGGCGCCTGGAAGATTAATTAAAGGAGTCGCACTTAATATAGAAATAACACTTATAAATGCGAGTACAATTAAAATAGGAATCAATGGTTGACGTTTAAAAAGTATTTTCATTTTTTCCATTGTTTGACTCCTTTCATATTTCTTTTTTTATCTTATTATAGTATACTATAAAAAACAAATACTTCAAACAAAAAAGGATGTGAATATATGGATATTTTTCTTATTGGATTAATTATAGTTGTTGTTGCCGGAATTGTGTTTTTCTATTTGTATTCTAAAAAAGCTAAGAATACGACTACTGTCACTATGTCTTCTTCTTTTGATGTTGAGACATTAGTTAAAGCATTAGGAGGTATTGAAAATATTGATGATGTTAGTAGTTCACCATCTAAGTTATCAGTTATTTTAAAGAATCAATCAATTGTTGATATTGCATCTATTCAATCTTTAGGAGCAAGTGGAATAGTTGAAGGGAAACAAACCTTATCAATTATCTTTGGTAAACAATCATCTTTAATAGAAAAAGATATTAAATCAAAACTATAAGCCTTAAGGCTTATTTTTTAATTTTACATATGATAATTTATTTAAAAATAAGCTCTTTCTCTTGGTGCATATAAGTAGAGATGTTGATATAAATCTGTTATAATACGTTTGTCTTATCCATAACATCTGTTATAAATACTTAATAAGCAAAAAATGATGAAATTACCATTGTTTCATCAATGCTTGAGTGCTATAATGGATAGGAAATAATATACAGGGGGTTAGAAAATGACTTTTAATGAAAAATGGAATGGTGCTTGGGAAGGCTTCCAAGCAGGAAAGTGGAACAAAGAAGTTAATTTAAGAGACTTTATTCAGTTAAACTACAAACCATATGATGGCGATGATGCTTTCTTAGCTGATGCAACTGCAGATACGCTTGCTTTATGGGATGAAGTAATGGATTTAACTAAGAAAGAAAGAGATGCTGGTGGAGTTTTGGATATGGATACAAAAGTTGTATCTACTTTAACTTCTCATGCTGCAGGGTATATTGATCAACCTAAAGAAAGAATTGTTGGTTTACAAACTGACAAACCTTTTAAAAGATCTTTACAACCATTTGGTGGTATTCGTATTGCTGAACAAGCATGTGAATCAAATGGATACACAGTAGATCCTGAAATCTCAAGAATCTTTAGAGATTATAGAAAAACTCATAATCAAGGTGTGTTTGATGTTTACACTCCTGAAATGAGAGCTGCACGTTCTGCACACATTATCACTGGTTTACCAGATGGTTATGGTCGTGGACGTATTATTGGTGACTACAGAAGAGTTGCTTTATATGGTACTGATCACTTAATTGAAGATAAGAAAAATCAATTAGCGACTTCTCAAGAAAGAATGACTTCAAAAACAATTCTTTTACGTGAAGAATTAAGTGAACAAATTAGAGCATTAGGTGAATTGAAACAAATGGCTGATGCTTATGGTTTTGATATTTCTAAACCAGCAACTAACGTACAAGAAGCTATTCAATGGTTATATTTTGGATACTTAGGTGCTGTTAAAGAACAAAATGGTGCAGCAATGTCATTAGGTAGAACTTCTACTTTTATTGATATCTATGCTGAAAGAGATATTGAAAATGGTGTCTTCACTGAAGAACAAATTCAAGAATTCATCGACCAATTTATTATGAAATTAAGATTAGTGAGATTCGCAAGAACTCCTGATTATAATGATATCTTTGCGGGAGATCCAACTTGGGTTACTGAATCAATTGGTGGTGTTGGTGTTGATGGTCGTCATATGGTTACAAGAACATCATTTAGATACTTACACACATTAACTAACTTAGGAGCTGCTCCTGAACCAAACTTAACTGTATTATGGTCAGTTAACTTACCACATGCTTTTAAAGCATTCTGTGCAAAACAATCAATTACAACTTCATCTATTCAATATGAAAATGATGATTTAATGAGAGTTACTCATGGTGATGATTATGCAATTGCTTGTTGTGTTTCTTCAATGATCGTTGGTAAAGAAATGCAATTCTTTGGAGCAAGAGCGAACTTAGCTAAATGTTTATTATACGCTATCAATGGTGGTGTAGATGAAAAAACTAAGAAACAAATAGGACCAAGATACCGTGCGGTTGAAGGTGATTACTTAGATTATGAAGATGTTAAACAAAAATATGTTGATATGATGGCATGGCTTGCAAAAGTATATGTTAACACTTTAAATATTATTCATTATATGCATGATAAATATGCATATGAAAGAATCCAAATGGCTTTACATGATAGAGAAGTTAAAAGATACTTCGCTACAGGAATTGCTGGTTTATCAGTTGTAACTGATTCATTATCAGCAATGAAATATGCAAAAGTTAAATGTATTAGAGATGAAGATGGTATTATCGTTGATTACGAAATTGAAGGAGATTTCCCTAAATATGGTAACGATGATGATAAAGCAGATGAAATTGCTTCATGGTTAGTAGAAACATTCATGAACATGATTCGTCAACATCATACTTATAGAGATGGTGTACCAACAACTTCAATCTTAACAATTACATCTAATGTTGTTTATGGTAAAGCAACAGGAAATACCCCTGATGGAAGAAAAGCTGGAGAACCATTTGCTCCAGGTGCTAACCCTATGCATGGTAGAGATACTCATGGTGCAATCTCTTCATTATCATCAGTTGCTAAATTACCTTTCAGAGATGCTCAAGATGGTATTTCAAATACCTTCACAATTATCCCTGGGGCTTTAGGTAAAGATGATGAAGTATTCGCTGGAGATCTTGATATTGAATCTATTAAAAAAGGTAACTAGAGAGAAGTGAATATAGATGGCTACTCAAAAAGAAATTGATGAAATAGTCAAAATGTTAGACGAACATATGAGTCAAGGATCAGGACATATCAATGTCAAAGTTAATGATCCAGGTCATGTGGAAATCGAAAAAATTGATATTATGTCTGGTGCTGCTTGTGATTTAGAAGGCGATACTGCTTGTAAAATTCCAACAGTAATATTACCAGATGATGATGAATTTTAAAGAAGGAGAGAAAATTATGGCTGTAAATAATCAACAAGTTGAAAACTTGGTAGGAATGTTAGATGCTTATGCTGAAAAAGGTGGACATCATTTAAATGTTAATGTTTTAAATAGAGATACTTTATTAGATGCACAAGCTCATCCAGAAAAATATCCTCAATTAACAATTCGTGTTTCAGGATATGCTGTTAACTTTGTTAAATTAACAAAAGAACAACAAGATGATGTTATCTCTCGTACATTCCACGAAGCATTATAATAACTTAAAAAGCGCCTAAGCGCTTTTTTTCTTTGTTTAATTGAGTGCTGGTGTTATACTTAAATTAGGTGATAATATGAGGAAACTGTTGATAGGAATAATATGTTTGTTGTTGGTAGGATGCCAAGGTAAATCTCTAGTTGAAAAAGAGAACTTAAAAATAGTGGTTACGAGTGATATTCATTACTTTTTAAAAGACTATTATAAAGATTGTGAATGGTTTGAAGAGAGTATGTTATATGGTGATGGTAAAATGGTAACAAATGCTGATGAAATCATGGAAGCCTTTATAACAAAAGTAAAAGAGATCAAACCTGACTTAGTTATTGTGACGGGGGATCTTTCTTTTAATGGAGAGAAGGGAAGTCATCAAGGTTTAGCCAATTATTTAAAGAAGGTGACTGATAATGATATTCCAGTGGCTGTTATTAATGGTAATCATGATGTTGATACACTCAATCCTAAAGGCTATGGTAAAGATGATTATTTTGAAGTAGAGAAAACTAATGCAAAGGTATTCAAAGAAGTTTATAAAGATTTGGGATATAATTTATCAACAAGTGAACATAAAGAATCTTTAAGTTATCGTATTGATATTAATGATAAATATTCTTTATTAATGATGGACACAAATGCTCATGAATTAACAGGTGGAAACTTTGCGATGGGTGGAAATTTTCCTGATTCTACAATGAAATGGATGAAAGAACAATTAACATCTATTCAAAAGGATAAAAAGACGCCGTTAATTGCTATGCATCATAATTTAACTGATCATAATGAACTATTGAATAATGGTTATACAATTAAAAATAATAAAGAGATAGCTGATTTATTTAAATCATATCAAGTTCCTTTTGTATTAAGTGGACATGTTCATTGTCAAAACATTCAAGAAATAAATGGTATTTATGATATTGCATCTTCATCTTTATTGGATGCACCATTACAATATGGAGTTATTGATATTAATAAAGAGTCAATAAATTATCATAATGAATCACTTACAATATCAAAAGATTCAAATGAATACTTTGATCTTGTTTCATCAACTCATTTTGAAGAAGGTTTTTCAAAAATCAAAGATGAATCTATACGCCAACAAATGAAAGAAGTTCTTGTCAAAGCCAATCGTTATTATTTTACGGGAAATATGCATGAACATATTGAAGAATTAAAAAACATGCCAGGTTATCAATATTATAATCAACCGATTGCTAAGGATGTAGAATTCTATAAAACATATTTAGAAAGTATGATGAAAGATACAAAAAATCATAATCAACTTACTATTCAAGTAAAATAGAAAGAAGGGCAATCTATGTTTATGATTCAAATGAGCTCATTAATAACGATATTATCTATATTCATTCTACCTTGTGCAATGGTTGGATTTTTTCAATATATCATATGTAAACATAAGATGAAGTATGGGATAGTCTTACCAATATTATCACTATTATATTTTATAATCATGATAATATTAGGTTATCCAATTATATACAGATTGTCTATAGAAATGTTTGGGATTATATTAGGGATAGTTATTGTATTAGCATTCTGATCTGAGTCTTGTCAAGTAGACACATGAAATTAATAAGATTTTTATTAGATGATTTATCCTTTGATAGGTCATCTTTTATTATGCAT
>CAZWXH010000055.1:0-11864 GCA_964637725.1 uncultured Coprobacillus sp. | reverse complement strand
ATCATCTATGATGATTAATCACCTAGTGGACAAAATTTATTTTGTCCCTTTTTTAATTAAAAGTAAAAAAATAAAAAATTTTCGTTTAAAAAAAAGAAAAATGAGAAAAATCTTTGTATATATAAGTAGGAGGGTTATTATGAGTATACAAAGTAATTTGTTAGAAATGAATAGATCTTTGGAGAAATTAAAGGAATCAGGAGTCTATGATGTCGAGAAGTATAGTTATGCTTTATTACATCAAACCAATCAGTTAGAGTACTTCTATTGTCATTTGGTTAAAGATGGAGATTGCAATCAAACTTATTATCATGTACATAAAAGACCTAAAGTTCATGATCTTGCATACTTTAATATTGGCAGAGGTTTTCCAAAGGAACTTATGGATGGACATTGGTGTTATGTTTTAAAAGATATGGGATATAAGATGCTAGTTGTTCCCTGTACATCAATTAAAGAAGATTCTACAAAAGCTAATCCATTATTTGAAATGGATATTAAAATAAAAACTGATACACATATAACACAATCAAGAATCCAATTAAGTGATATAAGATCTATTGATATTCAAAGATTGGATTTGAGAAAACCATTTTATCAAGTATTAACTCCACAAGTTGATATACAAGACTTTATTCAAAAAAATCTATTTGAATAGTTTTTTAAATTCATGTATGATTGTAAACATATGTGGGGGAAAGAGTATGAATGATTTTATATATGGATGTAAAAGAGGGTTTCCAATTGCTTTAGGATATTTTCCGGTTTCTTTTTCATTTGGCGTATTGGTTGTTTCTAGTGGTTTGCCCAGTGGGCTTGCCACGCTTATATCATTAACAAATTTAACTTCATCAGGACAATTTGCAGGAGTGTCTTTGATGTTAAGTCAGGCGACTTATTTAGAGATGGCATTAACTTTACTTTTAATTAATGCGAGATATTTTTTAATGTCTTTATCATTAAGCCAACGAATAGATCAAAAGATGACGACATTACAGAGAATGATTGTCTCTTTTGGTATCACTGATGAAACATTCAGTGTTGCATCTTTAGAAGAAAAGACTCTGACTTTTAAGTTTATGTTAGGGTTTATCTTAGTTCCTATCATTGGTTGGACAAGTGGAACATTGGTAGGGGAGACATTGATGAATATTTTGCCTACGTCTTTACAACAGGCAATGGGTATTGCTTTATATGGTATGTTCTTAGCAATACTTGTTCCACCAGCATCAAAGTCTAGAAAAATATTTGAGGTTGTTTTGGTGAGTGGAATTGTGTCTATGATATTCTTCTATGTCCCTCTCTTTAGTGGATTATCAAGTGGCTTTAAATTAATTGTTGCGACATTATCAGGAGCAATCTATGGAGCGTTACGCTATCCAGTAAGTGAGGTTACATCATGAATTCATATTTAATTATTTGTGTTTTCATTATGGCAGTATTTACATACCTTCCACGAATGCTTCCTTTAACCTTCTTTAGAAAAGAAATCAAATCACCATTTATCTTATCTTTATTACATTATGTTCCTTATGCAGTCTTATCAGCACTTACCTTTCCAAGTATATTCTATTCAACTGGAAATATTTATAGTGCAATAGGGGGAAGTCTTGTGGGGATATACTTTGCTTATAAAGAAAAAGGTTTAGTCTTTGTTGCTATAGCGGCAATGATTGTTTCATATATTATAGGATTTATTGTTTAAGAATCAGAGAAATCTGGTTCTTTTTGTTTTGTGAAAGGAGTTATCATGAAAACAAGAATTAGATCACCAACATATTGTATAGAAGTATTTTATGTATATGTATAACATATACTTTTTTTATTTAGAAAAAGGAGAAAACATGGAAAAGAAAAGATATATTATTTTTAAAGGGATGATAGCTTGTGTACTTTTTATCACCTCTTGTTTGTCAGCAATTACAAATAGTTTTGCTTATGAGTATGTTAATGTTGGAGATTATCCGACTAACGAGACTGTAACATATAATGGCAAGGCTACTTATAGTGGAAGTACGGTAGGTGATTTTAGTATTGGAGGTAAGCATGTATTTTGTTTACAACATTCTAAAACAACACCATCAACAGGAACTCATTTAACATCAAAGATTTATCAAGATGAAGATGTTAAAAAAGTATTGTATTATGGATATAATGGGATAGAGCCATGGAGTGGTTTTACTGATCGTCAACAAGCCATTGTTATAACATCATTAGCTTTATCTTATTTTTATTCAGGAACAAATACCAATCCCTCGGCTATTAAAAACTTTATGAGTTTTATCAATAGCCAATCTGTTCCTGATTATGCATTATCATTTTCAAAATCAAATGTATCAGCATATAAGAGCGGTAATATTCAAAGAACAGAAAGTATTACATTAGAAAGTGGTAGTTCAAAATTTGGAGTTACTCTTGAAATTCCATCAGCAGTAACATATGTTGATGAAACACATGGGACTAACCAAACGGGTGGAAGTATAGAAGTAAAAGGGCAAACTCGCTTTCATTTTGAAGCGCCGTTAAATGTTGTCCTTGATAAATGGACATCAGGAGCTAAAACAAGTTCGTATGCTTATCAAACAATCATTTCTGAACCTTCATCTTCATCTATACAAACTATTGGGAGAGGTGAATATGTGAGTGATAAAGATAAGACGACCTCATTAAGTGTAGACTGGTTAAAATTAGGAAGTATTGAAATTAATAAGACAGATATGGATAATCAATTTATTGATGGAGCTATCTTTAAGTTGTGGAATAACCAAGGCTATAATCAAACCTTAACGGTTAAACAAGGAAGCTTGCGTGTTGAAAATTTGTTAGTAGGTGATTATTATTTACAAGAGCAATCAGCACCAGAAGGTTATTTATTAGATGAAACTATTTATACCATTAAAGTAGAAGCTGGAAATAATGTGAAGAAGGTTATCAAGAATCAAGAACCAGTAGGTGAGATTCGTTTAAAGAAACAAATAGATAGTGATGTGACTGATCATTTATTAGGTGATGTCTATTTAAAAGATATTGAATTTGGATTATATGCGAAAGAAAATATTCAGAATGCATCAAAAACAAAGACATATTATACGAAAGATCAATTGGTGTCTAAACAAAAGACAAATGATAAAGGAGAAGTTGTCTTTTCATCATTACATTTAGGAAATTATTATGTTAAAGAACTACAAAGTAATCCTTCTTTGATTTTAAATAATCAAACTATTGATGTCTTTGTGAGTTATCAAAACATGAGTACATCGTTAGTTATTAAAGATATTTCAATGACTAATAAAATAGCAAGTCAACGTATTCAAATCTTTAAAGAAGGGACAAAGGACGGAGAAACTGGTGTTGTGAAAGGATTAGCAGGAGCAGAGTTTACATTTGTATTAAATAATGATTATGAAAGTGTTGGCTTTGAAAAAGCCAAGAAGTATTTTATAGGAACAACTGATGAAAATGGTTTTCTAACGACTTCACCACTTCCTTATGGTGTTTATCGTGTAAAAGAAACAAAGACACCAAGTGGTTATTATGGAGCAAGTGACTTTTTAGTTACTATTGATAAAGATGCGTCATTGTATGAAATTGGATATCAAATGAAAAAAGTAACAGTCAACAATCTTCCTTTTGAATCACTTTTAAAAGTCATAAAGTTAGATCAAGAAACAGGAAAAGTAATTCAAAGAGCAGGCGCTTCTTTTAAGATTAAAAATCTAGATACAAATCAATATGTTTCTTATAAAGATTACTCAAGTTATCCAAATCAAATTATTGATGAATGGACAACCCATATTGATGGAAGTATTATATTAAATACGAAGCTAAAAGTAGGACATTATCAATTAGAAGAAACCAAAGCACCACAAGGTTATCTTATCAATAAAGAACCTGTATTATTTGAAATTACAGAAGAATCTTATGAGATAGCACCAGATGATACAACGCCTCTTACAATTGTTAAATTATCAGATCAGGCAGTTAAAGGACGAGTAAAGTTATACAAGCATGGAGAGGTTTTAGATGATTATCAAGACGGAAAGTTTATATACATTTCCAAAGGATTAGGCAATGTTAAGTTTGAAATAAAAGCAAAAGAGGATATTGTAGATCCTAGTCTTGATGGAACTGTTATTTTTAAAAAGGGTGAAGTCGTCGAAACTTTGATAACGCAAGAAGATGGTTATATAACATCAATTGATTTACCATTAGGAAAATATACTTATCAAGAAGTAGAAACACTTCCTGGCTATGTGCTAGACTCAACAGTCAAAGACTTTGAACTGATATATCAGAATCAAGAGATTGATTTAATAGAAGAAATGATAGATGTTGAAAACATTAGACAAAAAGTATCTGTTGAAGTTGCTAAAAAAGATGAAGAAAATTCTATTTATCTAGATGGTGCCCAAATTACTTTGTATGCAAATCGTCCTATCTATAATTATCGTCATGATATTATTGTAGAGGCAGGAACAGCGATTGAAACGATTGTTTCTTCTAAAGATGGTGTTGTTTCTTTTTCGAGTGATTTGCCTATTGATTTATTCAATGAAGAATCTTCTTTATTAATAGATGAAGATGTCACTATTGTTGGAAATCCTCATGCTTTATTTATGATGAAGGAAACACAACCACCATTAGGGTATTTAGTAAAGAAAGTACAATATTATATAGATACAACTCATAATCAACAAGAAGTTATTTCTTATAATTATGAGTTTTTAAATAAGAAAACTCCAGTTGAAACACTAGGTGATGAACCCGTAGTTGAGACTGAAGATCAAACAATTCTTTTAACTTATGTCTTAATGGGAATAGGAGCATTAACAATTCTTTCTATTCTTATGAAAACAAAAAACAAAGATTAAAAAAAGAGGCTGAATAAGCCTCTATAAAAAACATTAACTATAGTTTTAATAAACGTTTTGTATCTCTAGCAATAACTAATTCTTCATTTGTAGGGATAACATAAACTTTAATTTTAGATTCGGGTTTCGTAATTAAACGTTCACCATCACCAGATTCATTCGCTTCATCATCAATAACAATACCTAAAGCTTCACTCACTAATGAAAGGATTTCTTTTCTTGCATAAGCAGAGTTTTCTCCAATACCAGCAGTAAATGCGATAGCATCACAGCCACCTAAAGCAATAAAGTATCTTCCAATATAAGCAATAACTCTTCTAAAGAAGATATCAATAGCAAGTTGAGCTCTTTCGTTACCTTCGTTAGCTGCTAACATAACATCTCTAAAGTCACTAGAAACACCAGATACACCTAGTAATCCAGATTCTTTATTTAACATATGAATAATTTCTTTCATATCCATACCAACTTGTTCAATTAAATAATCAATAATTGAAGGATCTAAGTCACCACTACGTGTTCCCATAACAATTCCAGCAAGTGGTGTGAATCCCATAGAGGTATTAATTGAAACACCATCTTTAACAGCTGATAAGCTCCCGCCAGCTCCTAAGTGAGCAACGATAACTTTTGAGTGTTCAGGATTCCCTAATTTTTCAATAACTTTTTGAGACACATAGTAATGTGATGTTCCATGAGCACCATATTTTCTAACTTTATAATCAGTATAGAATTTATATGGAATAGGATAAATATAACATCTTGGTTCTAATGTTTGATGAAATGCTGTATCAAAAACAGCAACTGCTCCAGCCGATGGAATAGCTTCTTTAAAAGCAAAGTAACCTGTTAAGTGAGCTGGATTATGTAGAGGTGCTAATGATTTTAATTCATCGATTTTATTGATAACATCTTCATCAATAATTGACGATTCTTGGAAATAAGATCCACCTTGTACAACTCTATGACCGACTCCTTTAATTTCTTCTAAAGAATTTACAATATTTTTTTCAATTAAAATATCTAATAATAATTGAACTGCTTCTTTGTGTGTAGGGATAGCGAAAGTACGCACATCCTTTTCACCATTATATTTAATTGTGAAGATAGAATCTTCCAATCCAATTCTTTCAATAACTCCAGAAGTGATAACTGCTTCATTATCCATTTCAAATAACTGGAATTTTAATGAAGAGCTTCCTGCATTAACCGCAATAACTTTTGACATTTTGTTTTTTCCTCCTTAATTCATTTTTATTATAGCATTAATAAGAAAAAAAACTAGGGTAAATATTCAAAGGAAATAATTAACTGTTAGAGACATGAACAAAAATTTTCCTTGATATATCTTCGAATTTCTATATAATGGTAATGAGCCGGGGGCGCACAAGCTGAGAAAGATTTATAATCTTGTCCCTTATCATCTGAACTGGGTAATGCCAGCGTAGAGAGTGCAAATAGACTTTTTGCTTTCTTACGCGAGTAGGGAAGCTTTTTTATTTGTAGGCTCCTATTATCATTTCAATATGAGGAGGAGAAAAAATGGTTGAAATTGCAAGAAAAAAAGGAAGTTTATCAGTAAAGGCAATGGCCTTTATAGCAATGTTTATGGCTTTACAAGTTGTTTTGGAATATGTCTTTAATTTAATTCCAGGACAACCACAAGGGGGAACAATTACATTATCATTGCTTCCAATTGTTTTGGCTAGTTATTTAATTGGTGGTAAGTATGGTCTTATTGTCGGTTGTGGAGCAACTGTTTTACAGTTTGCGCTAGGAATGGCTAAGTTTTATGGACCTTGGTCTTTATTCTTAGATTATTTAATTCCTTTAACGGTTTGTGGAGCAGCCGTATGGTTTAAAAACTTCAAGTTAAAAAATTATACTATTTATACTGGAATCATTTTAACAATGATTTTAAAATTTGTTTCACATTATTTTTCAGGAGCATGGTTATTTGCAGAATATGCACCAGATGGAATAAGCCCATGGATTTATTCTTTTGGTTACAATCTTGCTTATTGTTTACCAACACTAGTTATTACATATGTGGCATTTTTGATTATCTATCCAAGATTAGAAAAATCTATTAAAATCAAATAAATATATGAAAGAGGTCTATTAGAAAACAATAGACTTCTTTTAATATAAGGAATCCTCTTTATCATAATAAAGAATGTTTATCCCTTTAAAAACATCTTAAATTTGTGTATAATAGGTATGTTGTAGAAAGAGGTATGTTTATGAATGAACCAATAATTGGAAAAGAAGTGCTTATTCATTGTTATAAGCATGATGGAAGTGTCCATCGCAGTTGGAGCAAAGGGTTTGTTCTTGAAGAAACTGATAAACATTTTATTGTGATTAATAATCGGACATTGGTTACTGAATCAGATGGGAGAAGATGGTATACAAGAGAACCAGCTATCTGTTATTTCCCAAAACATCAATGGTACAATGTTATTTGTATGATAAGAAAAAATGGTGTGCATTTTTACTGTAATATCGCATCACCAACAATATATGACGGGCAGGCTTTAAAATATATTGATTATGATTTAGATTTAAAAGTGTTTCCAGATTATAAATATAAAATTTTGGATGAAGAGGAATATCGTCAACATAATGCTTTAATGAATTATGGTGAAAAACTAGATCATATTCTTAAAGAACAGTTGGAGATTCTTATTCAAGTAGCAATGAATATGACAGGGCCTTTTAGACCAGGGTTTGCAGAACATTGGTATCAAGTTTATCAAGAACAAATAAATAAATAAAGGAGGGTAACTATGATTTCTTTTGATAATGAACAATCGATGATTGATTTTGGTGAAAGACTTGCCAAACATTTATTTCCAGGTGCGATTATTACACTAGAAGGTGATTTAGGAGCTGGAAAGACAACCTTCACTAAAGGAATTGGTAAAGGTTTAGGAGTGAAAAAGATAATTAATTCACCTACTTTTACGATTGTAAAAGTTTATCAAGGAGACCTTCCGTTTTATCATTTTGATGCTTATCGTTTAGAAGGTGAAAATGATGAGTTAGGATTCGAAGAAATGTTTGAAGATGAAGGGGTATGTGTTGTAGAATGGCCTCAATATATTGATAATATTTTACCAGTTGAAAGATTAGCAATGACTATTTCTAAGAATGAAGATGAATCTCGTACATTTGTTTTAAAAGCAATTGGCGAAAAGTATGAAAATATAATAAAGGAGTTAGGACTATGACGAGTTTAATCATGGATACATCAAATCAATATTTATTAATTGCGTTATATGAAGATGGAATATGTTTAGATACGATTCAAGAATTAGGTTCAAAACGTCAATCAGAAAATGCAATTCCTTATTTATCTTCATTATTAGAAAAACATCATAAAGAATTATTGGAGATAGATGAAGTCATATTAACCAAAGGGCCCGGTTCTTATACTGGGGTTAGGGTTGCTATGTCAATTGTCAAAACTTTGAGTGTTATTACTGATATTAAAGTAAAAGCTATTTCTTCTTTAAAGGCTTATGCAGGACTTTTGAAATGTGTATCGGTTATCGATGCTAGGAGTCAAAAGGTTTTTGTTTGTGCTTATGATAATGGGAAGGAATTGATCTTAGAACAATTATTATCAATCAATGATTTTCAATCTTTTATGAAAGATTATGAAGGTTTTGATGTTGTAGGTCAAAGTGAAGTTGTGGGTTATCCTATTAAAGAAGTTGATCTTGCTAAAAATATGTATGAACTTTCTTTAAATACTAAGAGCGTTGATCATATTGATACTTTGGTTCCTTCTTATTTAAAAGATGTTGAGGCCAAGAAAATATGTTTATAAGAAAGATGACTGTTGATGATATTGATCGTATTCTAGTTTTAGAAGAACAATTATTTACATCGTCATCATGGACTTTGGCTGATTTTATTTATGAAATAGTAGACAATCAATTTTCTTATAATTATGTTTTAGAAAATGATGATTTAATTATTGGCTATGCTGGTCTTTGGATCATGTATGAACAATCGCAAATCACGACTATTGGGATTGACTTGCAATATCAAGGACAAGGCTTAGGAAAGAAATTAATGAATGAAATGATTGCTTTAGCGATTGAAGCAGGGTGTACAACTATGAGCCTTGAAGTGAGGATATCTAACGTGAAAGCAATTCAATTATATGAAAGTGTTGGTTTTAAAAAAGCAACCATTCGTAAAGATTATTATCAAAATAATCACGAAGATGCGTATTTAATGGTGAAAGGATTGGAGGGTTAATTATGAGTTTGATTTTAGCGATTGAATCGAGTTGTGATGAAATGTCAGTAGCTATTTTAAAAGATAAACGTGAATTATTATGCAATGTTGTCGCATCGCAAATTGATACTCATCGTCTATTTGGTGGCGTAGTCCCAGAAATTGCAAGTCGCATGCATGTTGAGTGTGTTTCTACAGTTTTAAAGACAGCTCTTCAAGAAGCAAACGTTGATATGAGCGAGATTGATGCAATTGCAGTTACCAAAGGACCTGGATTAGTAGGTTCTTTACATGTTGGGATGCAAGCTGCTAAAACATTAGCTTTAGCTTATCACAAACCTTTTATTGGCGTTCATCATATAGCTGGACATATTTACGCAAATGAACTTATTGAGGATATCGAATATCCATGTCTTTGTTTAGTTGTCAGTGGTGGTCATAGTGAACTTGTTTATATGAAACATGAGTTTTCTTTTGAAGTCATTGGACAAACATTAGATGATGCGATTGGAGAAGCTTATGATAAGGCTGGAAGAGTTTTACATCTTCCTTATCCTGGTGGACCAGTTATTGATAAAATGGCAATAGAAGGTCAACATCGTTATGATTTACCATTACCACTTAATGATGATTCTTATAATTTTTCATTTAGTGGATTAAAGTCAGCAGTTATTAATCTTTGTCATAATAAACAACAAATTGGAGAAGAGATTGTTGCTGAGGACTTGGCTTGTTCTTTCCAAGAAGTGGCATTACAAGTGCTTGTTTCAAAGACAATTAAAGCTGCTAAAGATTATGATGTTAAAGAGATTATTGTTGCGGGGGGCGTTAGCGCAAACAAAGGTTTAAGAAAGAAGTTGAGCGAAGATAGCCCAATTAAAGTCTTGTTTCCACCGATGGCTTATTGTACTGACAATGCTGCCATGATTGCTTCGGCAGCCCGAATTATGTATGAACACAAAGTATTTTCATCACTTGATTTAACAGTAAAGCCATCTTATGATTTAGAAGATGAGAGTATAGGAGAATAACATGGAAAAGAAACAACAAAAGATTTCAAAAGCGACAATGTCACGTTTTCCAATATATTTAAAGGCATTAAGAAATATGCAACATGAAGGAAAAGAACATTTTCTTTCTAGTGAGTTAAGTGAAGTGACATCTATTCAAGATACGACTATTAGAAGAGACTTTGGTTTTTTAACTGATAAAGAATCTTTAGGGAGAAGAGGTATTGGTTATGAAATTAAAGATGTTATTAATACATTAAATAATGTCTTAGGATTAGGGTTGGATGAACCTATTATATTAATAGGTGTGGGTAATTTAGGAAGTGCTATCTTAAAATATAATCGTTGGCAATATACGGTAGGAAAGATTGTTTGTGGTTATGATCAAGATCAATATAAGATTGGTGAACAATTTGGTGTAAAGATTTGTGATATTAATGATTTAGAGAAGACTTTCCCTAAGGGATGTAAAATAGCGATTCTAGCAATTAGTAATCAAGTTCAAGAAACGGTTGATAGGTTGATGGAATTAGGTGTGAAAGGGATTGTTGATTTTACACATAGTCATTTTACTGTTAATGATGATGTTGTTATTCAAACAGTTGATGTTGTTGTCGCTATTCAAGAACTTGTCTTAAAAATGCATGCAATTGATGAATAAGTAAAAAAAGAGTTGAAATAAATATAGAAAAGTGTTAATAATAGTAATACAAGTAATGATTTGAGAACATCTTATTGAAAAGTCTCGTTAGCGATTCTTGGTTAGTGAAAGCAAGAAGTCAAATAATGATGGAACACTCAATGAACTAGATAGGAGAAATTAAGTAGACTATCTCGTTAACTGCGTTAAAGTCTAAAGCGCATAATCTTATGATTATGAATGAGGATGGTACCGCGATACTAGTCGTTCCTTTATGGAATGACTTTTTTATTTTAAAAGGAGGAAGAAAGTATGTTTGAATTTATGACAGTTAGAGAACTATATGAAATGGTTGTATCTGGAGAAGCTTTTGAAACTGAAAGTTTAGAGTATGTTGAATTAGATGGCTGGATTCGTACAAATAGAGATAATGGAAAATTAGGATTCATAGCACTTAATGATGGAACATATTTTAAAAATTGCCAAGTTGTTTATTTACAAGAAACTTTAAAAAACTATGATGAAGTGAAACATTTAAGCACTGGAAGTGCAATTCGTGTATTAGGGAAATTTAAGTTAACACCTGATGCGAAACAACCTTTTGAAATTGAAGCGACAGAAGTAGTCGTAGAGGGTAAATGTGATGATGATTTCCCATTACAAAAGAAAAGACATTCTTTTGAATATATGAGAGAAATTCCTCATCTTCGTCCGCGTGCCAATACATTCTATGCAATCTTTAGATTACGTAGTGTTTTATCAATGGCAATTCATGAATTCTTTCAATCACAAGGATTTGTTTATGTCCATACACCACTTATTACTGGTAATGATGGTGAAGGGGCAGGAGAAATGTTTAGAGCTACTACAATTGATAACACTGACTTTGATAAAGATTTCTTTGGTAAAGAAGCTTTCTTAACAGTCACTGGACAATTACATGTAGAAGCTTTCTGTATGGCTTTTAGAGATGTTTATACATTTGGGCCAGCATTTAGAGCTGAAAACTCTAATACATCAAGACATGCTAGTGAATTCTGGATGATTGAACCAGAAATTGCTTTTGCTGATCTTGAAGATAATATGGATTTA
>CAZWXH010000054.1:0-11972 GCA_964637725.1 uncultured Coprobacillus sp. | reverse complement strand
AGGGGGATTATTTATGATTAAGAAATATCATATTAAAAATTTAGATTGTGCTTCTTGTGCACAAAAAGTAGAAGATTTAATTAATAAAAGATCAGACGTTAGGGAATGTTCATTATCTTTTGCAAATGGGTTATTAGTTATAGAATCAGATAATGAAATTGATATTAAAGATTTAGAACAAGCAATTCAAAAAATCGAACCAGAAGTTGTCATTGATTATAAAGATCAGAAAACACAAACAAATGATGAACACGAACATAATAACTGTACATGTGAACATGACCACGAAAAACATGAGGATGATAGCTGTGGATGTAGTCATGAACATGCTAAACATAATCATGATAGTTGTGAATGTAATCATGAACATGATGAACATGATCATTGTGGTTGTGGACATCATCATGATGAAGATATTCATGATGACAAAATTATAGAAACCAAAGGGGTTGTTTCTTATTCGATATCAGGATTGGATTGTGCAAGTTGTGCAATGAAGGTTGAATCAGCAATTAAGAATATGGATAATGTAAATAATGCTGTATTAAACTTTTCTACTGAAACATTGAAGGTTCAATTTATTGATGATAAGAAACAATCGTTAGACTCTATGCAAAAGGTTGTTGATAGTGTTGAAGACGGGGTTACTCTCACATTAAAGTCATCCCATAAAGTTATTGAGAAACCAAAGTTGTTTAATCTCAAGGAAAACTTTTCATTAATTGCGGGGGTTATTGTTTATATAGGAAGTATTATTTTACAGTCACAATCAATATCAGTTGTTGGATTTGTTGCTGCATATATTTTAATTGGTCATGAAGTTTTATTAAAAGCGCTTCGTAATATTTTAAGAAGAGATATTTTTGATGAGAACTTTTTAATGGCAATTGCAACAATTGGAGCATTTGCGATTGGTGATTATGCTGAGGCAGTTGCCGTATTGTTGTTTTATTCAGTTGGTGAAATCTTTCAATCATTTGCGGTTAATAAGACAAGAAGTTCAATTTCTGAATTAATGGATATTAAGAGTGAATATGCTTCAATTAAAACAAGTGATGGAATAAAGAAAGTCACTCCTGAAGAAGTGAATGTGAATGATGAAATCATTGTTAAGGTAGGAGAAAAGATTCCTTTAGATGGAGTTATCATAAGTGGACAATCTTCTTTAGATACTTCTAGTTTAACTGGTGAATCACTTCCTAGAGAGGTGAATATTAATGATGAGGTTTTAGCTGGGGTAGTCAATTTAACAGCGATTATCGAAGTGAGAGTTACGAAACCGTATGTAGATTCAACAGTATCTAAAATATTAGAATTGATGGAAAATGCAGCAAGTAAAAAAGCTCCAATCGAGAAATTTATTACGAGATTTGCAAGAATATATACACCAACAGTTGTTGTATTAGCAATAATGCTAGCAGTTGTTCCGATGTTTATATTTAATGATGCCGTTTTTACTGAATGGCTATACCGTGCCTTAACATTCTTAGTTGTTTCATGTCCATGTGCCTTGGTTATCTCTGTTCCTCTAGGCATCTATGCAGGATTAGGAAAAGCCAGCAAAGTAGGGGCATTAATTAAAGGTGGAAACTATTTAGAGTTATTAAAAAATGTAGATACAGTTGTCTTTGATAAAACGGGAACATTAACATATGGTTCATTTGATGTTGTAGAAGTCAATGGTGATAATAATTTATTAAAGATTGGGGCATATGGTGAATACTTCAGTAATCATCCAATCGCAAAAAGTATTGTAAAGAAATATAATCAAAATATTGATGAATCAAAGATTAACAACTTTAAAGAAATTGCTGGTAAAGGAATAGATGTTGAGCTATTTGATCAACATGTTTATCTTGGTAATGCTGCTTTCTTAAAAGAACATCAAATAGATGTTATTGAACCAAAGGAAGTAGGAACTGTTATATTTATAGCAATTGATAATCAGTTTGCAGGTTCAATAGTTGTTGCAGATCAAATTAAAGAATCTGCTATTAAAGGAATTGCCGCTTTAAAACGAGTTGGGGTATCTAAAACTGTTATGTTAACAGGAGATCGCCAACAAGTTGCAAATGATGTTGCAAAAAAATTAGGTGTTGATATTGTATATAGTGAATTACTACCACAAGATAAAGTCACTCAAGTAGAAAAAATGCTTGATAAAAAAGAAGGATATATTGCTTTTGTTGGAGATGGAATTAATGATGCACCAGTACTTGCCAGAGCTGATGTTGGAATAGCAATGGGTGGAGTTGGTAGTGATGCCGCAATCGAAGCCGCTGATGTGGTTTTGATGCAAGATAATATTGAAACGATTTCTGAGGCTATTAAAATATCTCATAAAACAAATAGTATTTTAATTCAAAATGTGACATTTACATTAATTATTAAGATAGGTGTATTACTTCTCACAATGTTTGGTTACTCAAATATGTGGATGGGAGTATTTGCGGATGTTGGGGTTACACTAATCGCCATTTGTAATGCCATGAGAGTCTTGAGATAGAACCATATGAAAATATGGTTTTTTCTTTAAATTATTATTATTTTAACTTGTAAAATATGGGAAATGAGTATATAGTTAGTTGTAGGTAACTATAACATATAGTAGTAAATGGGGGATGAAGACATGACATTAGATATGATACAACCTGGTTCAACTGTTCTTATTGAGTCAGTTGGTGGAGAAGGTCTTTTAAGAAGACGTTTATTAGAAATGGGTTTGACTCCAAATACAAAGATTAAAGTTAGAAAAGTAGCTCCAATGGGTGATCCTATCGAAGTTTATTTACGTCGTTATGTTTTGACATTAAGAAAAGAAGATGCTTCTAAAATAAAAGTAAAGGAGCTATCTCATGACTAAAAAAATTGCTTTGATTGGTAATCAAAACTGTGGAAAAACAACCTTATTTAATGCCTTAACAGGCTCTAATCAACATGTGGGAAATTTTCCTGGTGTGACAGTCGAGTCTAAAAGAGGATATATAAAGAAACATAAAGATGAATATGAATTAATCGATTTACCAGGTATTTATTCTTTATCTCCATATACTTCTGAAGAAATTGTATCAACTCGTTTTCTAATTGAAGAGAAACCTCAATTAATAATAAATATCATTGATGCTACGAATATGGAAAGAAATCTTTATCTAACAATGCAGTTAATGGAATTAAATATTCCTATGATTTTGGTTTTAAATATGATGGATGAAGTTTATCAAAGTGGTAATTGCATTGATGTTGATGGTTTAAAAGAACGTATGGGAATGAGTGTTGTTCCTATATCAGCAAGTAAGAATGAAGGTATTGAGGATGTAATCACCGAGATTGACAAGATTATTGATGCCCCTTCAAGACATCTTGATCTATGTCATGGACCGGTTCATAAAGCCATTCATGCAATTTCTCATATTATTGAAGAAAATGCTAAACAGCGACAAATTCCTTTACGTTATGCTGTTACAAAAGTCATTGAAAATGATCAAGACGTCTTAAAGATTCTTGACATGAGTAAAAGTGATCAACATATAATTGAACATATTTTATTGGCTATGGAAGAAGAAAGTGGTACTGATCGTGAAGCAGCACTCGTTGATATGCGCTATAGTTTTATTGATGAAGTTTGTTTTCATTGTGTTTTTAGTGAACAAGAAACTAAAGAACAAGTGCGCTCTGAAAAGATTGATACTTTATTAACTCACAAATATTTAGGAATCCCTATTTTTATACTTATTATGTTATTGATTTTTTATCTTACTTTTGTAGTTATTGGTGAACCCTTACAAAATATAATGGAACTAGGCGTTAATTACATAACTCAGAATCTGATGAATATCCTTGAGACAAATCATGTTGCTTTTTGGTTGCAAGCATTGATTGGTGATGGGATTTTAGCTGGTGTAGGGAGTGTGATTTCCTTCTTACCAGTTATCGTTGTTTTGTTTTTCTTTTTATCTTTATTAGAAGATAGTGGATATATGGCTAGAGTCGCGTTTGTTATGGATAAACTGTTAAGAAAAATAGGTCTTTCTGGTCGCTCTTTTGTTCCTATGTTGATAGGATTTGGTTGTAGTGTTCCAGCTATCATGGCAACTCGGACACTGGCTAGTGAACGCGATCGTAAGATGACAATTGTGTTAACGCCGTTTATGTCATGTAGTGCAAAACTTCCTATTTATGGGATGATTATAGCAGCATTTTTTCCAACAAAAGCAGCTTTGGTCATGATGACTATATATTGTATTGGAATCTTAGTAGCAATAGGTTCTGCTATTCTATTGAAAAACACTATTTTTATTGGTGAACCAGTTCCTTTTGTATTAGAATTACCAACTTATCGTATACCGACTATCAAGAATGTCATACTAAATGTTTTAGATAAAGCTAAAGATTTTATTTACCGTGCTTTTACAATCATTTTTATTGCCTCTATATTAATTTGGTTTTTACAAAGTTTTAATTTTCAATTCGAAATGATTGAAGACAGTAGCCAAAGTATTTTAGCGGCTATTGGTTCATTTGTTTCACCAATATTTGCGCCATTAGGATTTGAAGATTGGCGTGCCTCAACAGCCTTAATGACGGGAATTACTGCTAAAGAATCAGTGGTTTCAACTTTAACTGTTCTTACATCTTCGTCTAACGCTGCTTCTTTCAATAGTGCATTATCTTCTATATTTACACCATTAAGCTCTTTTACATTCTTAGTCTTTACAGTCTTATATATGCCTTGTATCGCCGCATTTGCTGCAACTAGAAAAGAATTAGGTTCTTGGTTACAAGCTTTAGCAACGGTATTCTTTCAAACTGGAATGGCATATTTGGTTGCACTTTTAATTTTTCAAATAGGAAGTTTCTTTTTATGAATATAATTGATATAATAATCATAGTGATACTTGGCATATGTCTTGTATGGGCTATTTATTCAATTAAGAAAAATAAGTGCAATGATTGTAAAAATTGTCATAAAGAATGTGGAGGAAGAAAAGATGGATACGAGTTTAAAAACACTAATAAAGATTAAAGAAAATGAAATTATTAAGAATTTTAATACTAACAATATTGAAGTTATCATTGTAAAAAATCAAGTGGAATTAACAACATATTTAAATGCAGTGTTATGTGATAAAAAAAGTATTGCAGTTGGGGGCAGTGTAACATTAGATCAAATGAATATTTTAGATTTAATTAGAAAAAGTGATGTTGATTTTATTGATCGTTATGAACAAGGAATATCTGTTGAAGAAAAGGAAGAAAGATTTAGACAAGCTTTTTTTGCTGATGTTTTCTTAACAAGTACTAATGCTTTAACTATAGATGGTTGCCTTTATAATATTGATGGAACTGGCAATAGAGTTGCGGCAATGATTTATGGGCCTAAACAAGTTATTGTCATTGCAGGTTTAAATAAAGTGTTTGAAGATGAAATTTCGGCCATTAATCATATTAAAAATATCAGTGCTCCAGCTAATGCTATTAGATTAGATAGAAATACACCATGTACAAAAATTGGTCATTGTATTGACTGTCGTCATCCCAACAGAATTTGTTCAAGTTATGTTAAATTAGGATATCAAAAAGATCCACAAAGAATGAAATTAATCATTGTTGAAGAAGAACTAGGATATTAGGGGAGCAATATGGAAAATCAAGTAGGAATTCTTTTTCCAATCTCATCACTACCAAATAGGTATGGTGTTGGAGATTTTGGAAAACATGCATATGAACTTGTTGATAAATTATCTCAATCATCAATTTCATTATGGCAAATATTACCACTTAATCCTTTGGGTTATGGTAATTCACCATATCAACCTTTATCTAGTCAAGCAGGGGATGATTTATATTTAAGCTTGGAACGATTTATTGATGAAGGTTTATTATTAGAAGAGGAAGTGACTTATTATAATAGTCAACTTTCTTTTGTTGCTTATCAAGATATTAGAAAAGTTAAACATGAATTATATTTAAAGGCTTTTTCTAGATTTGAAGAAAGTGATGCTTATCATCAATTTATAGATGAAAATAAATGGGTTCATGATTATGCTATTTTTAAAGTTTTTAAAGAACAAAATAATGATCTTCCATGGATTGAATGGGATGATCAATATAAATACTACTATAAAAATCAAAACTTTGCTTTAACTCCGTTTTTAAAAGAAATTAATTATCATATATTTTTACAGTTTCATTTTTTTAAACAATGGTATGATTTAAAGTCATACGCAAATCAAAAAGGAATCTCAATTATTGGAGATATGCCAATCTATGTTGGTTTGGATTCTGTAGATGTATGGACAAATCAAGAATGTTTTTTGTTAGAAGAAGATGGAATTCCTTCATTTGTAGCCGGTGTTCCACCTGATTACTTTAGTAAATTTGGACAAAGATGGGGAAACCCTCTTTATGATTGGAATTATCTTAAAGATCATAGTTTTGATTTCTGGGTAGAACGTATGCAAGGGGCATCCAAGTTATATGATACAGTTCGAATCGATCATTTTAGAGCCTTTGATACTTATTGGAAAATACCTGAAAGTGAACCTACTGCTATTATTGGTGAATGGATAGAGGCTCCTGGTTATGCTCTATTTGATACATTATTTACAAAAATCCCTCAACTTTCAATTCTTGCAGAAGATTTAGGTGAGTTAAGAGAAGAAGTTTATCATCTCAGAGATCATTATAACTTAAAAGGAATGTATGTATTTCAATTTCATCATAGTTATGATTTTGGTTTTAATAAAGTTGTCGTGTATACAGGGACACATGATAATGATACTTTAAAGGGATGGTTAGAGAGTTTAAGTGAAGAAGAAAAAAACAAAGTCATGGAAATGCTTTCTCATTATAATGATGAAGAGGTTTATCAAAAAGTAATTCATTATTGTTTAGATTTAAATGCATCACAAACAATTATTCCTTTATGGGATATGATGGGTGAAGATTCTTCATGTCGCTTTAATATACCTGGAATGATAGGTTCACCTAACTGGGAATATCGTATTACATCTTTTGATTGTTTTGACACATATTTAAAAGAGTTTCAAAATATAATAGAATCAAGTCGTAGAAAAGAGGGGTAAGAATGAAAAGAGCGTTAGTTCTTGCTGGTGGTGGCTCTAAGGGAGCTTATGAAGTAGGGTATATAAAGGCATTAAATGAAATGAATATTGATTATCAGATTGTAACTGGTACATCCATAGGGGCATTAAATGGATGTTTATTGGCACAACAAGATTATGATGCATTACAAACTTTATGGAATACATTAGATATTAATCATGTATTTGCGGGAGAGTTTGATTCTGATTTTTCATTTGATTTTGATACAATGCTTAATCAATCCAATTTAATGTTATCTTTCTTTAAAACTTATTTAAAAGAAAAAGGTGCAGATATTACACCATTAAAAGAATTATTAAAAAGTCTTTTAAAAGAAGATAAATTATTATCTTCACCAATTGATTTTGGTTTGTGTACAGTCTTATATCCATCATTAAAACCACTATTTATCACAAAAAAAGAAATGGAGAAAGACCATATTCTTGATTACTTAATAGCGAGCGCTTCATGTTTTCCTGTATTTCCAATTCATACATTTAATGAACAATCATATATCGATGGAGGTTATTATGATAATCTTCCTATTGATTTAGCATTTGATATGGGAGCAGATGAAGTTCTTGTTGTTGATATGAAGAGTGATATAACGCATAAACATTATGTAAATCGTCCTCATATAAAATACACAGCACCTTATGTTGATTTAGGATCTTTCTTGGATTTTTCTAAAGACTCTTTAGAAAGAAACAAACGTATTGGGTATCAAACTGCTATGAAAGCCTTTGACAAGTTAGATGGTATAAAATATACTTTCGAAAAATTTGACACACCTTTATATCAAGAGTTTTATAAAGAAGTTCTCTATTTAGAAAGAACACTAAGTTCTTCTAAGGGAGAATCTAAAAGTAGTCTCTATAACAAATACTTAGAGGCAAATAAGTTTCAACCTTTAAATGAAAAGGAATATTTGTATATCACATTAGATTGGATTGCGGAAATACTTAATCGTGATGCAAGTTATGTTTATAAGTTTGATATTTTTGTTAAGGATATACTTAAAGATTTTGAAAGTTATACTGCTAAGGAGTATCAAGCACTGACTTTAAGCTCGACAGAAGAGTTGATGAAGACATTTTCTGATATGAGTATTAAAGGAATTGTAGGAAGATTGTTACATGAAATGATATATCCTCAAGAGAGAAAAATTGGAAATGTCGTATTTGGCTCTATGTTCAATAAAGAATTAGTTATCGCAAAGTTATTATATATGTTATATCATGAAAAGAAGGCTAAACATAGTTAGCCTTCTTTATAAATTCTTTTTTGTTTTTTCATAAATAGTCTTTAGACCTTTGAATGTCAGATCACTATCATAGATATCTATTTGATCTGTTTCATTTGCGATAATTCGTCCCAATCCTCCAGTTGTAACAACCTTCATATCTTCTCCATACTCTGCCTTTATTTTTTTAATAATATATTCAGTTTGTCCAATATAACCATAGACAATACCAGCTTGCATACTTTTGACAGTATTTTTTGCAATGATTTTATCAGGTTTGCGTATTTCTATCTCTGGAAGCTTAGCTGCTTGAGAAGACAATGCTTCGGCACTAATCCCAATTCCAGGAGCAGTTGCACCACCGATAAATTCACCTTTAGCAGTTACAACGTCATAAGTCGTTGCGGTCCCAAAATCAATAACAATACAAGGCCCACCATATGTATAGAATGCTCCTGCGGCATCAACTAAACGATCTGCACCTAGAGCAGACGGATTGTCAATACGGATATCTATCCCAGTTTTGATACCAGGGCCAATAAAGATAGGTTCTTTATGAAAATATTTTTTTATAGAGTTTGTAAAAGAATAGTTGATTTTAGGAACAACACTACTAATAATGATGTCTTCTACTTGTTCCACTTGAATAGATGAAGCATTTAAGAATGATAGTAACATAAATCCATATTCATCAGAGGTTCTTTTAAACCATGTCGTTAATCTATAGTTACCAATTAATTCATTTTGATTATAAACACCGATTGTAATGTTTGTATTTCCAATATCAATAACAACTAACATGACTCATCCTCCATTCTTTTAAGTTCTTTAAGTATTTCATAAGAAAGTTGATCCTTAGATAATAAATCTAGATCTTTTTGATAATCTTTTGTTATAAATGTAACAACATTTGTGTCGGTATTAAAACCCGCACCTTCAGTCTTTAAATGATTAGCTACAATCATATCACAGTTTTTCTTATTTAATTTCTTTGTTGCATTTTCAATTAAATCACTTGTCTCCATCGCAAAACCACATAAAATTTGATGGCTTTTTTTATTTTTACCAAGTTCTTCTAATATATCTTTATTTTTGATGAGTTCTAATGTTAGAGTATTATCTGATTTCTTGATTTTATTCTCATTGATTACTTTTGAACAATAGTCACCAACAGCTGCTGACATAATGATAATGTCTTGTTCATTAGAGTAATTCATTATAACTTCATACATATCATTTGCACTAATAACATCGATTGTATTTATTCCATAAGGTTTTTTTAAATGGGTTTTACCACTGACTAAAGTGACATCTGCTCCAAGGCAAAATGCTGCCTTAGCAATAGCATAGCCCATTTTTCCACTTGAATGATTTGTAAGAAAACGTACAGGATCAAGACTCTCTTGTGTTGGACCAGCGCTAACTAACACTTTTTTTCCAACTAAAGGTTTATCACATAAGGCATAGTTGATCATTTCCATAATATCTTCTTGATCAGCTAGCTTGCCTCTTCCGATATCTCCACAAGCTAATAACCCACAAGCGGGTTCTACAAACATGACTCCATAGTCTTTTAATGTTAAAATATTTTTTTGAGTTATAGGATTATCAAACATATGAACATTCATTGCTGGCGCAATTAACTTTGGACAAGTTGCTGCTAAAAAAGCTGAAGTCAGCATATTGTCTGCCATTCCATAGGCTAGTTTTGCTATTGTATGGGCACTCGCTGGAACAACGATAAATAAATTTGCATCTTTCACTATATCAACATGAGTTATAATAGCTGGATTCTCTTCGTCGAATGTATCGACATAAACTTTTCTTTTTGTTAGTGATTGAATGCATATAGGTGTAATAAAACGTGTTGCACTCTCACTCATCAAGACTTCTACAATAAAGTCTTTCTTTATTAAATCACTAATTAATTGTACAGATTTAAAAGCAGCAATACTTCCTGTAATACCAACAATGATTTTCTTATTCATAATCATTACCTCATTTCTTTATTTTATCTTAACAAGTACTTTTGAAGCCATAACAGCAATAATTGTTCCAACAACAGCTTCTAATATTCCTGAAGTTGTTATAATACCAAAAAGGTAGGGTAGTAAAAGAGCAAAGTCCTTACCGATTGCTACTGCATACTCAGAACCAAATAGAAAGTAGATTCCACCTAATACCAAAATAGTATTTGTCATAGCACCTAAAAAAGAACCGATGCTCATTGCAAGAAATTCATTTTTTGCTTTGATCTTTTCATATGTGAAACCAGCAACATAACCAATTAATACACGGGGAACAATCGCAACAATTGCACTTAAAATACTCCCGCTAATAAAAGGTGAAAAGACAAAAGAAGTGATTGTAGGTGAAATAGTATTCATTACCAAACTAGAAAGTCCAAAGACAAGTCCAATAATTGTACCCTTATTTTTTCCAAGAACAATTCCTGCAATTATGACAGGAATGTGCAATGTTGTTGCACGCAAAGGGCCAATAGGGATAAAACCTAGAAAGGGTACCATCACCATGAGAATTTCAATCGCTATAAATAGCGATAGGAACGCAAGGTTCTTTGTTTTTTGTTTATTCATTTTTTTCCTCCACTGTCGTTTCATATGAATACGACGTTTCATTAGTTTTGTTAAAAGGGAAGATAAAGTTAATGCCAGCAGGTCATTACTATGGATATCGCTTTTAACATGGTCATTATACTATATAGATATCTAAAAAACAATAATACTGAATAAATAAGAGTGGAATTTCATCAATTAATATACTAGTAATGATTACTATTATTTAAAAAGTTCTTGATTTTCATTTATATTGTTGTATAATAGATTTAGATATAAAAATTAAGGAGGAAATGAAAGTTATGTCAAAATGGGTATGTAAAGTATGTGGATATATTCATGAAGGAGATAGTGCTCCTGAAGTATGTCCAATCTGTAAAGTAGGTGCAGATAAATTCGAAAAATTAGAAGAGAAATCAACAAGTCAATATGCTGGAACAAAAACAGAAAAAAATTTAATGGAAGCTTTTGCGGGTGAATCTCAGGCAAGAAATAAATACACTTATTTCGCAGAAGTTGCTAAAAAAGAAGGATTAGAACAAGTTGCAGCAATTTTTGCTGAAACTGCTGATCAAGAAAAACAACATGCTAAAATGTGGTTTAGTGAATTCCATGGTATTGGTGGAACTGATGAAAATTTAGTTGCTGCTGCTGCTGGTGAAAATGAAGAATGGACTGACATGTATGCAAGAATGGCTAAAGAAGCAAGAGAAGAAGGTTTTGAAGAATTAGCAATTAAGTTTGAAAATGTTGGAAAAGTTGAAAAATCACATGAAGCACGTTATTTAAGATTATTAGATAACTACAGAAATGGTAAGACTTTTAAAGGTGATGCACCAAAAGGTTGGAAATGTAGACAATGTGGATTTATTTTTGAAGGAGATAGTGCTCCTGAAGTATGTCCTGTATGTGGTTATTCAAAAGCATATTTTGAACGAATGGTTGAAAACTATTAATAAATTGAAAGTGATGATATTTTCATCACTTTTTTCTTTTACTTTTATTAGGAATTCATGTACAATATGGAGGTATATTTAAAAAGGGGAATT
>CAZWXH010000053.1:0-12157 GCA_964637725.1 uncultured Coprobacillus sp. | reverse complement strand
ATAAGGGCTTAAGCCTGTTTTCACTTTTTCAACTGTAAAACATGAGATCATATACCATCTCGTTATATTTGTAAATAATATTACTAATATTTGTTATAATAAGTTAAAGGAGAAATGTTTATGCGCCAATATCATAATATAAAACCCATTTATAATAGTCATTCAAAAGTCTTAATATTAGGATCTTTTCCCTCAGTTAAATCTCGAGAATCACAATTCTTTTATCACCATCCACAAAATAGGTTTTGGAAAATATTTGAAAACTTATATCAAACACCTCTTCAAAGTATTGAAGTGAAAAAAATTTTTTTATTACAACATCATATTGCTTTATGGGATGTGATTGAAAGTTGCGAAATCAAAGGTTCAAGTGATAACACAATTGAAAACATTAAAACAAATGATCTGGTTTCTTTAATTAAAAACACGAATATACAAACAATATATACCAATGGAAAAAAAGCCCATCTTCTTTATCAAAAATATTGTTTACCACAAACCAATATACAAGATATCTGTTTACCTTCTACTTCTCCAGCTAATGCCATCTACTCACTAGATAACCTTATTGAAGCCTACAAAGTAATACAAAAAAATACATGAATTCATCTTCTCTTCATATACTATAAGTATATTGGATTTGTACGGGGGATTTATTATGAACAAAAAAGAAAAATACTTAACATGGTTGAGAAACACCATTTCTATTCTTGTTATATCAATGTTTGTTTTAGCATTAGTAAGTTTAATATTTGGTTATGCTAAAAACAAACAACGTGTTCTTTTTTCATTATTTCAATTCTTAATGATGATTATCGTTTTGTATTTACCAAAAATCGCTAAGAATAGATTTAATATTGAGATTCCATTCTTTATGGATATTTGTTTTGTCTTATTTAGTTTTTGTGGTTTCATTTTAGGTGATGTTTTTAACTTTTATGGCAAGTTTCCAATTTGGGATTCTATTCTTCATGCATTTTCAGGAGTCATATTGGCTTATGTCGGACTTGTCATTATTAAAAACCTAAATAAAGAAAATATCGTACCGATATCTATCAGTCCGATGTTTATATCTATTTCAGTTGTCATGTTTTCACTTGCTTTAGGAGCTGTATGGGAAATTGGAGAATATATTGCTGATGATATTTTTAATACAAATGCTCAACAATATATGAAAACAACTGAGGGAACATTGATCGGTAAAGAGGATGTTGCTTTGGTAGGACATGAAGCACTCGCTGATACTATGAAAGACCTTATGCTTGACTTAGGTGGAGCTGTTGTTATCGCCAGTATCGCTTATCATAATATGGAAAAGAAACAAAAAAAAGACTCTTAATGAATTGAACTCCTATATTTAAACACATAAGTTAAGGAAATTCTCTTCATAAGAGTTTTTTTAATATCTCGGTGGCCTACCAGGTCCATGTGGTGGTCTTCCTGGTCCCCATGGTGGACGAGGTCGTGGAGGATATGGTGGGTATGGGTATGGTGGATACGGAGGATATTGTGGATATGGTGGATACATAGGAAATAAATTCCACCATAACCATGGTAGAATAAATGAACCTTGCCTTTCATCACCAACCTCATATAAAACTTGTTCTTCATTATAATTCATGATTTTCACCTCATAATATCATATGCATTTAAAAAAAGGACTGCTAGGCAATCCTCTATTTAATGTAATCCATTTCCACCAACCTCATCTACATGTGAAACAATAATAAATGCTTTTGCATCAATTTGATTGACTTTTTCTTTAATAGATGGAAGTTTACGATAAGGGATAACTGACATTAACATCTTTGAATGTTCTTCTGTATATCCTTTTTCAATACTTAAAACAGTAACTCCAGCATCAATATCATGAAGAATAGATGTTTTAATATCATTATATAATTCACTCATAATAGTTACTTGAACTAAACTTGTACCAGTTGTTAAAGTCTTATTTAAGACAACTGATGTAATACATACTGTAATAATACCATATATAACTGATGTTGTATTATTAAATGAAAATTGAAATAATAATACAGATAAATCTAAAATATTTAAAACAATATGTACAGGAGAATGAAAGTGTTTATTTATTAATAATGCAATAATATCAATTCCACCAGTCGACGCATTCGCTTTAAGAATAAGTCCAACCCCTGCTCCGATTAAACATCCAGCAAGAACACATGCTAGTAATGGATCATTTAGATAATTATGGAACATAGATTGTGATTCAAAGAATTCTAATAAGAAAGGAAACAAGAATGTTGATAACAATGTTGTCATCGCAAAAGCTTTACCAAGAAATACAAGTCCTAAAAGAAATAAAACAACATTAATAATTCCAACGCTCATTGAAATTGAAAGATTGAAATAGTGATTAAAGATAATTCCAATCCCTGATACTCCTCCAGCAATAATGTTATTTTCTATAACTAATGTACTTAATGCAAAAGAAATCAAAATATTTCCTACAACAATATAAAGTAAATGCAATAATTTTTGTTTCATATTCATCACCTCGCGCATGACTTTATCATATATTCTTTATTGTAATTGTAATCTATGTTACAATTAGGAAAGAAAGTGGTGATTTTATGAAAATAAATGAAAACTTATTTCATTATTTCGAACAAGCTGGTTCTAAAGTAACATATCATCCTCATGATATTATCTATATGCAAGAAGATGATGCCAATAGTCTTTATCTTATTACAACAGGAAGAGTACGAGTTTTTTTAATGAATGAAAATGGTGAAGAAGTTGTTTTAGAAATTATTGATAAAGGAAGAATATTTGGAGAATCATCATTTATTCAAAACTCATTTAGACCAACTACTGTGAGCGCAGTCAGTGAGGTTGAACTTATTGCATGCCAATTAGACAATCTTTACCCTTATTTAACTGAGTCTAAAGAATTAACCGTCTCTTTATTACAGCTTATGTCTCACACTTGTGATTACTTATCAAGTGCTATAAAAAAAGCGTATACTTATAATAGATATGAAAAAATTGCAGCATTCTTAATTGAACAAACTCAAGACAACAATATTGTTCCATACACACATGAAGAGATAGCTTCAATTGTAGGACTATCAAGAGTTACAACAACAAAAGTCTTAAATGAATTTGTCAATAAAGACTATATTCAAAACAAATATAAGAAAATAAAAGTTATAAATAAAAAAGCATTATCCATACTTTTAAATAAGTAAGATAATGCTTATTTTTCTAACATTTTTAACAAATCATCATAAACATCTTTGCTAGTTTCATATTTTTTATTAACTGAAAATAAATAGTTATTTAATTCACACCATTGATTAACTGAATAATCTTGTGAATCAATTTCTCTGATAACATTTATAAGATCTCTTGTATTCCCTTTATCTACAATTGATCTTAAATCAGAAATATAGTGACAATTAACAAGTTTACTGATTATATCTTCAAAAATATCTGTTCTCATATCTGTCATTATTCTTCCCTTCTCTTTTTAGTCAAGTACATAAATGTAGACAATTGAATACACGAATGTAGACATTAAAATACTTGTATTATCATGGTAAAAAGTGTAAAATACCTATGAAGGAATGGAATAAATCACTAAAAATAGTCAGTGCGTAATTGTCTAATTTAACGAACCAATTATAAATCAATCGTAAAATATCAAATTCTAACCATATAAGATGATTAGAATTTTTTAGTTTCTTGATAAATATTAAACATTTACTTCCGTTTTTAAAATAACATGATGTCGATAGAGAGAATAACTTAGTATAAAAGCAATACATAATGGAATGATATCTAAACATATAAGAAGAATTGCTAAAGTTATCTGAATGTTTCCACTAATTATTAATCTTAATAACATTGTTATATGATAAATCAAAGGGATAAATAACACTATCAAATAGAAAGTTATCATTTCTTTGGTGATTAATTTCTTTAAATCCTTTTCTATAAAACCTAAGTGTCTTAACTGAACAAAACTTTTCTTCCTTGATATTAGTAACATTCCAAGTTTAAAAAATAACGTTATACTGAGTAATACATTAACTGCTGTATAACTCACTAAAGCAACCATAGATACCAAGGGAGCATCTAAATGAAAAAAGATGAGTGTCATTAATAACACTGAAGAAATACACATGAGATTTATTAAAAGTGTCATGCTTTTCAAATTTTCTTTAACAAATGAAAATGCAATCATATCATTAGCACTTCCTCTATGCATAAAGTAACTCAGTATACGGGGAATTATCTTCTTTAATAAGCCTGGAACTCCTAGTACTGCAAAAAGTGAAAATGAAAGATACATGCCATAATCATCATTGAAAATAATACCTAAAAGAGGTAGTAAATATAGAAGAATAGAAATCTTTTCATTCATCTTTTTAAATGAAAAGCCATACGTTTCAATTCTTGTCTTATCTTGAAGAACTGAAAAAACACTATTTCTATAACAATAGCCAAAGTTCAATATAGTACACCATACAACTTCGAATAGCACAATAACCATTGTGATAGTAATCGCTTGCCAAGAAAAATAAAACTCTAAATTATTAGAAAATATATTTTGGAATATTATATTAATAAATGGTATTGAACAATATGCAAACACTAAGCCTAGAGGAATAGAAATAATCATAATTAGAAAACTTTGGATAAGCAAGAAGAACCCTAATCGATAAACGGAAGCACCTGACATTAAGATTACAGACAATTCTTGGTTTTTATGACCTACATAAAAATTATTAGCTAAAAACACACAAAACATTGCAACACTAATAACCAATATCGCAATCATAGTCACAAATGTATTATCATCTTTTCCTAACTGTATTCCTGTTATTGGGTTTAAAGTCAGGTTAAAAAAGGAAAATATAAAGTATGTTGTTAAAACAAAAGAGGCAAAGTAAAATAAACTTCTTATAATGTCAGTCTTTAATGATCTTAAAGATAACTTGATCAAACCCATACTTCTACCTCCTATAATATATGTAGTATACTACATATATAGTTTAGTCTATGTTTTTATAAATGTCAATTTGCAAATTCAAATTATCTAAATACCAACACAAAACACATACCATTTTTATCTTTTTCTGCAAAAATAGCACCATCCATTTTAGTCATAATTTCTCGACATATATATAATCCTAACCCATGCCCAAGTTGTCCATCACTATTACTTCCTCTAAAGAAACTATCAAAAATATGATTAAATTCATTGTCAGAAACAGTTACTCCAGTATTATATATCCGAATTAGTTGACAATAATCCTCTTCAGAAAAAGTGATTTCTATTTTTCTTCCATCACCATATTTAAAAATATTTTCAAAGATATTCTCAAAAACTTCTTGGCTACGTTCAATATCTCCTTTTAAAAGTTTGTTTTCAAATGGACTTACAATGAGTTCTATTTGTCTAAGCGAACATTGTTCTTGATATATAGAAAGGACTTTATCAATTAAATCTTGAAGATAAAAATCAGTATTATTAATTTGTATATCTATGACATCATCACGTGTTGATTTCATAATTTCTTCAACATACTTTTCAATCTCTATCGTTTTTTGACCAATTTGATGAATCGCATGTTGTTTTGATTTTTCATCTTCATAAACATTTTCTTCTAAAGCTTTTCCATATAATTTAATTATGTTAAGTGGCGTTTTAATATCATGTGACAATGAAAGTAACATTTTCTTTTTTTCTTTAACTAATTCTAATTGTCTTGTTTTAGAAATATCTAATGTATCTTTTAATTGTCCCATTCCCCACATAAAACGTCCTAAGTATTGACTTTTCTCTTCTTTCACACTTCCTTTAAAATGTCCTCTTGCTAATTGAATAGGTAACTCTTGTAAACGTTGAAATGGTTTTACAATGTTTTTTTTCATATAGAATAAAATAATGAGAACAAATATCTCAAGGACAAAAAGACTGAGTTGTAAGATATAGAATATATATTTTAAATTTAAATTAGGTAAGCTATAAACAAATTTGATATAGCCTAATAATTGATTATCTTTATAAAAAGGAACCATATGATAACTTTCATTATTGCTTTCTGAAAAAAATAATTCAATCATATTTTTATCTTGCTCTATAATATCTAAAAATTGCATATCTGAAATGTAATCATATTCCCTTAAATTAATATTATCTAAAGATTCTTTGTCGCTAAGTTTATTCATAATTCTATTACTTTCTATGCGATATGATTGATTATATTTATCCTCAACGCTCAAAATGGCATTTCCAGATAGAAATGCCAAGACAACATAGATAGTAATTGATAATATAATAACTCTGTTATATTTCTTCATATCGGTATCCAACTCCCCATACTGTCTGAATACGTTTAGGATTGCGTGAGTCATCTTCAATCTTTGTACGTAACATTTTAATATGAACTGTTAAAGTTTGATTCTCACTCATACTATCCATTCCCCAAATTTGATTAAACAAATAATCCTTATGTAACGATTTGCCAGTATTTTTAACAAACAATAACAATAATTCATACTCTTTAACATTCAATTCTAATTCCTTATCCTTAAGATAAACTTTATGAGAATTTATATCAAAAAGAATATCACCAGAACGAATAACTTCCTCTTTTCCCTTTTGACGATAAGTCATAGCCTTCACTTTAGCACAAAGAATATCAGGATCAACAGGCTTCTCCATATAATCATCAGCACCTAACTCAAATCCCATCAGTTTATCTGACTTATCTGATTTAGCACTCATAATAAGGATTGGTACTTGACTAGTCTTTCTCACATACTGACAAAAAGCAAAGCCATCAATTCCAGGTAACATAATATCTAAAAGAATAACTGCTGGATTCTCATCTTCAAGCCACTTTATAGCATCTTCTGCATTAGCAGTGTGGTAACACGAGAAGCCTTCCTTTTTTAGAAAGGCTTGAATCAGTAATGCAAGTTCATCATTATCTTCTACAAGTAATACCTCTTTCATATTCTACCACCCCATTTTAATTAACCACTCATTTAACTTTCTTTCTCTAACACTTAGATCGTCCACAATTTTACATTTACCAAGATGGAATTCATCACGAATTTGACCATCCTCAATATAGAGAACACGTTCACATTTACTAGCAACTTTCATATCATGAGTGACTAACATAATACTTGTTCCTTCTTCATTAATACGCGTTAACTCTTGCATCACTTCAATCGAGTTCTGCTTATTTAAAGCACCAGTAGGTTCATCCGCAAAGATTATCTTTGGTTGATTAATTAAACTTCTACAAATACACGCACGTTGTAATTGTCCACCAGAAACTTCGGTCACTGCATTATCAGAAACATCATTGATACCTAATTTTTGCATTAAAACCTTAGCACGATCTTTAACTACTAATTTATCACTATGATTTTTAGCAACTTGATAAGCTGGTAATATAATATTATCATAAACTGATAAGTTTTTCAGCATATACATTTGTTGAAATACAAACCCCATCTCTTGCAAACGCAAATCACTCATATCATTAACTTTCAATTCTGTTAATTCTTTTCCAAAGAAATCAATTTTACCAGCCGTCACTTCATCCATACCACTGACTGTATATAATAAAGTTGTTTTACCTGAACCAGATGGTCCCATAATTCCTACCATTTCACCTGCTTTTATTTCAAGGTTAATATTTCTTAAGACATTATTCTGACGCTTATTGACAATATATGTTTTACATTAATTTGATACTCTTAAACTATCCATGATTTTTCTCCTATTCTAAATTATTCATTTCTTTAATATTTATTTTTTTAATACCACGAACAGCCAATGCTGTCGCTAAGATAATTCCTATTAATAATATCCCTGGATAAATCAAATAAGCTTGTAAAGGATTAACTTGAATAGCTACATCAGCCCCCATAATCGCAAAGACTGGTCTCAGTACAAAGTAGTTACTTAATAATGATAAAGGAATAGAAATAATCATTGAAGCAACGACAACAAGAATCATTCTTATAAGCTGCCAATTTCTGATTGTTTGATAAGTAAAACCAATGCTTTTCATCATCGCAATTTCACCCTTTTCACGAGTAATAAATAATTTCTCCATTAAAAGTGTGATGAGCATAATAACCCCACAAAGCATTCCAGTCATTGGTATTAACATCTGATTTAATGACTCCTGTATTCCCCCAACATTTTGATCAACCAATTCTTGAGCTGTTTTCCATTCATAGTCTGGAAATTCCTTTTGCATTGTTTTTGCAACTTCCTCTTGTGTATCTTCAGTTGTCATTTTCACCATAATTGTCCAATAATCAAACATCACTTCTTGACCACTATCTATTTTCGGACTCAAACGAGCACTTTTTCCCATTTGCATGTAGTCAGAATATATCCCAGATATGATAAGGTTTTTTTGTTTCCCATCAATTGTTGCCTTCACATAATCACCTATTGCCCAATTATTTTCTTTCATAATCGTTCTTGAAAAAGCAACTTCATTTTCTAATAGAGGAGCTTCTCCTTCTTCATACTTAACAAAATTATCTTGTTGTCCAATTAATTGTAGAGACATAATATTGAACTTTGATGGATTATCCTTTGTATTATAATTAATAAAATATATTGGCAAAGCTGTTAATTTAGCGTCATAACCTTTATCTTTCATTTCTTTTTCTACGCGATGAATACCATTCAATAAATCTTTTGAATTACGATACATAACATTATCATTTTGTTCTATTTTTCTAACAAAAACCGAACTTTCTGGATTGAGATAAAATTTTAAAATCATTTCATCACTTTGCATTGTGTTGATTGTATTGAGTGGAATTGTAATTAATATAAAGCTTATACAAAAAGTAATTATCAAAACAACATAACGTGTCAAATGACTCATTATATCATTTAACCCTAAATAGAAAGGAACTGATAAACGAGATGTTTTAGATAAATGAATTCCTCTTCTATCATGAAACCTTTCACCTGTATAACCACCACGAATAGCAGTAATAGCAGAAACTTTATTTAATTTTCTTGTACATAAATAGCAGAATAGTAATACTAAAACTATAATAAATCCAGCACAAAGAATATTAACAAAAAAGTTGAGATCAGTACTTGCCATAATCATATTTTGATTAACACCATCAATCATCATTTGACTAACGGGTACGCTAATAATAGCTCCCAGTATTGCCCCGACTGTGACGATTGCAAGATACTTTATAAGATATAATTTCTTAATCACAAAATCGCGTAAACCAATAGCCTTTAATATTCCTATTTCTTGATATTGTTCTTCTAATGAAAAGACAAGTGTAAATCTTAAAACAAGTAAAGCAATCAATATGAGACATATCCCAATTAGAATAAGTAACCCCGCAATAATCATATCAAAAGAATAAACCATCTTATAAGTATCTATGGAAATCGTATTCATAACACCCGTAAATCCTTGATTACTTAATTCCTTATGGAAACTCCCAATATCAGTTGTCTCAACGTAATAAAGTCCTAGTTTTGTTGATTCTTTTGAAAAATCATAGAAGTCATTTTCACTAATTATAAAACGACTCATTCCTACCATTTCATTTCCAAAAGCAGCATCTTTAACAGCTTCTTTAATTATTAATTCTTTTGTAATGCCTTTATCATGAACTGTTAAGGTATCACCTATTTTCAAATCAGCATAGTTCATTAAAGAAACTGCAATCGCAATTTCACCATCTTTGATCTTAATTTCCTTACCATCTAAATCAAAAACTTTACAATAGTCTACATCTTGAGTCTGTAAGAAAAGACTTGTTCCTCTATTGTTTAATTCTTCACTTTTACCATCTTTATTAATCATTACTGACTTATCAGAAATTTCAACGAGTTGATTATAATCATATGTTTTAATCACTCCTAAATCTTTCTGCTTATCTAACCATTGATTTATCTTTTTTATATCTTTATCTGAATTCATAACAATATTACTATCAGGAACATTGGCATAATCCATATAGTATTCTACTGCTGATCCTACAATCATAATATTATTAATACTACTTGCAAGAAAGATAGTTGAAAGAGTGATAAATAAAAAGAGAATGATATTAACACCTTTTCTTTTTAACATATCTTTTTTGAGTATTTGTAATAACATATTTGGTTCTCCTTTATAAATTGATAAACCTAGTATAAAGTATCAATTATTAAAAAATCCTTAAATTTTAAATAAATTTTATTATATACAAAAAAATACCAACCTTAAAAGATTGGTGCTGTGTTTTTTTGGCACCCCCGATAGGAGTCGAACCTACGCAAACATACCTTAGGAGGGTACTGCTCTTCCACTGAGCTACGAGGGTAAATAACAATTGTTATTCTACCATGCATATCAAACTTTTTCAACAAATTCTCATTGCAGAGTGAGATATTTCTTCTCTCATTTGATTCCATTGATTTAATAACTTTTGAATATAATAAATTGTCATCTTCTCATACCATTCACCAGTTGTTAAATCAACAAGACAATAAAGATTATGTTCTCTTTTTAATAAACCTAGTTGATAGTGATAAAGACCTGCTTGTATTTCAATTGGCATAAAAAAACGATAAACTAAATTAGTTCGGGTTTTTGTTTCGCTACAAAATAGTTCGTGTTTTATTGTTTTATATTTACTGACCCCCTTTTCATTACTTTGGGGTCTTTTTATGTTATGATTTATACAAATCCTATAGAAAGAAAAAAAGATAGAAATCTCTCCGACAAAAGTTTGATTTCTATCCTGTCCTATTGAACACTATGATAATAATAAATTCTCACTCAAAAATCAAGTATAATCAACATATTTATAATAATATTATTCATTCTATCAATCTTTCTTCTATTGAATGTACTCAATGTCATTGTCATGATTGGTCTTTTCATGCTTCTTATTCTCGTCATGTTGATTTTTTTAATCGTATGATTAAATTAACCATTACTAGAATTATCTGTCATCATTGTCATATAACTCATGCCATTCTTATTGAAGATATGATTCCTTATTCTCTTTTATCTTTTGATGATATCTTCTTAAGTCTTCATGATAACAGTCTTCTCTCTTCGCATGTTTTCTATCTCTATAAAAAATATAAAGATATTTGTTTTTCCTATACTCATTTTTGTTTATCTCATTCAAGAAATTTCCCTTGCCTGTTCATTTCCACATAACATTTATATATTTTAACCTCGTTATAGTTTATATATATGTTATAAAAACAATAACAGGAGGAAATGAGTATGAAATTACTAGAAATGATTGATTTTATTTCAAAGGTGGTGGTTTTTAATGAATGACCACAATACAACTACGCCTTTAAATCCCAATGACGTTCTTAAATTATTTAATCTAGAAGATAAAAATATTGAAGATATGTCAATTACACACCTTAAAGATGGTATGCATATATCTGTTAAGTTAGAGTGTATCCCTCATATTTGTCCTATATGTGGTCATACCACCTCTCAAGTCAAAGATTACTACAATAAGAGAATTACCCATTCTATTCTTAACAGAACACCTTGCTTTATCGACTATCGTGCCAGAAGGTTGATATGTCGACACTGTCATAAAACTTTTTATGAACACAACCCATTTACAATGGATCATATGAAAATCTCGTTAGCGACTGTATATAATATCCTAACTGATCTTAAAAACCCAAGAACGACATTTACTGAAGTCGCTAAACGTTATCACGTTTCACCAACTTCAGCGACATCACTGTTTGATAAACATGTTCATATAGCTAGACGCCCTTTACCCAAGTACTTATGTATTGATGAGGTTTATGGGTTCAAATCATATAACAGTAAATATGTTTGTGTATTATTAGATTATACATCTCAAAATATTGTAGACGTCTTACCTTCAAGACACAAAGATGAACTGATTAATTACTTATCACTTATTCCTAAAGAAGAAAGAGATAAAGTTCAACTCTGTTCCTTTGATATGTGGGAAACATATCGAATTGTATGCAAAATCATGTTTCCTAAATGTCGCTGTTGTATCGATCACTTTCATGTTATCCAAGAATTAAACAGGCAAGTTGATAAAGTCAGAATTCGTATTATGAATGAAAAAGCAAGGACAATCAAATCACTCAAAAATAAAA
>CAZWXH010000052.1:0-12208 GCA_964637725.1 uncultured Coprobacillus sp. | reverse complement strand
TAGAGATTGTAGTATCAATACTACACTTTTTTAGCTTCCATAAATTAAAAACCAGGAGATAATACCTATTTAGTATACCTTCTGGTTTTTATATGGTCATCTTAACTTAATGACATTGCTCATATGTCTTTCTTTTTTTATCATCTCATAAACGCTTCTCATCTCTTCTGATGGATTAGTTCCTAATGTTCGATATAATAAATCCGTTGTCTCTTTATAAGTATCTAATGCCAATTGATAACTTCCTTGATAATAAAGAGCTTTGATTAAAACAACATAAAGACTTTCATCAAATTCATCAATAGAAATAGCTTTTCTAGATAATGCTTCCATATCTCCATAGCGTTTATCTTGTTCTAAAACACGTGAATATTCGATCACTCGAGAGATATAAATAGAATGAAAATAAGCACTTTTAGATAATGCCAAATGATCTTCCTCTACCTCTGATAAAAAACGTCCGATATATAATTTAAACATTTTTTCATATAATGCATTCTCATAATTACCATTATTTAACTCTTGATTACATTGTTTAAAAACAAGAGCATCAACATCTAATGTATATTTATCATTCACAAAATAAGCAAATTTACCTGTTTTAATTAAATCTTCTACTCCTAAAGTTTTCTTAAGAATTAATCTTAAACGATACACCAAGTTCTTTAAAGCCCCGATTGGATTATCAATTTCCTCATAGCCCCATATCACATCTATTAACTCACTAGATGGAACGATTCTATTATTTTGATACAAAAAATAACTGAGTAATTTCACAAGTTTCTCAGAATTAATCTCATCACCATTAATACTTTTATCCTTATATTGAATAGTAAATGCATTAAACATTGTCACTTTTATTATCTCTTTTTCCACTTCATATCATTCCTTTCCTTTTTTATAACAGTATGTCCACATTATTATTATAACAAATAATAAAACAAACTGTATAAAAACAGTACTACTTTTATTAAATAAGCTCGATATATATCCAAGTAGAGGAATAGAATATATAACTTTTCCATTCACTTGCATCTCTTTCACTTGTTGCATATCAACTTCTTGATTATGATCTCCTTTTGTTGTTATTGATGAATTCTTGATATCGACTATCCTATGAGTAACAACGCTTTTATGCTTAGCATTATAACTGATAACATCGCCTACTTTTAATTGATTGAAATCAACAGGTTGCACATAAATTATTGAACCAGTTGAAATACTAGGCTCCATACTATCAGTTAAAACATGATAAATTTCATAACCAAAGAAGCGAGGGATTGATAAAGGAACGACAATAATCATTAATAAAACAAATAATAAATTTGCGCATATATTAATTACTCTGATTCTCTTCATTGTCTTCCCTCATACTTTCCGCTTATATATAATGAATAGATATAAAACATTACTAATACACTTCCTAAAATCATTCCTTCTATTGATTGGAAAAACATAACTAAATATCCTATTAAAGGAATCGAATATTCCACCTTTCCTTTCATATTTTGTATAGAGACCTTATCAGTATCATTATACTTAATAGCATCTCCCTTGGTTGTAAACTCATGATGAATAGAATCAATTCCTACAATCCGATGAGTCACTATTTGACTTCCTTTTTTAAAGGTTATAATATCATTTATCTTTAAAGCTACCTCTTGAACATCAATAATATATATAAGTGATCCTTTAGAAATATTAGGTTCCATACTCCCCGTTTCAATAGAATAAGGTGAATACCCAACAGTAATTGGAATAAACAGAATAATGATTATTATTAAGATTATAGAAAAAATATTCTTGTATAATTTACATATTTCTTTCATTCTCTCACCTCTAGTCAAAAAAGGATATCATTTGTGATATCCTTATCTATAATATTTCCATAACTTTAACGCATTCTCTTGGTTATAAGTTCCATTTTCATCTAATGAAGACATTTCTTTATTATCATCATAAGCAACAGTTTGAATTGCTTCATTATAAACAATTATATCAAAGTTTTCCATATTTTCTACATCCTGTATAACGACATGATGAAAGAGCTCTGTTGTTTTTTCATTAGGTGCAACGACACCCTGATAATAATAATATCCATCTTCTTGATTAAAAATCCACTTTTCATTACCTTCTAAACCTTCTAGTAAAACTTCTTGTTGAGATGGCGTTACTTCAATTCTAACTCTTATAATACAATCATCTTTTCCAATGTTTTGAATCTTTGGATTCTTAAGAAATCTTCCAACAGATTCTTGTTTAAATTCCTCATCAATTTTAGAATCAATGACTGCCAATTGATAAGTTGATTCATGGTTTTTGTCTGCAAAGAAATATGCCAAGGATGTCCCTATTTTTGCAACAGAGAAGACAGCTATAACAGCAATAACAATAAGACTTAAATTCTTGATTAGTTTTTTATTCATTATCTTCTCCTCCTATCTCTGTGTTTCCATATAATCCTGACTAATTTCTATACCATTGTCAGTCTTTTGAAATGAATTAACCACTACATTTGTATCTGAGAAATCATTATTCTTTTCTTTTTTGTTTTTAAAGAAAACTATTTGAGAATTGTTAGTTGATGTTAACACACCATTATCAGTACTCTCACCTATAACTTCATAGCGAATAGAGTCTAACTCCTCTACTGTATAACTTCCTAAAGGAATGTTTTCAAACACTATTGATTGATAAGTTTGTCCTTCTTTAAATGACATAACTTTGAAATATTCTTTTCCATTAACGTCAGTTAATTTAAAGATGAATGAAGGACTATCATTGTATTTATATCCACTTAAATCTAGTGTCTTATCTACTGTGACATCACCATGTGTAATCACTTTTTCAAGCTCTATTGTATTGTTGTATGATAATACATACCCTACATACGCATTACCTATCTTTGACGATAAAGCAATCGTATAATTAAATGTACACACATTATCTACCCAGGCATCTGGTTGTGTTGTTTGTGTTAAAAAATCATTCATTTCAAAATAGGAATTATTCTTTATAACATAATCATTAACCCTATAGTTTAACATTTCTGAATTAGCTGTAATTAGTTTTGCTGCTACACTCGTTTCTAAATCTACTTTATTAATACCTTTTCCATATCCAATGCTTAGATAATTTTGATAAAAAAGAACTGAGGAAAGTTTACCTAAATTATGTTCTGGATATATAACGCTATATTTAAACTTTTCTATTCCTTTTTCAGTCACTGGTTTTGAACTCTTTTTTGCATACTCTTCAAACCAATCATATTTATCGCAAAACTCCTCAAATTCACCCGAAGATAATCTATATTCGAGAATATCAGTAACAGGTTTACTTAAATCATTACTATTACCGCCTAAAACATTCGCCGCATAGTACGGATATTTATTAACTAATTCCCCCATGTTTTTTACATTGATATCATATACTTCATTTGTAAAATTCACAAGGTATCGTTCAAAGGCCATCCCATCGTTTTTATAACCTTTTTTTTCTAAAACTGTATATAATTCAACTAATTCATTAATTGATATATTATCGTCATTATTTTGATCAAGCAAAGCAACTGTTGCATCATTTTTGCTAATCAGGCCATAATCACTACTCATTGGTTCTATTACTAACGAATTATTTTTATAAGAATATTTTTGACCAGAATTATTTATAATTTTAATCTCTATAGGATAAGAGTCACCGGGCATAGAACTTTTGCTGCTTGTCATTCCATTTTCTTTTCTAAGCAATAGATATTTATCATGAATGTCATTAAAATTGATTTTAACCGTATCTGAAGCATTTTCCGGGATTGTAATTGTGACTTCCATTATATATTTATTTTTATCGTTATATTTCAAATCTGTTGTTTTGCTAGTCCATTTATACTCATAAGTCACTTCAGAACTTTTCTTACTAGTTTTAGAGCTGATTGCTTGAATAGGTAATGTTGTTACTGACACCATAATAACAGTCAGTAAACAAATAATCGATTTCTTTAATTTATTCTTCATTACTCATCCCTCCTATGCTTTCTTCTTTTTCTTTGCAGTAACAATAATAATGACTGCTAGAACCGCTAATAGAGTTCCACCCATTGCATAATATAACTTTTCATTATTCTGAGTTAAATCATCTGCTTTCGCTAATGGTGTCTCATTTTCTTCAATATCAGTTGTTGGAGTATCCGGTGTTTGTTCTGTTTCTCCACCAAGAGGTGTTTGATTATCAGGGATTATTGTATTTGCATTGTTTTCTTGATCATTCCCTGGTAATACTTCAACTCTATCTCTTGTAATAATATTTTCTTCTATTTGATCTATAACTTCTTCTTGTTCAGTTGCAGTATAATAGAAAGTTATAATATTTTTTAATGGATCTTCTGTCAATTCAATTGATTTGCTTTGTGTATTAAATATATAGTTGTTAACATTTTTAGCATAAGCACTGATAACTTCATTAGCATTTGCTTTTCCTATAACTGGTGAAGCAACGTCTTGTAAAGTTGTTTGATCAACATAACGAATTGAATATTCTACACCTTGGTTAAGAACACCATATTGAACCACATATGTTTCATTTTCTGTAACTGTAGTGGCAGCAGGTTGCCACCCACTTGTTAATACAAAGTACTTATTATTGTTTGTTTGTTCTTTATATTGAATATCTTTGGCTGTAGGAGCATTAGGCATTGTCTTTGTTGCTGCTACTTGAATCGTAATATTTCCAGTTGCCTTTGACAAAGCAACTTTCTCTTTTCCATATTCCTTTTGATATTCTTTTAATAACTCTTCACTAAAACTACCAATTAACCCTGGAGAATAAGTAATCTGATACATTTTTAATGCATTCACATTATGTGTAAATCCCATCATGAAGGTCATTGATAACACTGCTGATAAAATAAGTTTCATTATTTTATTTTTCATGTTTCTTACCTCCTTTTTTAACTGTTAATGTTATACCAATAGCAGCTATAACAATGACTCCTACTAATATTCCAATTGATGTAGGATCTCCTGTTTTTACACTATCAACATATTTATTAATAACTGTTGTATTCACAACTTGTTTAGTTTTAACTTCTGGATATTGAGCAGTAAAATCAAATTGTAATGCTCCTTGTAATCCTTGATATTCATTTCTTAATGACATACCGTCTAATTGAATTGTTAATAAAATCTTTGCTTGTTTATTACCATCAATGTTTGCAATCATGTATTTATCATTTAAAGCACCATTTAAGTCATATAAACCATTTTCATTTGCTCCAATTAATGCTCCTTCATCTTCTCCATATATAATCAATGTTCTTCCATCTTGTAATAAACTAAGCGATACACTATAAGCTCCTTGCGTTGCTTTCACTGCATCTTCAAAGGCCTCTAATACTTTTGTTGACATAAAGAAGTCTACTGTTTGATTCGTATCATTTATCAAATCAATTTCTAGTGTTCTTGCTTCGGAAGGAACCATCCCACTAAACACTTGTGAAAAGTCATGAGCTTGACTGTTATATTTTAATGATGATGTTCCATCAAAAGTCACTGAAGGGTTTTCTAAAGCAGATAGAGAAGTTACATTCAACAACAAAGCTACAATAATTAATAAACTCGATATATATTTTTTCATTGAACTCTCCTCCTATCTTTCTATTCCTGTGATTTGACCTTGATCATTAAGAGTAGCTAACACTCCCCATTGTGCCATCATAGCATCTTGACCATTAAATGATTGAACTGCTTCTACGCGAATATCTAACGCAAACTTTTTGCCTTGATCGATATTTCCATATTGATCAGAAATAACAATACCTTCTAAAAAGTTCTCTGTTGTTTGTTTTGCATTTAATACATTTCTATAGTAAAGAGTGATCTCTTCATCATTTACATCAATATGTTCTTGATACCATTGATTGGTATTATAATGAAGTTTAATCATTGATGAATCTTCATTATAATCTTTATTTCCTTTATCATCCAACCAATATTTTTGTATCATAACTCTTGTATATAAAGGAGTATCTTTTACATTGTTAACTGTAAGTTCCTTCTTTATTGTTTGACCAGGAACAAGGTGATCAAATTTCACCTGTGAAGTGTCACCTTCAACAGAAATGTCTAAAGAAGTTGTAGAAAGGCGTGTTGTTGCCTCCTCACTATCAGCTTGGAAAGCCGCATATGTTCCTCCAACCGCTATTGTCAATATAAGCACAAATGCACTTATAGCCATAATTAATTTCTTTTTCATAAACATAATCCTCCTTATCATTACTGACATTTTATCATGGCAAGGTCACACAATAGTCACATGTACTAACAAATACAAGTTAGGCTGTGTTTTTCTGTGATAATACACTGTTGATTGTATTTTATACATGTATCTTGTATAATATAAATAACTAGAAAGGAAGTGACACACGTGAGATTTAACATTCGCTTCTTTTTCATATGTCTCACTTTCTTTTCACTTCTTATTACTGGTTGTTCAACAGAAAAGAAACCCGCCAAACAAGGAACAAGAGATAATACTCCTGCTGTTTTAACACCAGTAGCTGATAATCAAAAAACAATTGGAAATAATAAAGTCATTTTTGATTTATCACATTCAAGTGATGGTTATGTGATGGTTAAATATACTGGCAATAATCCTAAAGTCAAAGTCCAAATAAAAAATCCTAATGAGGATATGCTTTATAAATATGATGTTTTAAATGATTATAATATCTATCCGCTAACAGGCGGAGATGGGACTTATACTTTCACTGCTTGGGAAAATATAATTGATGATAAGTACAGTCTTTTATATAAAGAGAATTATGAGATTAAGCTAAAAAATGAATATACGACATTCTTATATCCTAATCAATTTGTGAATTATAATAAAGATACAAAAGCCATTAGCATGGGTGAAAAGATTGCTAAGGGGGCTGATACTGATTTAGATGTTGTTGCTCAAGTCTATGACTATGTAATAAGCAATATCTCCTATGATGATGATAAAGCCCAAGCAGTTAAAGATGGAAAGCTGAATGGTTATCTTCCTGTTATTGATACAACGCTTGAATCTAAAAAAGGAATCTGTTTTGATTATGCATCTTTAATGGCAACAATGCTAAGAACTCAAAATATTCCAACGCGTTTATTAATTGGATATGCCAAAACTCCAAAAGAAAGTATTTATCATGCATGGGTTGGTGTTTATATTAAAGATATTGGTTGGATTGATGATTTTATTAAATTTGATGGAAAAAACTGGTCTATGATGGATCCAACGTTTGCCTCAGAGAATAATAACAGTGATACAATTAAAGATTTTATCTCTAATAAAAATAATTACTCAGTCAAATATATTTATTAAAGGATGTGAAAACATGAAAAAAAACAAACAATTTTCTCATAATGAGATTGCTTCATTTTGTCATCAAATGACAATGATTCTTCATGCTGGTATTTCTTCTTATGAAGGGATTTCCTTAATGTGTGATGATAGTGAAAACAAAGAAGTCTTACTCCAATTATCTCCTATAAAAGAAGCATTAGGAGAAGGTCAATCATTTTATAATGCACTTATTACTAGCCAATCTTTTCCAGAGTATTTTCTGGATATGATTCTCATTGGAGAAAAGTCAGGACGTTTAGAAGAAGTTTTAAACACTTTAGGTATTCATTATGAAAGATTACATGAGAATAGTGAAAATATTAAGAATGCTGTTTCATATCCATTTATTATGATTATGATGATGTTACTTGTTGTTTTGGTATTAATTACACAAGTTCTTCCTATCTTCAATCGAGTTTTTGAACAACTGGGTAGTTCTCTTACAGGCTTTTCTAAAGTTGTATTAAACATTGGAAAGGCTCTTTCTACTTATTCTTATGTTTTTATTGGAATCGTCATCGTTGCATTAATTCTCTATTTCTTCTTTACGAGAAGTCAAATAGGTAAACAAAAGTTTTATGATTTTATGACTCGTTTTTCGATGACTCGTCAAATTTCTTTAAAGATGGCTTTATCACAATTTACTAGTGGTTTATCCATTGCTTTGAGTAGTGGACTTGATATAAATGAAAGTATCACTATGGCTAAACGTCTCGTTAAGCATAAGGAATTAAATAAGCGCATTGAAAAAGTTCAAGAGCTATCTGTGACGAAGGATATTGCAACAAGTTTATGCGATGCTCAAGTTTTAACAGGTATGTATGCAAGATTAATTAAAATCGGATATAAGACTGGTGGTATTGATAACATACTCCTAGATATTTCTTCTCGATATGATGATGAAACAAACGAAAGAATGACACATATAATTAGTATTATCGAACCAACTTTAGTAGCTATTTTATCTATTATGGTGGGACTTATTCTCTTAAGTATCATGATGCCACTTATTGGTATTATGTCGAGTCTGTAGTATGAAGTGGCTACGTCAGTACTTCTATCATATTCTTTCGTTCTTATTTGTATTTGTTATTGTTTGTTTTGGATTTTATTCTACTAATCAAAGTGCTGTAGATAATCAAAAAAAGAGTTTAGAACAAGCACTACATAGAGGTATTATTGAATGTTATGCTATTGAAGGGCGATATCCTGAAAGTCTAGATTATCTTGTTAATGAATATCATGTATTCTACAGTCAAGATGATTTTGATATTGATTATGATATTATAGCAAGTAATATTATGCCTTCAGTTAAAGTTATAGAAAAATAAAAAGGAGGTCACTATGAAGACATTAAATAGAAAACAACATACTGTTGATATTCTCTTTGTATTGACCTTGTTTTGTGTTTTTGCATTGAGTACTTTAGCAGTTGTTTATATTGGAAGTCGTGTTTATTCTTCAACTGTAGATACAATGGATATTAATTTTAATAATCATGTGACTCTTGATTATATTTCACAAAAAGTTCACCAAAGTGATATTGGGGGAAATATTGAAATCAAAGATATTGAGGGTTTAAATGTTTTATGTATTCATGAAGTGATAAATAAGCAATCTTATACGACTTATATTTATAATGATAATCATCAAGTTATGGAATTACTCATTAATGATGAAGAATCTTTTGATAAAGATAATGGTTCTATACTTATGGAAGTTGAGGCTTTATCGTTTCAAGTAAAAGATTCTTTATTATCAGTATCTCTTTCTATTCATGGTAAAACACATCAAAGTTATATATCATTAAGAAAAGGAGGTTTATTATGATTAAAAAAAATGATAAATCCAGCCTCTTTCTTATGGAATTGATTATTGCCATTCTTTTCTTTTCATTATCTAGTGCAGTATGTATCCAAGTTTTTATGAAAGCTCGTGATATGAATACAGAAAGTTTAAAACATGCAAATGCTGCTATACTTGCTGCTAATATTGCTGAGGTATATAAGAGTGATCAACTTGATCAATATTATCATGTTGATGATCATGGTTTCATATATTTTGATGAAGACTTGAATTTATGTTCGGCTTCTTCATATACATATAAAGCTGTACTAAAAGATAACAATAACACATTATCTATTTCTATTCTTTATGAGAATAAAGAGCTATATTCTTTAAAAAGTATGCATTATAAACAAAGAATATTAGATAAGGATGTGATATAATGAAAAAAGAGAGAAAAATAACAATGAATATTGGAATCATTTCTTTTTTGACTATGTTTGTTATATTATGTTTAGTTACCTTTTCCGTTCTTTCTTTATCGAGTGCTAAATCTAATATGAATATGACTCAAAAAAGTATCACTCATAAAAATGATTATTATAAACTGTGTAATCAAGGTGAAACTTATCTTCAAAAGATTGATGATCAATTGTTTAAGAATTTCCAAGAATCTTCATCTAAGAATCAATATTTTGAATTAATGACTAAAATCAATGATTTAAATTTAGGTATTAAGATTAATGAAAATATTTTATCTTATGAAATTGTTATTAACAAACAAAAACTATATGTTGAAATTGAAGTTGTTTATCCTGGTGATAAGTTCTATCAATTAAAGACATGGGATATTCAAGCAAGTGAAAAATGGGAAGCTGATAATAGCTTAAACATTCTATAGGAGGAAAATTATGTTACTCAATGAAATATTACAAAAAGCTCTAGAACAAGATGCTGCGGATATATTTATTGTTGCTGGGCAACCAGTGACTATAAAAGTTTATGGAAAGTTGGTCCTTCTAAATGAAGATAAGCTATTACCCAAAGATACAGCTGCCCTTATTGAAGAAATCTATTATTTGGCTTCACAAAGAGATTCAAGTAAACTACACAAAACAGGAGATGATGATTTTTCATTCTCTATTCCTGCGCTTTCTCGTTTTCGTGTGAGTGCATATAAACAACGTGGTTCACTCGCTGCTGTTATACGTATTATTTCTTTTGATCTACCTGATATTAAAGATTTAAACATTTCTGAAGATATTATAAAATTGGTTGATATTAAAAAAGGATTAATCTTAGTCACTGGACCTGCAGGTACAGGAAAAAGTACAACACAAGCATGTATGATTGATTATATTAATCAAAGATATGCTAAGCATATTATTACTCTAGAAGATCCTATTGAACATCTTCACTCTCATCGTAAAAGTATTATTTCGCAAAGAGAGATTTCTTTAGATAGTGAGACCTATGTAAGTGGTTTACGAGCTGCTTTAAGACAGTCACCGGATGTTATTCTTCTAGGAGAAATGCGAGATTATGAAACGATTAGTACAGCTTTAACTGCGGCTGAAACTGGACATGCAATTATTTCTACTTTGCATACTTTAGGAGCTGCTACAACGATTGATCGTATTATCGATGTCTTTCCGGCAAACCAACAACATCAAATTTCAACGCAACTTGCGATGACTTTGGAAACTGTTATATCTCAACAACTTGTCCCAACCCTCGATGGTAGATTAATTCCTGTATTTGAGGTTATGAATACGACTCCAGCTATTAAAAACTTAATTAGAGAGAACAAGATTCATCAGATTGATGGTATTATTGCTTCTGGTTCTAATGATAATATGATAAGTATGGATGATAGTTTAATAAAGTTATATAAGGATGGTATTATTTCTAAAGAGATTGCTTTACTCTACGCTCTTAATCAAGATGTTATAAAAAGAAAATTAGGTAACTCATAGTCTTTATATGAGTTATCTTTTTATTTTATAAATGAATACTTTTTATCTTTTAAAGCATATGACTAGCATTAATGACTTATTTAAATATAATGAAATCAAAAGGAGGTTTTATTTATGAAAGAAATTTATCTTGCTGGTGGATGCTTTTGGGGCATGCAAGCATATTTTGATAATATTGAAGGTGTTACCTCTACACAGGTAGGATATGCCAATGGAAACATAGAAAATCCTACCTACGAACTTGTATGTCACACCGATACAGGTTATGCAGAAACACTATATATCCAATATAATCCCCAAGTCGCTTCACTTGCTTTTATATTAAATATGTATTTTCAAGTCATTGATCCAACTGTGTTGAATCGTCAAGGTCATGATATTGGTAGTCAATATCGAACTGGAATCTATTATAATGATGATAATGATTATAACATCATTAAAGAGGAATTAATTCAGCTACAAAAACAATATAAGGATAAGATTGTTGTAGAAAATAAGTTGCTTCACAATTTTTATCCAGCTGAAAAGTATCATCAAGATTATTTAAAAAAGAATCCTTCTGGTTATTGTCATATTTCTAAAACAAAAATTGAGCAAGCCAAACATGCAAAAATGCAAACTTATTCTAAAAAGTCTCCAGATGAATTAAAAAACATTTTAAATGAACAACAGTTTTATGTCACACAACAAAGTGGTACTGAAGCACCTTTTGAAAATGATTATTGGAATCATTTTGATAAAGGTATATATGTAGATATTACAACTGGAGAACCCTTATTTATATCAAGTGATAAGTTTGAATCAGGTTGTGGTTGGCCTAGTTTTACGAAACCAATTGATAGACAATTTATTAAAGAATCAAGAGATCAATCTCATGGAATGGAAAGAACTGAAGTCAAAAGTCATATTGGAGAAAGTCATCTAGGTCATGTTTTTACCGATGGACCTATCGATAAAGGCGGCCTTCGTTATTGTATTAATAGTGCTTCATTAAAATTTATTCCTTTATCATTAATGAAAGAAAAAGGATATGAACAATACATATCCCTTATCGATTAAGAACTTCATAC
>CAZWXH010000051.1:10357-12282 GCA_964637725.1 uncultured Coprobacillus sp. | reverse complement strand
AATTACATACACTTCGGGGAAACCTCATATTGGTAATACTTATGAGATTATCTTAGCGGATGCTATTGCGAGAAGTAAAAGACAAGCAGGATATAATGTATATTTTCAAACTGGAACTGATGAACATGGACAAAAAATTGAATTAAAGGCACAAGAAGCTGGTGTTCCTCCAAAACAATTTGTTGATGAAAAGGCAGCAGTTGTTAAGGAAATATGGGATTTAATGGATACGACTTATGATAAATTTATGAGAACAACAGATGAGTATCATAAATTACAAGTTCAAAAGATATTTAAAAAACTATATGATCAAGGAGATATCTACTTAGGTCATTATGAAGGAAAATACTGTACAGCATGTGAATCATTCTTCACTGAGTCTCAATTAGTAGATGGGAAATGTCCTGACTGTGGTGGCGAAGTACATGATGCAAAAGAAGAAGCTTATTTCTTTAAACTATCTAAATATGCCGATAGATTAATTCAACATATAGAAGATCATCCAGAATTTATTCAACCAGTATCTAGAAAAAATGAAATGATGAATAACTTCTTAAAACCAGGATTACAAGATTTATGTGTATCTCGTACATCATTTAGCTGGTCTATTCCTGTAGACTTTGATCCTAAACATGTTGTCTACGTATGGATAGATGCTCTTTCTAACTATATTACTGGTTTAGGCTATGATGTTGATGGTAATCATGGTGATTTATATAAGAAATATTGGCCTGCAGATCTACATTTAATTGGTAAAGATATTGTCAGATTTCATACAATCTATTGGCCTATTATGTTAATGGCATTAGATATTCCTTTACCTAAACAAATCTTTGGACATCCTTGGTTACTCCAAGGTGAAAGCAAAATGTCTAAGTCTAAAGGGAATGTTATTTATGCTGATGATTTAGCGAATATCTTTGGTGTAGATGCGGTTAGATACTTTGTTTTACATGAAATCCCTTATGATAACGATGGAAGTATTACTTGGGATTTATTAGTAGAAAGAATTAATTCAGATTTAGCAAATATTCTAGGAAACTTAGTTAACAGAACCATAGCAATGACTAATAAATACTTTGATGGTATAGTTTCTAATCCAGAAGTAAATGAACCTATAGATCAAGAACTAAAAGATATTGCGCTTGCAATGCCTAAAAAAGTTAAAAATTTAATGGATGACTTTAAAGCATCAAAAGCATTAGATGAAATCTTTATATTATTAAGACGAACTAATAAATATATCGATGATACAATGCCTTGGGCTCTCGCAAAAGAAGAAGATAAAAAAGAAAGACTTGCAACAGTTCTTTATAATCTAATTGAAGCTATAAGATTTGCAGCTATTACATTAGAACCATATCTTCCCTCAACATCTTCTAAAATCTTAGATCAAATAAATACAGATCAAAGAGAAATGAAAGATTTAACAACTTTCGGATTATATAAAGTTGGCGGAAAAGTAACAGATAAACCAGTTCAATTATTTGCAAGACTAGATCCAAAAGAAATTGAAAAGAAAGTTGAAGTTTTACAACCAAAACAAGAAGAAAAAGAAGATGAAAATCAAATTACTATAGATGATTTTGCGAAGATTGAATTAACTGTAGGAACAGTAGAAAGTTGTAAAAAACATCCTGATGCTGATAAACTATTAATCTCTCAAATCAATATTGGTAGTGAAGTTAGACAAATTGTGAGTGGGATTGCTGATTTTTATTCACCTGAGGATATGATTGGTAGAAAAGTTATTGTTGTTTCTAACTTAAAACCTGCAATCTTAAGAGGGGTAGAATCACAAGGTATGATTTTAGCTGGTTCAAAGAAAAAAGTATTAGAGCTTGTTTCTGTTGATGCTTTACCTAATGGAACAAAAATAAGATAATTAATAAGGTTTCTCTTATAGAAAAGAGAAATCTTTTTTT
>CAZWXH010000051.1:0-10257 GCA_964637725.1 uncultured Coprobacillus sp. | reverse complement strand
TATTGATAAATATGCAGATATGGTAAAAAAGATATGTTTTGTTCATATGAAACAAGATAGTGATGTAGATGATATTTTTCAAAATGTCTTTTTAAAGTATGCAAAAACTACTTCTTTTATGAGTGAAGAACATGAAAAAGCATGGCTTATACGTGTAACTATAAATTGTTGTAAAGATTCTTTAAATACATGGTTTAGAAGAAAAGTTGTTCTAGATAATGAATTAGAAACTTATTATCAACAAAATGAATTTTATAAACATACTGAATTATATGATATTGTATTGAAATTACCAAAGAATTATAAGAATGTTATTTACTTATACTATTATGAAGAATATAAAATAAAAGAAATTGCTGATATTTTAAATAGGAAAGAAAATACTATTCATACATGGTTAAAAAGGGCACGTAGTCTTTTAAAAGAACAATTAGGGGGTGATGACTTTGAATAACAGATTAGAAGAATTGGATAATATGAAAGCATCACAAGAGATAAAAGATAAGACTTTAAAGTATATTATGAGTAAACAAAAAAAGAAGAATTATATTCCTCTTTCGATAGTTTTGATAATGAGTTGTCTTATTATAGGATTCTTAACATTTCAAAATCAACCAATGATTGATCCATCACCAATTGCTTATATTTCTTTAGATATCAATCCAAGTTTAGAAATAGAATTGGATAGTGATTATAAAGTTATAAAAGTGAATACTTATAACGAAGATGCAAAAAGTATCGTTCAAGAAAGTGAGATTCAAGGATTAGATGTTCAAGAAGCTATTCAAGTGTTATTAAAGAATCAAGAGTATACAACGTATTTAGAAGAAGGTATCTTAGAAGTTGGTATTTATTCTCCAGATAAAACCATATCTTCAAAGTTAGAAAACATGGTTAATCAATATATAGGGAAACAATTATCAAGAGAACAATATCACTGCTCTCAAGTTAACCAAGAAACTTATAAAAATGCAGGTAGTCATCATATGTCATCAGGGAAATACCGTATTATAGAAGATATTCTTAGCTATACACAAGACTATACAATAGCTAACCTCAATGACTTAAGTATTAGAGAATTATATGAAATACTAGGACAATATAATCAACAAGCAGTACCTAAAGGTTGTAGGGATAGAATAAATCAACAAGGGAAACATCATCTAAATAAAGCACATAGGTAAATAATCTATGTGCTATTTTCTATATAAACAACGATATGATCTTAGATTTCTTAATAACTTATATAATGAAATAAAAGTAATCATAAATAATGCACCTATGATAAAGCAGTTAACTAATGAATAATTAACAGATATATAAGGTAATAAATAATCCTTTAGATATCCTGAATTAATAATAAATGTCACAATAGCAACTAATGTAAATAAATTTATTAAACTGCTATACTTTAAATATTTCTTAGTGTTTTTCTTCTTTGTCATATCAATAAAATAATCTAAAAAGATAATAAGTATAAAAGGTTGAAAGAAGAAAGTCATTAAATGAATCATTTGGTATGAAGTATGTTGAATTTGAATAATAACATCACTAGAAAAGAATAATGTATAAAAGAAAAAGAATATTGTAAATATAATCATTAATAAAGATTCAATACTGTGATGAGCATATTGAGAAGGATGAGGTAGTTTATGAACCTTCTCTAAAGACCATGTTAAAGGTTTATTTTGTTCAACAGGAAAATATTTATCTAATAGAAGCATTAGTAGTACAGAAAGAAACGCAATACCAAACATCACTAGAAATGGATGTGATAATAACCATGTTGCCATTGTAGATGTATCTAAAGTAGAAGCAACATGCATTGTGGCTTGAAAAGGTAAACAGTTTAATTGTTGTAAATAGTATAGAGTTGATAAAAATAAATAAGTTCCCGATATAAAGAAAACAATTCTTTCAATAATTGAAACAATCTTGGGATTATAGATATGTTGAAGTAAGGGACGATAGCCATATGTTAAAGCCACACTTTTTGGATGACCATAACTTGTTAAGAGTTCTTCTATACCATTATAGTGGACAAGAGATGACTCTATATTACTTTTTAAACTTTGATAGACTCTTTTTTTTCTAGCGCCAATAAAATAAGAACAAACAGCAGCAAGATATCTCTCTAATAAATTATCCATGTCATTCACCTCGATTATTTTTTTTATCATAGCACATTTATGTGTACTTTTATTGATTATAACACCAAATTATAGAAATAAAATCAAAAACATGTATAATTAATAAAAGAAGGTGAAACAATGAAAACAAATCAGCAAGCAGTAGAAAGAATTATAAATAAAATCAAACCTGCAACATTAGTTGCAGCAACAAAATATGTAGATGAAAAAGCGATAATAGAACTAGAAAAATGTGGATGTCGATGTTTTGGTGAAAACAGAGTCCAAGCCTTTTTAGAAAAGTATGATAAATATAAAGGAAAAGGATGTTGGCATTTTATTGGAACTTTGCAATCTAATAAAGTAAAATATATTATTGATAAAGTAGAATTGATTCATTCAGTAAATAGTTATTCATTAATTGATGAAATTGAAAGACAAGCAAAGAAGAGGAATATTGAAGTTCATATCCTTTTACAAGTTAATATCGCAAATGAAGAGAGTAAACATGGATTTAAACAAGATGAAATGGATGATGTATTATCATATATAAGTAAATGTTCCACTATCATTGTAGATGGATTGATGATGATGGCACCAAATATTGAAGTTAATGAAACAAGACAATATTTTAAACAAACAAAAGAACTCTTAGATCAATTAAAGTTAAAGTATAAGAAGTATCCTTTAAATCAATTATCTATGGGAATGTCTCAAGATTATCAAATAGCACTAGAAGAGGGTGCGACATTGGTTCGAATAGGAAGAGCATTATTTCAAGATTAAAAGCAATCATTGATTGCTTTTAAAATACTGTTTAACAAGACATAAAAGGATGATATTGTTTATGTTTATATAAGAAAATAAGCTGATAAAATAAAAAGAGTACTTTTTCTATTTATGTGATATACTATGAGAGATAAAGAAAAGAGGAATTACATGACATTTAATGAATTAGAATTAATAGAACCAATAATTGAAGCAGTAAAACAGTTAGAATATAAAGAACCATCACCAATACAAGAACAATCAATTCCTGTATTGTTACAAGGAAAAGACTTATTAGGATGTGCAAAGACAGGAACAGGGAAGACAATTGCTTTTGCATTACCAATTTTACAAAAATTATATTTAAGAAAAGAAGAAGAAAAATATCCTAGAAAAATAAAAGCATTAATTATTGCTCCAACAAGAGAATTAGCAATACAGATTAATGAAACCTTTGAATATATGAGACCTTTTGTCAATATAAAATCAACAGTTATCTTTGGAGGAGTTAAACAAGGGAAGCAAGTTGAAACATTGAAAAAAGGAGTAGATGTCTTAGTAGCGACACCAGGACGTTTAGCTGATTTACATAATCAAAAATTACTAGATTTAAGACATGTTGAATATTTTGTATTGGATGAAGCTGATCGTATGTTAGATATGGGATTTATCACTGATATTAGAAAGATTATTAGATTAATTCCCAAAGATAGACAAACAATGTTGTTTTCAGCAACAATTCCAAATGAAATTAAACACTTGGTTAATGAAATATTAAACAATCCTGAAAGAATCATGATTAGTTCAGGGAATGATACAGTAGAAAAGATTAATCAGTCTTTATACTATGTAGATAAAGAAAATAAGGCAAAGTTATTAATTAAGTTATTTGAGAATCCTCAAATGTTTAATGCGATTGTTTTTGTTCGTACAAAAAGAAATGCTGATACTTTATGTAAGAAATTAGTGAAAGCAGGAATAGATGCCGAATCTATTCATGGGGATAAATCACAGAATGCTAGAGTAAGAGCTTTAAATAACTTTAAAGATCATAAAGCCAGAGTTTTGGTAGCTACTGATATAGCAGCTAGAGGGATAGATATTGAGTTTTTGACTCATGTTGTTAACTTTGATTTACCAGATCAAGCAGAAAATTATGTACATAGAATTGGAAGAACAGCAAGAGCAGGTGCAGATGGTGATGCAATTACTTTTTGTAGTTTCCAAGAAAAAGATGATTTAAAAGCAATTCAAAAGTTTATGAAACAAGAGATTCCAGTAAAAGATAATCCTTATTATCCAATGGAAAACTTTACTAATAAATCAAAAGAAAAAGAAATTGTACGTAAACCTTCAAGAAATAAAAAACCAATGCAATCAAAAAATAACTTTGATAGTAAGAAACCAGCTCAATCAAAAAACAGCTTTGATAGTAAAAAGCCAGCTCAATCAAGAAATAAGTTTTCAAAGGGTAAACCTACACAAAAACCAATTGTAAAGAAAGCTAATTTTCGTCAAAGAAAATCAAAATAAATAAAATACATATAGAAAACAAACCCATCTCATTTTATAGAGAAGGGTTTATTTTGATGTTAAGCTGTAAACTATACTAGCGAAAATTCTTGGTCCTTTTTCTAAGACCTCCTCATCAAAATCAAATGAATTATTATGAGGTAATGATACAACAGAAGTTAATAGTTTTAAATAAGTCGCCTTACCACCATGAGCTTGGACTTTTTCCATCATGTAAGAAAAATCATCACTTCCTCCTAGGGCGCTTAAATTACGCTTTGGGAGTTTTAAATCAGTAAGGTTGTTTTCACATACCTCTCTTATGTGATTCATGAAATCTTGATCACAGTTTAATGAATAGGCTTTTCCCATTTTCTTTATTTCAACCATCGTGTCATGCATAATTGCAGAAGCTTGGATAATATCACGAGCATATAATTCCATATAACGATTTAATTCACTGGTTGCACCGCGGACTTCTATTTCCAAAGTGGCTGTTTCAGGGACAACATTTCTACCTGTTCCAGCTTGAACAGTCCCAACATTTACTCTTGTACAACCATCACTGTTACGGGGAATTGAGTGTAAATTTAAAATACAGTTGGCAGCAGATAATAAGGCATTTCGACCAAATTGAGGAGCTTCAGCAGCATGAGTTGAAACACCATGATAAATAACATCTAACTTGGTAGTCGCAAAGGACTGATCCATTCCAAAATAGAGATCATATTTATGTCGACCATGAGGCATTATATGTCCAGCAAAGATATAATCTACATCATCTAAAAAACCACTTTCAGCTATACACTTAGCTCCACGTACACCTTCTTCAGCAGGTTGGAAGATTAGTTTTATAGTTCCATGAATATGTTTTTTAATATCCATTAATATTCTTGCAGTTGTTAATCCAATAGCCGTATGGCCATCATGACCACATGCATGCATTGCATTTAAATGAACAGAGTTAAATTTTTCTTTATAGGGGAAATGGTTTAAGGATGTTTCTTCACTGATGCTTAATGCATCAATATCAAAGCGTAATGCTATTGTTGGACCTTTACCATTTTTTAATACGCCGGCAACTGCGCTCATTCCCATTTTTACCTTATCTAGGTATTTCTCATCGGCACCTTCAACTAATGCTCTTTTATAACTTAATTGAAGAATTGTTTCAGGAGGAAGCCCCATTCGTTCCTCTTTTTTCATTATCTCTTCACCTAATAAAACCTCATATCCTAAGGCATCTAGTTCTTTAGCAATAAGGCATGCTGAACGCGTTTCAAGCCAACCTCTTTCAGCAAATTTATGAATATCTCTGCGAAATCGAACTGTTTGACTAAAATATTGAGTTGAAAGGTTCTTGATTTGTTGATACATAATCTCACTTCCTTTTCTTCATTGTAACAAGAAGAAAAATGAACATCAATGTCTATTCATGAAAATAACAACTATTTTCGTTGATAACCTTGATAAAAACTTCATATTAAGTTAACATTCAAAGAGTACTTTGTAGAAATAAGAGGGATCATTTATATTTTTTATAAATGATATTGGGGGCATTACAAAATGAATAAATATTATATAGGTATTGATGTTGGATCAACAACAGTAAAAGCATATCTAACAGATAAAGAAGATGTTTGTCTTTATGCCAACTATGTAAGACATAACTCGGATGTAAGACATACTATCCTGACATTATTAGAAGAGATAAATAGAGAGTATCCAGATATAGAAGTCTATCCAGTCATAACTGGCTCAGGGGGCTTATCAATTTGTGAATCTTTACATATAAAGTTTGTACAAGAAGTTATTGCGTGTACTAAGACAATAGAGACATATATTCCTGAAACAGATGTTGCTATTGAACTTGGTGGAGAGGATGCAAAGATTACATATTTTGAAGGTTCATTAGAACAAAGAATGAATGGAACTTGTGCTGGTGGAACAGGTGCATTTATTGATCAAATGGCAACCTTATTACAAACTGATGCAAGTGGATTAAATGAACTCGCAAAAAACTATCAATCTATTTATCCAATTGCTTCACGTTGTGGTGTTTTTGCAAAAACAGATATTCAACCATTAATTAATGAAGGAGTTCAAAAAGAAGATATTGCTGTTTCGATATTTCAAGCAGTTGTCAATCAAACAATTAGTGGTTTGGCATGTGGAAAACCCATAAAAGGAAAGATTGCTTTTTTAGGGGGACCTTTATTCTTTTTAGATCAATTACGTTTAAGATTTATTGAAACATTAAATTTAAAAGATGAAGATGTTATCTTTCCTGATAATTCACAATTATTTGTAGCAATGGGAGCATGTTTAAATGCAAAAGAAGTCAAAGAAAGTTTATATTTAAGTGATTTTATTCAACAATTAAAAGAATTAAAATCAAAGAGTCATGAATCTCAGCATACATTAGAACCATTGTTTCATAATGAAAAAGAATTAAGAGATTTTAGAGAAAGACATTTAAAAGCCTTTACTAAGAAAAGAACATTAAGTAAATATCAAGGTGATATTTACTTAGGTATTGATGTAGGTTCTACTACATCAAAGGTTATATTAACAGATATCAATGGAGCAATTCTTTATTCTTTCTATAATTCTAACGAAGGAAATCCATTAGAATTAATTATTAAGATTCTAAAAGAGATATATGAAATCATACCAAAGGGAAGTCAAATTAAAAAAGCTGGTGTTACTGGATATGGCGAAGCTTTGATTAAGGCAGCTTTAAAAGTTGATATTGGTGAAGTTGAAACGATTGCCCATTATATGGCTGCTAAGCATTTTCAACCTGATGTAGACTTTATTTTAGATATTGGTGGTCAAGATATGAAGGCAATCACTATTAAAGATAATGTTATTCAAGATATTACATTAAATGAAGCTTGTTCATCAGGATGTGGATCTTTTTTAGAAACATTTGCGCATTCTTTAGGATATGAAATTGAAGACTTTGCTGAAGAGGCATTATTATCAAAGCAACCAATAGATTTAGGGAGTCGTTGTACTGTCTTTATGAATTCAAAAGTAAAGCAAGCTCAAAAAGAAGGTGCAAATTTGTCTGATATTTCAGCAGGACTTTCTTATTCAGTTATCAAGAATGCTTTATATAAAGTAATCAAGTTAAGAAATAAAGAGGGCATTGGAAAGAATGTTGTTGTTCAAGGGGGAACTTTTTATAACGAAGCGGTTTTACGAGCATTTGAAAAAGAAGCCGATATAGAAGTCATTCGTCCAGATATTGCTGGCTTAATGGGTGCTTATGGAATGGCAAAAATTGCACAAGAACAAGATGATGGACAAGGCTCTACTATTCTTACTTTATCAGAACTTGAAAATTTATCATATACACACTCTATGCAAAATTGTCATAAGTGTACAAACAAATGTATGTTAACAATAACTTCATTTAATGATGGAAGAGAGTTTATAAGTGGGAACAGGTGTGAACGTGGTGCTAATATGCCACTTGTTTCTAAAAGTCTTCCTAACTTATTTGATTATAAGTATAAAAGAGTCTTTGATTATCGTTCTTTACCAATCGAAGATGCAATGAGAGGAACGGTTGGAATTCCAAGAACTTTAAATATGTATGAAAATTATCCATTTTGGCATACTCTTTTAACGCAATTAAAATTTAGAGTTATTTTATCAAATCGATCATCAAAAACGATATATGAAAAAGGCATTGAATCAATTCCTAGTGAAAGTGCTTGTTATCCTGCTAAATTGACTCATGGTCATATTGAAAACTTGATTGAAAAGGGAGTTAAGTTTATTTTCTATCCTTCTGTAGCTTATGAAAGAAAAGAAAGTCAGGACCAAAATAATCACTATAATTGTCCTGTTGTTGCTTCTTATCCAGAAGTAATTAAGAATAATGTTGATAAGTTAGAAGAAGAACACATTTTATTTAAAAATCCTTTTGTTTCATTAAATAATCCTAAGACTTTGTTTAATGTTTTAAAAGAAGAATTCAAAGAATATAAAATAGAAGATAATGATTTAAAGAAAGCTATCGATAAAGCTTATATTGAATTAGATGCTTGTCAAAAAGATATTCAACAATCAGGAATAAATGCATTAAATTATATGCGTGATAATCATCTTCAAGGAATTGTTTTAGCAGGGAGACCTTATCATGTTGATCCTGAGATTAATCATGGAATTGCTGATTTAATCACGAGTGAAGGATTTGTTGTGTTAAGTGAAGATAGTGTTTGTAATTTAGATGATGAACATCTTGAATTGAGAGTTGTAGATCAATGGACTTATCACTCTCGTTTATATAAAGCAGCTTCATATGTATCTTCACAAAAAGATTTACAATTAATTCAATTAACATCTTTTGGATGTGGGTTAGATGCTGTTACAAGTGATCAAGTTTCTGAAATATTACAAGCTAGAGATAAGATATATACATTAATAAAGATTGACGAAGGTAGTAATCTAGGAGCAATCCGTATTCGTATTCGTTCCTTAAAAGCAACTATTGATAAAAAAGATAATCATATAGATCTTCATAAAAAATATACGCTTTGTAAATCACCTTTTACAAAACAGATGAAAGATGACCGATATACTATTTTATGTCCTCAAATGTCACCATTGCATTTTCAATTTGTTGAAACAGCAATGAATGATGAAGGTTATAATTTTGTAGTCTTACCTTCAGTTGATAAAGATGCTGTTGAACATGGTTTGAAATATGTCAATAATGATGCTTGTTATCCAAGTATTATAGTCACTGGACAAATGATGAATGCTTTAAATAGTGGGCAATATGATCTCAATAAAGTCGCTCTCATGATTTCACAAACTGGTGGAGGGTGTCGAGCAACAAATTATATCGCATTTATTAGAAAAGCTTTAAAAGATGCGAATCTCGAACATATTCCAGTCATTTCCGCCAACTTATCTGGATTAGAAAACAATCCTGGTTTTAAAATCACTTATAAGTTAGCCAAAAAGATTGTAATGGGGGCTATGTATGGTGACTTATTTATGCGAGTACTGTATCGTGTCCGTCCTTATGAAAAGATTCAAGGTTCAGCAAATGCATTATATGAGTCTTGGGTTCATAAATGTCACGCAAATGTAAGAAATGCAAGTATGAAAGAGTTTAAGAAGAATGTTTATCAAATTGTGAATGATTTTGATAGTTTAGAACTATTAGATATCAAGAAACCAAGAGTTGGTTTAGTGGGGGAAATTTTAGTTAAGTTCCATCCCACTGCTAATAATCAAATTGTTGATATTATTGAAAATGAAGGTGGCGAAGCAGTTATGCCTGACTTGGTTGATTTCTTTCAATATTGTTTTTATAGTAGTGAATTTGAACATCTTCATTTTGATATGAAAAAGTCTACTGTGATGTTATGTCATTTTGCGATTAAGTTTATAGATTTCTTAAGAAGAGATATTGTGAAAGCATTAAAGCAATCAAAGAGGTTTACACCACCATCTTCAATTGCTCATATTGCTGATAAAGCAAGTGAGATTGTATCAATAGGAAATCAGACTGGTGAAGGTTGGTTTTTAACTGGAGAAATGATTGAGTTAATTGAAGAGGGTGCACCTAATATTGTATGTATGCAACCATTTGGATGTCTTCCTAATCATGTAACAGGCAAGGGCGTTATTAAAGCAATTCGTAGAAAGTATCCAGAAAGTAACATAGTTGCGGTTGATTATGATCCTGGTGCTAGTGAAGTTAATCAGTTAAATAGAATTAAGTTGATGTTATCAACCGCATTTAAGAATATGAAATAACTCATATTCTTTTCTTGGTATGACGGGCATGTCATACATCTAGGGTGAAAGTCCCTCGTGAGCG
>CAZWXH010000050.1:0-12360 GCA_964637725.1 uncultured Coprobacillus sp. | reverse complement strand
GTAATTGAAGATGAACATAATTTAATATACTTATCTTCTTCAGCTGCAAAATCAACAGCTTCGACAGGTGTAGCTATAAGACTCATCGCAAGAAGTGAAGAAACTGCTAATAGTCCTATAATAAATTTTTTCATTAAACCAACTCCTTTGCATTTCCATTATAGCATAAAATTTGCTAATAAGACCACCAATATTTGTTAAATCAAGAAATGTTCACACATTTCGCCAATTGAATACTTTTTAATTATATCATAAACTTGCATTCCTGCACGTTTTAATGCTTCATTAGTTGTTGCACCTACATGAGGGGTATAGATAACATTGTCTAATTTTAGTAAAGGATGATTAGGATTAACAGGTTCATCTTCTAATACATCTAAACCAGCACCAGCTATCCAACCTTCTTTTAGAGCTTTGTATAAATCTTCTTCATTAATAATGGATCCTCTTGAAGTGTTAATTAAAAATGCAGTGGGTTTCATTAAGGATAACTGAGAGGATGTTATCATATGATATGTATCTTTGTTTAATGATGCATTTACAGAAATATAATCTGCATTTTTAAAGACATCATCCATTGTTTCACAATATCCAATACCATATTCATTAGCAAGTGCTTGGGTAAGTGATGGGGAATAGGCAATAATTTTCATATGAAAACCATCTCTCAATATTTGAATAGTCTTTAAAGCAATTACCCCAAGACCAATAACCCCAAATGTTTTATTTGATATTTCAACACCAGTATACTCACTAGGAGCAATGTCTTTAATTAATCCTTGTTTATAATTATTATTGAGTAATGTTGTTTGTCTTGAAAGTTGTAACATCATAGTAATAATAAGTTCAGCAACACTTAAAGAGTTTTGATTAGGTGTATTACAAAGATGAATCTTCTTTGATTTTAAATATTCAATATCAACATCATCAGTTCCACTTCCATGAACAACAACTAATTTTAAAGCAAGACATTTCTCAATAAAATGAGAATCAATCTTTAAATTACGACTAATAACAACTTCACACAAATGAATATCTTTAAAATCACTAATTATATCAAAGTTTGTTTTTATTAATTGATAAGCTTCATTATCAATTAATTCCGTTAAAAAGATTTTCATAAAAGCCCTCCCTATTAACATATATTATAAAGTGTTAAAAAACAGAGTCAAATGTAAAGACACTTTTGTTTTTAATACGTATAGTATTTTAGGAGGTGAACTCATGATTACAGAAGGTATAGATGTATCTCAATATCAAGGAGTAATCGATTGGGCGAAAGTAAAAAGACATATAGACTTTGCGATTCTTAGATGTGGGTATGGACAAGATATCCCAGAACAAGATGATCCAACGTTTAAAAGAAACGCTGATGAATGTACAAGGTTAGATATTCCCTTTGGTGTTTATTTATATTCATATGCAATGAATGAACAAGATGCTATTTCAGAAGCTAGACATGTAATGAGATTGGTAGAAGGTTATAAGATGGCTTTTCCAGTTTATTTAGATTTAGAAGATCCAAGAGTTGGACAATTATCAAATGAACAGATTGAAAGAAATGCAAGAGCATTTGTTGATGAATTAATTAAGAATAATTATTTTCCAGGAATTTATGCTTCGCTATATTGGTGGAGAACAAAGTTAACAGGAGCGTTTTATTCAAGGCATACAAAGTGGGTAGCTCGTTATGCTGATGAATTAGGTGAACCAGAAGGTATATTTGATATGTGGCAATATACTGATAATGGTTTTGTTGAAGGTATTAATGGACCCGTGGACAGAAATCAATGTTATAGAGATTTCCCAACTGAAATAAAAGCGGCAGGTTTAAATAACTTTGGGGTACCAACACCACCAACAAATCCAGTCACTCAATATCAAGTAGGAGACCATGTCACATTTGACCATGTCTTTATTTCATCAGATAGTAGCATTCCTTTAATTCCGTATTCAAACCACGGAACAATTACAAGAATTGTAAATGGAGCTAGAAATCCATATTTAATAGGTAATGGACTTGGTTGGGTTAATAGCGAAAGTATTACTGGAACAATGCAATACTTATCTAATCCAACTTATAAAGGTGATTCGTTTGTTGATGCACTAGTACAAATAGGTGTTGATGCAACATTTGCATCAAGAAGAGAAATAGCGAAAAAGAATGGTATTAATGATTATACAGGAAGTGCGAGACAAAACTTAGAACTATTAAGACTTTTAAAAGAAGGTAGATTAAAACATTAACAATAAGGAATATTCCTTATTGTTTTTGTATTTACGCTAAAGAGATATTGTATTCATGTTTATACAAGAGTATAATAGATGAAGGGTTGGTGGGGAAAATGGTATACGCAAAAACAAAAGAAAATAAAAAATGGAAACAACACTTAATATCTATTATCTGTGTATGTGTTGCTTCAGTTATCATGTCAGTTAATATTAAATCATTTGTAAGAGCAGGAGATTTAATTCCAGGAGGATTTACTGGGTTATCTTTATTAATACAAAGAAGTTTTATAGATTTTATGGATATTAATATTCCATACTCATTTATTAATATTGTATTAAATGCTATTCCTGCATTAATTGGATTTAAAATTATTGGCAAGAAGTTTGTAGGATATTCAGTTGTCATGATTATACTTAATTCATTACTAGTTGATATTATTCCTGTAACTCCAATTACATATGATCCATTATTAGTATCTGTATTTGGAGGAATTTTAAATGGAGTAGCAATAGTGATAGCGTTATATGGAAAAGCATCAAGTGGTGGAACAGACTTTATTGCTATTTACTTATCAAATAAATTAAAAAAACCATCATGGAATTTTGTGTTTGGAATTAATGTTGTTATCTTAATGATTGCAGGATTATTGTTTGGATTTGAAGCAGCTATGTATTCAATTATCTTTCAATTTGTTTCAACTCAAGTTATTTCATCAATGCACCAAAGAGATCGTAAAGTCACCTTATTAATTATTACAAGTATTGCCAGGGAAATAGAAGAAAAACTAATGGATTATACTCACCATGGGGTGACAAGATTCGAAGGGCAAGGATGTTATATGAAAGAAGATAAGGCAATGCTTTATACAGTTGTTGGAGCTGATGAAGTAAGGGATGTCATATCATTTGTAAAAAAAGTTGATCCAAGAGTATTTATAAATGTTTTAAAATCCGAGAATGTTGTGGGTAGATTCTATCAAGAACCACTAGAATAAAAAACTCTGTCACTTGACAGAGTTTTGTTGTTTATATTCGTTTAAAAATGTTTCAAATATTACTAAATGATGTTGTTCATCTAAGATAATTCTATTTAACATATTTTGAATTGTTTCATCAGCAATACAATTGATTTGTTGCTGATATATTTCAATTGTATGTTCTTCTTGAGCAATTGCGTTTTCTAACATTGTATTGACTTGTCTAGGATAAACATTATATCCAGGAGACCAATACTCAAGAAAATCATTCTGACAATCCCATAGACGGGGATCTACACCTAAGCGACATGCCATTTTAGCAAATATTTCTAAATGGTGCATTTCGACAAGGCTGATTTTTTCCATAGCATCAGCAAGAGTTGGCCATACTCGCTCTGAAATAATATGATTGTAAAAATAGAGACTGACTGCGTTCATTTCCGAATAGAGTCCACCCAAATTAGATAACATAAGTTGTCCATACTCAACATTAACATCTAATTCTTCAATTGATGGATAAGGTATATCTAATATATATTGATTCATATAAAACCCTCCATATATTAATATATGAAGGGTAATTATTTTTATTCTATAATTTTTTCAAATGCAATACGAGGGGCACCACTTTCTAAAGTGATATGTCCACATAATTGAAAACCATTCTTTAATAAGAATCGTTGCATTGATTGATTATCATTATGAGTATCAATACGAATACTTTTGATATTATTTAGTTGAGATTCATGAACCGCAAAATCTAATAATTGCTTTGCTAAGCCCATTCCTTTTTTCTCATTGTTAACAACAATTCTATGTATGACACCATAGTTTTGATTTTGTGTTAACCACTCACCTTTAATAGAATCATAATTAGGATCATTATCAAAAGTAAAAAACATTGTCCCTAAGATATAATCATCTTCAATAACATAACTCTGCTGAGTAGAAATATCCTGAAGAATAACATCTTCATTAGGATAACCATCTTGCCATTGATCAATATCTTGATTCTTAAAATAAAGTTGAGCTTGTTTAATTAAATCCATAATGCTTTTTAAATCATTCTGATTAGATTTTCTGATTATCATAATCACCTCTCCTTAAACTATAAACAACAATGTCATGATAGGCATTATCTTTATAAACATGATCTTTTAAATAACCTTCCTGGATAAACCTATTCTTTAATAAAACATGAGAAGAAGGTGAATTGACAGCATAGACATCAGCATAAATTTTGTTTACTGAGAAATTTTCAAAAGTGTATCTACACATTATTTGTATAACATGAGTCATAATCCCACGATTCCAATACTTACTGCTAAGCCAATAACCAATTTCACAGTTTTTTTCTTCTGAACTCTTTGAGAAAGTTAAGCCAATTCCACCAACACAAACACCATCAACTGTAATTCCAAAATCAACAGTGTTATGTTCTATTGCATAACTTATAAAAGATAATGCATTATCTAAAGTATAAGGATATGGAAATGAATTTCTCAAATACTTATTAACTAATGGATCATTAGCGTGATATGCTAATTGTGTTGGATCGATCTCATCCAACTTTTTTAATTCTATAATCATAATACATCCTCCTTAAGGAAGAGGTTTATCACTTGCTAGGTAAAGATCATACCATTGTTGACGTGTCAATTCGACATCACAAGCAGCAACACTTTCTTTTAAGTGAGTTGGTGAAGTTGTTCCAACAACAGGCTGCATACAAGCTGGATGACGAAGTAACCAAGCAATTGCGATAGCACTCTTTGTTACATGATATTCATCAGCTAGTTCTTGCATGACATCATTTAATTTTTTATAATCTGGGTTATCTAAGAAAGTCCCTTCAGCCCAAGATGCTTGAACAACACTCCAAGGTTGAATAGTAATATCATTTAAACGACAATAATCTAATACCCCACCATCTTTATCTTGCGCCCATGCTTCTTTCATATTCATATTAAGACCAGCATCAATCATAACAGAATGAACAATTGAGAACTGAAGTTGATTAATAATAATAGGGTACTTAGAATATTTCTTTAATAACTCAATTTGTAATGGTGTATGATTTGAAACACCAAAGTATTTCACTTTACCACTCTTATATAATTCATCAAAAGCAACAGCAACTTCTTTAGGATCACATAAAGCATCTGGTCGATGTAATAATAAAATATCAATATAGTTTGTATTAAGTCTTTTTAAAGATTTATCAACACTTGTTAAAATATGTTCTTTTGAAAAATCATATCTTTTACCAGGAACAATTGCACATTTTGTTTGAATGATCATTTGATCTCTCATTTTAGGATTTTTCTTTAAAACTTCTCCAAAAACTTCTTCTGATTTTCCTGCCCCATATATATCAGCATGATCGAAGAAATTAATACCTAAATCAATAGCTGTTTTTACAAGTTCTTCTACTTCTTCAACACTTTTATTTGCGATTCTCATACATCCTAAAGAAATACGTGATACTTTAAGATCAGTATGAGGTAAATTAAAATATTTCATTATAAATTCCTCCTTATTGTTATTATACGAAAATATCGGTATAATGTAAAAGAGAAAAGGGTGATAATATATGGAAACTTATTATATTGTTAATTTAATTGTATATATTATATCAGTTGGTTTAGCAATGATTGGATTAAGTTGTTTTAAATATGAAGAATATATCAAACCAAGTAAGTTAAGACAGTTTTATTTATTCTATATAGTTTCATCAGTTGCATTAGGATATTTATTTGCGAGTTTTATTTTAAGTTTTGGAACATTAAGTTTTTATTCATAATCAAAGAAGTGAATCATATATTGTAATATGAAAACAATATATAAGAAACTTCTTTTTGTTTTAGGTTTAATAGTAGTCATCGGTTGTATGCAATATAAATATGCCATTACATATATACAATCACATTATCAATCAAATACAAAACAAGAAGAATACATCGTTCAAGTAAAAACCCAAACAGATATATTAAAACTTCCTTTAGAAGAATACTTAGTAGGAGTCATTGCGGGAGAAATGCCCGCAAATTTTGAGTTAGAAGCACTTAAGGCCCAAGTTGTAGCCGCTAGAACTTTCGTGTTATCAAGAGGCTTAAGTGTTGATAACACAACGGCATCACAAGTTTATCTTACACCGACACAAATGCAAGACAAGTGGAAGAGTCAATATCAAGAATATAAGGAAAAGATTGAAAAAGCAATTAAAGAAACAAGCTATGAGGTTATGACTTATCAAGGTCAATATATTTCAGCATTATTTTTTTCTAGTAGTAATGGACAAACAGTTAATTGTAATGAATACTTTGAAGGTGGAAAGGAATATTTAAAAGCAGTCGATAGTCATTGGGATTTAACTATAGATCCAAGTCATACAAGAGTGAAGACGTTTACCAAAAAAGAAATAGGAAATGCTTTTCAAGTATCATCTCCCAATATATCAATTACTTCATATACATCAAGTGGCTATGTTAAAAATGTAGTTATTAATCAAAAAACATATACAGGAAGACAAGTAAGAGAAAAGCTTGGTTTAGCTTCTTCTTGTTTTCACATTGAATTGACTTCTTCAGGTTATACTTTTACTACAAAAGGAAGTGGTCATGGTGTTGGAATGAGTCAATATGGAGCGCAAGGAATGGCAAAAGAAAATAAAACATATCAAGATATACTTCATCATTATTATAAAAATATTAAAATTGAGCGTATAGACTGATGAGTTTTGTTCATACTTATCTTGAGGTGAAAGTATGAATAGAAGAACTTTTAAATACAAAAGAGCACTTGGTATTACATTAGCATTGGCTTTGTTCTTAGGTGGTATTGGGATTGTTCAAAGATTATTAGATAATCAAACAGGAGAGTTTGAAGATGATGCAGTCGTAAAAGTAGAAGAGAAAAAAGATAAAGAGACTGATAAAGAAGAAAAACAGATTGAATCACTAAAAGCTCCTGTTAAAGATGGTGTTGGAATCGTTAGATATTTTTATAATAAAGATGATGAAACTGCCAAACAAGAACAATCATTAATTCTGTTTGAAGGAACTTATCGCGCAAATCAAGGAATTGATTATTCAAATAAGAATGAGGTCTTCGATGTTGTGGCATCAATGAGTGGAACAGTCACTAAAAAGACAAACGATCCTGTGCTTGGTTGGATAGTGACTATTAGCAATGCCGATAAACTGTCTACGACTTATCAATCTTTATCTAAGGTTAATGTAGAATTGAATAAAACAGTGAAACAAGGAGACGTTATTGGTAAGAGTGGAGAGAATGTTTATGAGGCTGATTTGAAGAATCATTTACACTTTATTCTACAAAAAGATGACAAACTATTTAATCCTGAAAAGTATATTGGACAACCCATAAATACGATCAAATAGCGATTTTATATCGCTATTATTTTTTTCTTGTATTTAATACAAAAAATGTTACAATAGAAATGCTACAGAGGAGGAATGTTTATGAAATTATCAAAAGAAATTGGTATTGACTTAGGAACAGCTAACATTCTTATTTTCGCAAAAGATGAAGGAATTGTTGTTAATGAACCTTCAGTTGTGACTATCAATACAGAAACAAACAGACCCATCGCAGTAGGAGAAGAAGCAAGAGAAATGTTAGGAAAGACTCCAGGTAAATTTCAAGCTATTCGTCCTTTAAAAGATGGAGTTATCGCAGATTTTCAAATCACTGAAATATTAATTACTCACTTTATAAATAAATTAAATTTAAAAGGTGTTTTTGCTAGACCAACAATCTTAATTTGTTGTCCATCAAATATCACTTCAATTGAAAAAAGTGCTATTCAAGATGTGGCTTTAAGATGTGGAGCAAAAAGAGTTTTTATTGAAGAAGAACCAAAAGTTGCAGCTATAGGAGCTGGTTTAGATATTTCTAAACCATCTGGAAATATGGTTGTTGACATCGGTGGTGGTACAACAGATGTGGCTGTATTATCATTGGGTGATATCGTATCTAGCACTTCATTAAAAGTTGCTGGAGACAAAATGGATGCTGAATTAATTAAGTTTGTTAAAGACAAATACAAATTATTAATTGGTGATCGTACTGCTGAAGAAATTAAAGTAACTATTGGAACAGCATATGGTGCTAGTGCAAAAGATATTATGGATGTAAGAGGACGTGACTTAGTTACTGGATTACCTCATACAATTCAATTGAACGCTAAAGAAACTCAAGATGCATTACAAGAATGTTGTGCAACTATCTTACGTGCGACTAAACAAGTTTTAGAACAAACACCACCTGAATTATCAGCTGATATTGTTAATAAAGGAATCTTCTTAACAGGAGGAGGAGCTTTATTACATAATCTAGATAAATATTTAGAAGAAGGTTTAGGAGTTCCTGTATTCGTTGCTGAAAATGCATTAAACTGTGTTGCAGAAGGATGCGGAATCATGTTAGAAAATATTTCTGTTTTAAAATAATGCCTAAGGGCATTATTTTTTTCATATCCTGAAAAACTCATACGAGGTTATGTATTTTTTGATAGAATGATGCTCGGAGGTATGTATATGAGTCATAAAAAATATTTTTTCTTTGATATAGATGGAACACTTGCGGTGGGAACACCTGGAAGTCAGTATGTTCCTGAATCAGCTAAGAGAACAATTAAAGAATTAGAAGAAAAAGGTCATTTTATTGCGATAGCAACAGGCAGAAGTTATGCTATGGCAAAAGATCATATGAATGAACTAGGTTTTAAGAATATGGTAAGTGATGGGGGTAATGGGATTACAATCAATGGCGAACTGTTAGAAATTAAACCATTAGATTACGACCAATGTATTGCACTTATTGATGAATGTAAGGAAAAAGGTTATATTTGGGCTATTTCACCCGATAATGAAACAAGAAGATTAGCGCCAGATAATAGATTCTATGAGTTCACTCATGATGTATATATGGATACAGTTGTAGAAGAAGGATTAGATCCTAGAAACTATGATAAGATATATAAAGTATATATTGCTTGCTTATCACCAGAAGAAGACAAGTTAGAAAACTTAAAGAATTTACCTTGGTGTCGTTTTCATAAAGAATACTTATTTGTTGAACCAGGAGATAAATCAGTTGGAATAAAAGCAATTGTTGATCACTTTGGTGGTGAATATAAAGATGTTGTTGTTTTTGGTGATGAAAAAAATGATTTAAGTATGTTTAGAGATGAATGGACATCAATAGCGATGGGCAATGCAATTGATGCCCTTAAAGAAAAGGCTGCATATATTACTGATGATGCTGATAAAGATGGAATATATAAAGCATGTCAACACTTTGGATGGGTAGAATAGTGAAAAGAAAAATAATATTTTTTGATATCGATGGAACTTTATATACATCAACTATTGGTAAAATAACAGATAATGTGAAACAAGCTATTCAACAAACAAAAGAAAAAGGTCATCTTTGTTTTGTGGCAAGTGGAAGACCTTATGGTTATATTGCAGAAAATATAAAAGAATTAAATTTTGATGGGTATGTACTAGCGAATGGAGCTAATATAAAATATAAAGGAAAAGACTTAGAAAATCGTTACTTAGATTATCAGAAACTAAAGAAAATGGTTAATCAATTAAAAGAACAAACTATTGAGTATGTTCTTCAAACATCAACATACTGTTATATGAGTAAAGAAAATAAGTGCTTATTAGATTTTTATAAAAACTGTAATATAGATTTTTATAATTTCTGTCATGAATACAATGAAGAAGAAATTCTACATAAAACAGTGAAAGTTGAAGTCTGGGTTAAAGATGAAAAAGAATTAGAATATGCGAAAAATTGTTATGAAGATTTTGCATATGAACTACATCCAGATAATCATAGTATGGAAGTTTATGCTAAGGATGTATCAAAAGCAACAGGGATTTTAGATGTTTTAGAATTATTAGACATGAAAACAGAAGATAGTTATTGTTTTGGAGATGGTCCAAATGATGTGGAAATGTTCGAAACAGTTGGTCATGCAATAGCAATGGGGAACGCTATTGATATCATAAAAGAAAAAGCTGATGAAATCTGTTTAAGTGTTGAAGAAGATGGGGTTTATTATAAATTAAAAGAGCTATTCATTGATTAATGAATAGTTCTTTCATTTTATGAAATAAAACAAAAAATCTATTAATATAGGTTAGAATACAAATAGAACATGGAGGAAAACTTATGACTGTAAAAGTAATTGCGGTTGATATGGATGGGACGTTTTTAACAAGTGACAATCAGTATAATAGAGAAATGTTTAAAAGCCAATATCAACAACTAAAAGAACAAGGGATTCATTTTATTGTAGCAAGTGGGAATCAATATTATCAACTACGTTCATTCTTTCCAGAGATACAAAATGAAATATCTTTTGTTGCTGAAAATGGAGGATATATAGTTGATCAAGGAAAAGATGTTTTTGTAGGAGAACTACAAAAAGAAGAGTTAAGAAAAGTGTTGGACGCTATTGAACAGTATCCTGAAATAGAAAAAGTGGTATGCGGGAAAAAGAGTGCATATATACATGAGGATGTTGATCAAGAATATTTTGATCATTTATTATTCTATTATCCAAGAATGAAGAAAGTAAAGAACTTCCATGATTTGGATGATACCATTTTTAAAATCTTCTTGAGTTGTAACGAAAGTAATTTTGATCAGATTTTATCAGAACTTAAAGAAAAAATCGGACATATTATGACTCCTGTTGATTGTGGACATTTTGGGATTGACTTAATTATTCCAGGTATTAATAAAGCTCATGGAATACATTTACTAATGGATATGTGGGATATCAGAGATGGTGATATTATGAGTTTTGGCGACAGTGGAAATGATAAGGAAATGTTAGAAATATCTAAATATAGTTTTGCGATGGAAAATGCGAAAGACAGTATTAAAGAGACTGCTAAATATGTGATTGATTCAAACAATGATGGTGGAGTATTAACAGCCATTCAATGGTTTCTAGATAAAAAAGAAATGTTTAAATAAAAGGATACCCTATAGTTAGAAATACTCTTCTAAGAGTAACATCACTATGGGGTATCCTTTTTAACTATGAATCAAAACCAACAACTTGGTTTTTTCCATTCTTTTTTGCTAGATATAAGTTTTTATCAGCAAGGTTAAATAGTTGTGTGAGTGTTTGTCCATCTTGATATACGGTAACCCCAGCACTAAAAGTAAAATGAATATCACTATATTTAGAATAGTGATTAGAGAATTGTGTTTTAATATTAGTAAGCTTATCCTTTATTTCGTTAAGATATGTATTATCATAGTAAATCATAAATTCTTCGCCACCATAACGACTAACAAAACCACTGTCTCCAATGACATCAACCATTATATGAGAAAAGGTAGATAAAACATCGTCACCAAAAAGATGTCCATAAGTATCGTTGATTCTTTTAAAATCATCAATATCCAAAATAATAATAGTAAAAGATTTTTCAAAACCATTGATTTTATCAACTAAGAAGTCAGTTAAATATCTTCGATTATATAATTGTGTTAAAGGATCACGAATAGTTTGTTGATGTAATAATTTGTTCATCTTTTTTGATTTCATACGTTCTAATTGATAATGCCTTGTAATCATTAAAGTTGATGAGAAAATATAAAAAGAAACAATTATAAATGAAAATAATAACATAATAGTGTGAGTTGACTGATCTCTTACATAAGTCAGTTGAGGATAATAAAAACAAAGCGATATAATCACAATATAGAATATGAGTTCTAATACGAATAAAACAATTCTCTTTTTACCAGTAAGCAGGGGAACCGCAATGAATATTCCCATGACAAAGAACATAGGGGCAGCACTATATAAACCACCCGAAACAAGGAAGGTAGATGGAAAGACAATGATATTAAGAATACTAGACATAAGAACTGTAATAAGATCAATTTTTTTGGTTTTGTAACCATATATTGTAGCAACAAGCATAAACAAGAAGCCAAGGCCAGTTGCATAGACGAGTGGATTGAAAAACCCATTAACAATAAAGCATAAAACAAAACCTAAAAAAGATGTTACAGTTCCTAATAATGTACAGATGCAAAACATCCTGTATCTTAAAGGAACATAATCACTATAATGATGTTTATAAAA
>CAZWXH010000049.1:0-12915 GCA_964637725.1 uncultured Coprobacillus sp. | reverse complement strand
AGTGAATTAATAAAACTTCACTAACTGATTACGTACATATTATACGAGGAGGAATCGTTATGTTTTATCAAAAAGAGATTGAAGAAGTTTTACAAGTTTGTCAATCTGCTAAACAAGGTTTAAGTCAACAAGAGGTTGATAAAAGACATCAAGAATTAGGTTACAATGTTCTAGATGAACAAAAACAAGATAGTCCCTTGATAATCTTTCTAAAACAATTTAAAGATTTATTAGTTATTATCTTGATTATTGCAGCTATTATTTCTGGTGTCAGTGGACAGTTTGAAAGTACTTTAGTTATTGTTGTAGTTATTGTTGTCAATGCAATACTAGGAACAGTACAAACTTTAAAAGCCCAAAAGTCTTTAGACAGTCTTAAAAAGTTATCAATTCCTAAAGTAAAAGTTATTCGTGATAACCAAATTCAAGAAATCGATTCAACTGATCTAACAGTTGGAGATGTTGTACAAATTGAAGCTGGTGATATCGTTAGTGGTGACGGAAGACTATTCCAAGTCTCTTCACTCCAAATTAATGAAAGTGCCTTAACAGGAGAAGTTGATAGTGTCGATAAAATCATTGATCCTATTAATCAAGATGTTGTTGTTGGTGATCAAAAGAACATGGCTTTCTCTGGGAGTTTAGTTACAAATGGAACTGGTCGTTATGTTGTCACTGGCATTGGAATGAAAACTGAAATTGGTAAGATAGCTTCTTTGCTTAATCAAGCTAAAGAAAGAAAAACACCACTCCAAAAAAGTTTAGATGAATTTAGTGGTAAGTTATCCGTTGTTATTATATTTATTTCTATTCTTGTTTTATTAATGAATATTTTCTTAGCTAAAGAATCTTTATTAGATGCTTTAATGATTGCTGTAGCATTAGCTGTTGCTGCAATACCTGAGGCTTTAAGTTCAATTGTGACTATTGTTTTATCAATGAGTACACAAAAGATGGTTAAGGAAAATGCCATTATTAAAAATCTTAATTCAGTAGAGAGTCTTGGTTGTGTATCAGTTATCTGTAGTGATAAGACAGGAACTTTAACTCAAAATAAGATGACTGCTCAAACAATTTATATTAATAATGAATTATTAACAACTCAGCAATTAGATGGTAAACATCATGACCATGATGTATTACTTAAAGCTTGTCGTTTATGTAATAATTCAGTTGTAACAAGTGATCAACGTATTGGTGATCCTACTGAGCTGGCTTTAATTGATTTATACAATCTTCATTGTTCTGCTAATCTTGATTATAAACAAGCAGCTGTCAGAAGATTAGAATTACCTTTTGATTCTGAAAGAAAATTAATGAGTGTTTCTTCTGATAATCACTTATATACAAAAGGTGCTCCCGATGAATTGATTCGTAGATGTACGACAATATTAATCCAAGGAAGAAAAGAAGCTTTATCTCAAAGATATATAGATTTAATTCACAAAGAAAATCAAAGATGTGCTGAAAATGGTTTACGTGTTTTAGGTTTTGCATATAAAGACTTTGATAAAGATACAGTTTCTTTAGAAGATGAAAGTGACTTTACTTTTGTTGGTCTTATTTCATTAATGGATCCTCCTCGTGTAGAAAGTGCTGATGCTGTCGCAAAATGTAGGATTGCTGGAATTAAACCAATTATGATTACTGGTGACCATGTTATCACTGCTCAAAGCATCGCAAAACAAATTGGTATTTATCAAGATGGTGATCTTTCTGTTGAAGGTAGAGCCCTTGAACAAATGAGTGAAGAAGAATTAGAAGAGAAATTAACAAATATTAGTGTTTATGCAAGAGTTGCTCCTGAACATAAAATCCGTATTGTCAAAGCTTGGCAAAAACGTGGTGATATTGTTGCGATGACAGGTGATGGTGTGAATGATGCTCCAGCATTAAAACAAAGTGATATCGGAGTTGCTATGGGGATTACTGGTACTGAAGTTTCAAAAGATGCTGCCAGTATGATTTTAACTGATGATAACTTCTCTACTATTGTAAAAGCTGTTATTACTGGTCGTAATGTTTATAGAAACATTAAAAATTCAATTAATTATTTATTATCAGGAAACTTCGCTGGTATTCTCTGTGTATTTACTGCTTCTTTATTGTTATTACCAACGCCTTTTTTCCCAGTTCATTTATTATTTATGAATCTTATTACTGATTCTTTACCAGCAATTGCTATTGGTATGGAAAAGAGTCGTGATGATGTTTTAAATGAAAAACCTAGAAACGCAAATGATTCTATTTTAAATAAAGCAACAATGTTTCAAATTGGATATGAAGGTATTATTATTGCTATTTGTACAATGCTTGCTTATATGATGGGATTAAAAGCTGATCCATTAAGTGCTTCAACAATGGCCTTTGCAACTATTTGTTTAGCTCGTTTATTACATGGATTTAACTGTAGAAGTCATCAACCAATCACAAAGATTGGATTATTCTCAAATATGTCTAGTGTTTATGCTTTCCTAATTGGATTTGCATTATTACACATGATTCTATTTGTCCCTTTCTTCCATAGTTTATTTATGATTCATACAATTGATATGACTCAATTACTATGTATTTACGGTTTTGCATTAGTTCCTTCATTAATAATACAATTAAAAAAAGCTTTAACAAAATAAAGAACTGAAAATTATTTCAGTTCTTTTTTCATATTAATATGAGGACAATATTCATCTAGGTATTCTTCACCTTGCTTCATATATCCGTTTTTTATATAAAATTGAGAAGCTCTCACTTGAGCTGATAGTTTTGTTTGTTTAAAACCTAATTCCTTTGCCTTAAGTTCTAATTGATTAAGAATTTGACTTCCTAAATGAAGTTCTCTTTTATCTTTTATAACAGCAATTCTTCCTAAAACCATAACACGATCTTCTTCATACATTCTTGCACAACCGACTGCTTCATTACAATCATCAAATACGACAAGATGAATACATATCGAATCTATATCATCAAACTCATTTTCAAATCCTTGTTCTTCAACAAATACTTTTTCTCTAATGCTTTTTGCTTCGATAGGAAGATGATTATAAAATTGATATTTCATTTTTTATCTCCTTTGGAAAAAAGACTTTTTTATCTGATTTATATTTCTTTGAATTTAATATTGCCGATACTATTTCTGATTTAATAGGTAATGGCGATAATTCTCCATCAGGTGATAAGATTTCAATTTCACTTAACTCACCACTTTGACCATAGTGAAGATAAGGAATCTGACTTTGATTATCACTCATAATATAATAAACAGGATCATATCCTAATGTCCAAGCTTTTTCTTGAATCAAAGTTAATTCTTGTTTATCTTTTAATTGTTTATATTTAAATAACTTACGATTTAAAAAACGTGAACACAAATCACTAAGAATAAAATCTTCTTCTTTTATAAACTCTCTAAAATAAAACATGACAACAGCTTCATCTAATTCAGTCAATTGATAAACTGAAGTTTGATGATCTAAAAATGGTAGTAAATAGGATAAGTTTGTTTGAAACTCAAAGTTTTCTTTATATAAATCTTTAACTCTTAAAAAGATTGATTGTAACAGATGCTCATAACTTCTTGCAGTGGGATGAAAATAGACTTGCCAATACATATGATATCTTGCAAGAATATAGTTTTCTATTGCTTGTACCCCTGATTCCTTATAAACAATCTTACCTTCTCTAATTCTCATTGTTCTCAGTATTCTAGACATATCAAATTGACCATAAGTCGTTCCTGTCATATAAGAATCTCTTAATAAATAATCCATTCTATCTGCATCTAACTGACTTGAAACCATTTGAATCAGAATTTGATTTGTATGCGTATGTTCAATAATAGAAGCAACATCTTGCGGTAACTCTTCATAAAGTTCATATAGAATATCATGAACTTCACTTTCCTCTAATAAGATTCTTATTGTTATCTTTTCATGATCTTCATGAAAAACGCCTTCAAATGAATGAGAGAATGGTCCATGTCCAATATCATGTAATAAGCCTGCACACATGACACAAAGCTTATCATAATCACTCAATGTATCTTTCAAACATTCTGTCTCCAACATTTTTCTAACAACTTGATAAACTCCTAATGAATGAACAAAACGTGAATGTTCAGCACTTTGAAAAACTTGATATGTTCCACCCAATTGTTTAATTCTTCTCAATCTTTGAACCTCTTTAGAATTAATCAATTTCCAAATAATCAAATGATCAGCTTGAATATAATCATGAATAGCATCTCTTAATACTCTTTTATTATGCATTTCAATATCCATTAAACGAAAGTCTTCTTTAAATCCCATATTTACACCTTCTTTCTTCTATTCTATAAAATTATAATCATAAAGTCTATGCTTTTTATATAAGACTTTGTTATAATAGAAAAAGGAGGTTACATATATGTACACAAAAATAAATGAAGCTTATCAATATATTCAATCTATCTATAATCAACCTATCGATATTGCGATTATTCTTGGTTCGGGTTTAGGACCTTTAGCCAACGAAGTCAAAAATCCTATCATAATTGATTATGCCGATATCCCCCATTTCCCAGTCTCTACAATTCCTGGACATGAAGGAAAATTATACATTGGAACTATTGAAGGAAAAACTGTTTTGGCTATGAAAGGACGCTTTCATTATTACGAAGGACATGACATGGATATCGTGACTTTACCAATTCGGGTATTTGCGAAACTCGGTATTAAAACATTATTTGTCACAAATGCTTGTGGAGGAATTAGAGATGATCTAAATCCCGGACAAATCACTTTAATTACTGATCATATTGGTTTCAATGCTCCTAGTGCCTTACGTGGAAAAAATTTAGATGACTTTGGTCCACGCTTTAAAGATATGACAGAAGTCTATTCTAAAGATTTAGGAAACATTGCTAAAGAAGCGGCTAAGAAAACTAATGTTAGCTTAAAAGAAGGTGTTTATTGTTTCTTTAAAGGACCAATGTTTGAAACACCTGCTGAAATTAGAGCACTCAAAGTAATTGGTGCTGATATGGTGGGAATGTCTACCGTTCCAGAAGCAACTGTCGCTAGACATTCTGGTATGACGACTTTAGGTATTTCTTTAGTCACAAATAAAGCAGCTGGTTTAGGTGCTAGTGAATTAGATCATAAAGAAGTCATGGAAGCCGCAAACAAAGCTGAGTTGGATTTAGTTAAACTTACAAAACAAATTATTAAAGATATGAAATAAGAAGGCTATTCGCCTTCTTTTTCTTCGAATCTATAAATTTGTTTGACATCAGGATATTTCTCAATATCGTTAAGAGAAATAAACATATCATAAGGTCTCACAAAGACCTTTTTTTCATCATTTATATCTCTATAAACAACCATTTGTTCATTCGTTTCAGTATGTAATGCAATACATTCTACTCTATATTCATGACCTTTAAAATGCTTATACACCTTTCCCACATGTATAACTCTTTCCATTAGATAAACTCCTTTAGCTCCTCAATATATCTCTTTGAAATATCTTCAAAATCATTAGATAATTGTTTTAATGTTTCTGTAATATTTTGTTCCTTATTTAAAATATGTGTCATAGTCATAACGGCTTGATTACTTCCTTCAATTAACATCTTTGCTATCTTACAATCATCACTCATCATAGACTTCATTTCAACCATAGTTTCTAACATAAACTTATTTTTAACTTCATCTTTATCTAAGGAAGGATAATGATTATGGACACGTTTTAATAAATCATTATAGTTCTTTCTTTGTCCTAATACAATCTCTTTTAATTGATTATTATCAATTTTATCTAATAAATGATCAATTGCGATTAAACCCATATTTAAACCATTAATTAACTCTCTTATATAATTTTCTTCTTTCATAGTCTCACCATATATAGTGTGAACTATTTTTCATTATCCATACTAATAAATTCTTTTTTTATCCATCCCACTTGTTCATTATAAATACAATAAATATATTCATCATAGATACCGAGAACTTTAACTTCATTCCCTTTACTCACAGTATGAAAATAATCTGTATAATCATCTAAACAATAATCTTTATTATGCTTATGATAAATAAATTCATTTTTTATCATAATATTTTGATATGTATCAATTTGTCTGCATAAAGAAAATTGATTTCCTTTATCTATAACATCTATTTCAAAATAAGGATAACTGATTTTATGAATGCTATGACAATGTCCTTTAACATCCTCTTTTACTCTACAAGTCGGTAAAGGTTGCACATATTCTTTTTTATAAGAGATGTGATTATCCTTGCTTTCTATAATTAAAGCATTTAACTGTGAAACCGGTTTTACTCCTGTTCCCCCATCAATACAAATCATTCTTTTATCAATATCTAAGATAATATCATTATGAATAAAAGAAGAATAATTAGATGTTGGTAAATGCCCTACGACAACAATTTCATTTAAAAGATGTCCTTGTTCATAAAAATATTGCATTTCTAATAATGAAGATAAAGAACTCTTTTGATAATCCTTTCTTTTTTCTATACCGGCATGAACAAATAAAAACTGATTGATTTTAAGTGTAACAGGAAGATGTGAGATATAACTCAACTCATCTTTTAAATATTCTGCAATTCTTTTTTGCACTCCTAACATTGTTTCTGTTCCATCATCAAGATGAAGTTTATGATAAACTTGTCTAATACATCCATTACTTGAAACCCGTTTAAGATAGTTTGGGATTTCTTTAGCTAACTCTGGAACTGTTAACAAGGCATCTAATGCCCATTCACAGTTACCAGCTAAAACATATGTCCTTTTATTTAAATCAAGTTGTTGAATAAAATGGATTGTTTCAATCACTTGATCACCTTTTTCAACAAAGTCTCCTAAAATAATCAAATAATCATCTGGTGTATATTTTATCTTTTGTAATAAAGATTTAAACCTATCAAGATGACCATGAATATCACTAATAACAATCATTCTATAGTCTTCTTTAATCGTTTTCTTTAAATATTTTGGTGTAATCATGTTCATCACTTCCTTAAATAATAGTATACACGAATTTCAGCTTTACGCCAAAAGAAAAGAACACTTTTTAAAGTGTTCTTCATCGTTTTATTATAAACCTTTTGCAGTAATTTCTCTTGCAACATCATCTTTGATTGTTACACAAGCTGCTTCTAATTCAGCAATTTTACCAGCAAATTGAGGTAAGTATTTCTTATGAGCTAATAATAATTCATCTAATACTTGTTTAGCGTTTGCGCCAGAAGGAATTTGTGGATTTAAGATAAATGCTTGTAAAGCCATACCGTAATCACCAGTTACTGCTGCTTCTTCAACACAATGTTCCATGTTCTTCATGCATTGTAACCAACCTTTTTCAGCAGGTGCTAATTCACCAAATGCCATTGCTTTTGCGCCTGTAGCGCCAATATAAGCTGAAACTTCAACTGCACAATCAGCAGGTAAATCAGGGATAGCTCCATCATTCTTAGTTGTAACAACAATGTGTCTATTTGCATTTGAATAAATAGATGCAATTGTTTCACATGCTGCATCACTATAATGAGCACCACCACGTTTTGCTAATTGTTCTGGTTTTTCACTTAAATCTGGATTTTTGTATAATTCAAATAATTCTGCTTCAGTTTGTTTAACTTGTTGACCACGAGTTCCTTTAGTTGGATCATTAAATTCTTCTAATCCATGAGCTAACATTTCTTGTTGTCTATAGTAATATCTATGATATCCACAAGGAATCATTTTCATTGTATCTAATTGTTCTTTAAAGAATGGAATATCATGAATATTTGCAGGAATTCCTCCATCTTTACCTTCATACATAGCATCAATGATTTTTTGAGTTACTTCTACACCATTCATGTCATAAACTTTATGCCAATGGAAATGGTTTAAACCAGCAAACTTATAGATTAATTGATCTAAAGTTGTACCAATAGTTTCAGGTTCTGCCATCATAGCACCAACTGGTACGTTACATAATCCGATAACTCTTTCCCATTTACCATATTTCATAACTGCTTCAGTAACCATTCCACTAGGATTAGTGAAGTTAACTAACCAAGCATTAGGACATAATTCTTTCATATCTTCAACAATTCCTAAAATAACAGGAATTGTTCTAAATGCTTTGAAGATTCCTCCAGCACCATTTGTTTCTTGTCCTAACATTCCATAAGAGAAAGGAATTCTTTCATCTTTAATACGGGCATTTAATAATCCAACTCTAAATTGAGTTGTAACGAAATCAGCATCTTTTAATGCTTCTCTTCTATCTAATGTTAAATGAACTTTAACATCATAAGGAGATGCATCCCACATACGTTGTGCCATTTTACCAACGATATCTAATTTTTCTTTACCATCTTCGATATCAACTAACCAAATCTCTCTAATTGGTAATTCATCATATCTCTTGATAAATCCTTCCATTAATTCTGGAGTATAACTACTACCTCCACCAATCGTAACAATTTTTACAGGTTTCTTTTCCATTATAATTCCTCCTTTAATATATACACTTACAGTATAATCAAAATAAATCAATTTGCATAGTATTTTCACTTATTGAAAAAAAACTATACTTTGAAAGACATATTATCTATCAAAGTATAGTCAATTATTTTAAAATAAGTCTGTTTTCTTTATTTGGAGCAATAGCACCCGATGATTGAATCGATTCAATCAGAAGTTCCTTAACACTCTTTTTTGTATCTTCTTTATCGAATAATAAATGTTCACTTACAGAATCATCCATAAAAGCGACACTGTACTCCTTATTATCATCAAGTAAAGATCCATTAGACAAAGAAATTTTCTTTACTCTATGTCCACCTTCTGCAAACACATCAAACTCAACAATCAAACCAGAAAAATAATATATCCACTCATCCTTATTAGACACTTTAATTGAATGTTCAAGTGTCTCTTTAATATTTTTCCCAGTCATTTTCGCTTTATAAAGTACTCCTCGATCAGGAGATTTCAAATCAGGGAAAACACGATTCACATCTTCCATTGTAAGATCACCTTGATAAAACTTACACGTTACACCTTTTCCATTATATAAGCCATCTTTACCATTATCTAAGAATAAAGCAATCTCGGTTTTAGCCTCATCCTTAATAACATCAGCAATATATTCACCTGATTTAATTATTGAAAAAGTTTGTTCTGCTTTTCCGATAACTTTAGGTTTTGATTTTTCAACAGGATGCTTATTTTGTTCATTGATTTGTTGAATTACTTCATCTTTTGTTTTTGTCTTTTTTAACAATGAAACTAATCCATCTCTTAAAGCCTCTTGAGATCTTTCTAGTTCAGGAAAACTAGCTGCTCTTCCACTTTCTAATGATTCCACTAAATCCTTGATTTCATGAATATTTGGCGCTTTGCTGTTATCAACACTAGAATACATTGCCCCCGTATCGCTAGACAATACTTCTTGCCCCTCTGGTGTACTAATATATTCCATTAGCTTCATAACTAAATCATATTTAGTTTTATTCTTATCTTCTTCTAGATGTTTGTTTAATCCAAAAAAACACACCATATATAAACGTGACCAAGACGCTTCGCTTCCTTTATTAAAGAAAGGCATTAATGCAAACTCATCTTGACAACCATTATAGTCTTCACCCATTCTTGACATTAGTACTGAATCCTCGATCATTGCACATTCACGATTAAAAAACATTCTCTCTCTTTCTGAATAATCTACTTCCAAATCACTTTCCTTAAACACACCTTCACTAATCATCTCTTGAAAATTATCAAGCGCATCCGAAAAGTTATCTTTAAAATCTCCTTCTCCTTGATTAAAGTTCTCTAACCATTTTCTATTATACGGTTTACTATAAGCGTCTCCATAGTTATAACCTATAAACGCAGTATCTAATACTTCTGGATTCTTGAAACCTAACTGAAGAGCTCTTATTCCTGTTTTTTCTATAGTCTGACATAACTTAATAAACCCATTATAATCAGATGGGACTTCCCATCCCTTTTCTCTAAATAAAGTTTTATTATAGACTATCCCTCTAATCTGAGAAGGACCAGGCAAGTAAAACAATTTTCCATCTCTTTCAATCATATCTAACACAGAGGTATTATAATGACTCGAAAAACTCATTCCTGATAAATCAATTAGACGATCTTTCCAATACTCTTCTCCTACATCATAAGGCCATGTCATAACAATATCAGTTAAATCATCATTTTTTAATCTTGCAAGTTGTTCTTCAATGCCTAAAGAAGCTGTATAGTTACCAACTTGAATTAAGTCAATATTAGGAAATCTTTCTTCTACAACTTTTTCAAAGTTATTAATAGTAAAAGCATACTTTACTGAAATTGTAATAGGGATTCTTCCCTTTTCAGTCTTTTTTTGAGTCAAAATATCATCAGTATTCAGTATTTTTGTTTGTGGTTGACAACCTATGAGAGCAATCACCATAACAAAAACACTGATAACAACAATGAATTTATTTGAAAATCGCCTCATATTATCCCTCCTTATTTTTTAAATAGCAACTTTTCAAAATCTTGAATAGGCATAGGTTTTGCGAAAACATAGCCTTGTATGTAATCACATCTAAATTTACGCAACATTTCCACATGTTCATTCTTCTCAACACCTTCGGCAACTGTTTCCATATTCAAAGACTTTGCCATTGAGATAATACTTCCAACAACCGCTTCCATTTTTGAAGTATCTGTTCCTTCATCATTAAAGAATATTCTATCGATTTTTAAAGTATCAACTGGAATTGTCTGAATCAAGTTTAATGAAGAATATCCACTTCCAAAATCATCCATAGAGCAACCAAATCCTGCTTCATGAATAGAATTAACAATATTTGCAATATCACTATCATCCTCTAAAACAAAACTCTCTGTTAATTCAATTTCAATGATTCCTTGTGGTAAATCATATTTATTAAATATCTCTACATATTTATCTAAAAACTTTTTGTTTCTTAACTGAACTTTAGAACAATTTACTGACACTTTAATTAATGGAATACCTTGCTTTTGCCAATTTGTGATACATTGACACACTTGATCAAATACCCATAAATCCAATTCTACAACAAATTCATTCCTTTCAAATAAAGGAATAAACTCATCAGGATAAATCATTCCATCCACTGGATCAACCCATCTTGCTAAAGCCTCTGCGCCTCCTATCTTTTCAGGAGAAACTTTATACTTAGGCTGTAAATAAACTTGGAAATGTCCTTTTGCTAGTGCACTTTCCATCTTGTCTTCTAAATACTTTTCTCTTAAAATCTTTGCTCTAGCTGCTTCATTATAAATTGCATAATACATTTTATTATTAATTAAATGAGAATAATCTTTAATCGCCATTTTTGCTCTATCTAACATCTGAGAGTAGGAAATCCGATCTTCTCTTTCTATAATATAAATACCAAACTCAACAACAGGTAAATTCCAATCATAATGAAATTGAGCAATCTCTTCTTCTGCCTTTTCAAACCATTCTTTAAATCTTTGAATCATCGTCATTTCATCTTTATATTTAACTAAAATTGCAAAATTATCACTAGAAATTCTACCCATACATTCACCCTCTTCAAGAGGTGTAGATATATAATGGTAAAGTGTTTTTAAAATTAAATTACAAGTTTCTCTACCAAGTTGATCATTCATAACTTTAAACTTAGAAATATTTGTATAAATAATAGCATAGGTTTCTTTATCTTCTAATAGATACTTATCAGCAAGCTCACTAAATTTTTGAAAAGTATTACCTTGAGTTATGTCATCAACATAAGCAATATTTTCTAAGCGTTTTTTATTTTGTTTGAATGAATATATCATATAAGCAATAAGAGCCGCAAAGACAGTAATTATCGCCGCAATTAAAACAATCGTCATATTGAGCATTAAATCAGATTTTGCATTCACAACAGCAACTGGCACAATAGTAAGCAAATACCATTCTTCAGGATCTATTGCAGTATATACCATGTAATTTCTTACATTATCAATAGTGAATCCTATTTGTCCAGTTTTATTCTCTTGAAAATCACTTATCATTTTACTATATTGTTCTTTATCATCTAATACCGTGTTCTTAATAGTCGATAAGACATTATAACCCATTTCAATAGAGGCCTCTGATCTTGAACGAACAACTATTGTTCCATTTTTTCGAATAATATGAGAATACGCTTGTCCTTGAAAAGAATTCATCGATAAAATATCATCAAAGCTAACAGCATCATAACTTGCTACTAGGGCAGCCATTTCTTTTCCATCAATTATCATGGAATTTAATGGGATTGCAAAAACAATACTTTCTTTTCCATTAATTACTTGAGACATAGAAGATGATTGTGTTTGATTTAATACTGCTTCTTGAAGGTAAACATCTCCCGTTAACGAAATCTCAGTTCCTTGAATAGAATAAGCCTTTCCACTCTTGTCAATTAACATTATATCTTTATAATTCCAATAATTTTGTTGAGCTTTAACAACCGGCTCAATTGCTCCGAATGTACTGACATTAGCATTTTCCAAATAAACTCTCATTGTATCCAAAACCGCATAATTCTCTTTAATTGTTTTGTTAATATTACTTCCTATACGTTCAAAGATCTCTTGTAAATAACCTTGACTCTCATTTTTAATAGTCGACTGAAGTTGACGATAGTACCAAATACTAGCAACTCCCATAATGATACAAACTATACAAAACGCCAAAATAACACTTACATATTTAGCTTTTCTTGTCTTCATTATGTAGCCTCCTTACTTTTCCTTCATTTAATCAAGTCTTTCTCTATTTCATAGTAACATTTTGGAAATTAAAAGCCGATAGTCACATCACCAAAAAATAATATTTTTTTTCATAATATGTATGATAAAAAAAGATGGTTATCCATC
>CAZWXH010000048.1:0-13173 GCA_964637725.1 uncultured Coprobacillus sp. | reverse complement strand
AGCCATCTGGATTTCTTCTATGGCCAAACATCGCATCGAAATCAACTAAATTCAAAAAAGCTAATCCATTGAAATCAGTTGATGCTATTTCTATTGTCTTATTCATTCCATCATCATTTGAAGTAGTATGTATCTTCTTTGTAATACCTTTATCTACAAAGATATCGGGAATTTTACCAATACCAATAACATCATAGTTATTCTCTTTTAATACATCTAGTGTTGTTTTATCAAAAGGTTCTAGTGCTAAATCATGGCGATTAGAAGTTCTTTCAAACTCACCGGCTTTATCACCAATGTAAGGTCTAGCAATAATACGTCCTACTTTCCATCTTTCATCCATTGCAAGTTCTCTCGCGATTTCACATGCTTTATATAGTTCCTCTAAAGGAATAATCTTCTCATGAGCAGCAATTTGAAAAACTGAATCTGCTGATGTATAAACGATCCAATCACCTGTCTTGATTTGGTGTTCACCCCAATCATCAAGTATTTTTGTACCACTTTCAGCATAATTACCGACACATTTTCTTCCAGTCTTCTCTTCAAATAACTGAATGAATTCATCAGGAAACCCTGTTTCTGTGAATGTTTTAAAAGGATTTTCAATTTTTAATCCCATCATTTCCCAATGACCAGTCATTGTGTCCTTTCCATTTGATACTTCTTCTAGTCTAGCAGTATACCCAAGTTGCTTTTTTAAAGGATGTATGCCTTTAAAATCACCAATGCTACCAAGCCCTAATCCTTCAAGGTTAGGAACAAGTAGACCATTAACATCCTCACAAATATGTCCTAATGTATTTGCTCCTTGATCATTAAAATCTTTGGCATCAATAGCTTCACCAACTCCTAATGAGTCTAACACAATTAAAAATATTCTTTTATATTTCATTATCTATTTCCTCTCTTTGCTCTTGGATGTAAATCCATATAATCCTTGATCATCTTATTCTTTGAAACATGCGTATAAATCGTAGTTGTCGAAATATCACTGTGCCCTAACATTTCTTGAATTGAACGTAAATCAGCATCATTTTCAAGTAAATGAGTCGCAAATGTATGTCTTAAAGTATGTGGAGTTACATGTTTCTTTAGACCACTATTCTTTAATAGTTTTTCTAGAATATGGTAGAAATTATCTCTTTTGATAACTTCTCCATTCTTATTAATAAATAAGTATTGATTTGTTATATTCTCATTTAAGTGTGGACGATATTCTTCAATATATTCTTTTAATAATGTGCAACAATAACGATTAACAGGAACAATTCTTTCCTTATACCCCTTCCCTACGCACTTCACAAACCCTTTATTAATATTTACGCTTTGTAGCGTTAAGTTACACATTTCACTTACTCTTAATCCAGTTGCATATAAAACTTCAACCATACATCTATTTCTTGAAGATATAGGATCAATTATCTTTATAGATTCAAGTAATTGATTCACTTCTTCAACGGATAAAACCTCAGGTAAATATTTATCTTTTTTCGCTATATCAAAAGAACTCATGATATTTTGAGTGACAATACCTTCTCTCGTTAAAAACTTATAAAACTGTCTTAGTGAAACCATATGTCTATGAACAGAACTTGACTTAAGTGTCTGATGTATTTCTTTTAAATAGATATAGACATGATCTTTATGTATATCTTCAATATTATCTAATTGACTATTGTTATGAATATAATCAAAAAAGTGTTGTATATCACGATTATAATTTTCAATAGTTAAAGGTGTTAAGCCTTTTTCAACGATTAAATATTGTTTGTATTCCAAAAGAGAATCTTTACATTTCAAGAGATATCACCCTTTTCCATTATAACAAGATTCTCAAATGAACTCCACATATTTGATATTAAAACATTGGAACAATATACATTCGAAATGCTAAAGCAATACAAAATATAATCAAAGAGACAATCAGTATATTTAACTTATAGTTCAATATACTCTTTATATTGAAATTTTCTTCAATATAGAAAGTAATAAGCATATTATACATAGATATATAGGTACTCATGTAATGTAAACAAACGCAAAAGACGACTTCGATTATGATTTGTATAAACAATAATAATAGAATAATAAATGAAAATGGAATATTTGAAAATACACACATCAATGAAAAAGATATTTGAACCCCTTTTAAAAATAATAATAAGGTTAAACCAATATAACCTAAATAACTTGTACTAAGATATGTACATAGAAATATATATATTCCGTTACTGATTACAAAACTTTGATAATTATTAAAACCTTCTTTATTTAAATAGAATAATTGACTCAATAGACTTTGAATTGAACTAGAAACATGTTTGTATTCATAAAATCCAAAACAAATTCCACATATAAAAACAGTTCCAATTATAATTAATAAATATCTTTTATTCTCTAATATACGACGAAAAAAAACACTCATATTATCACCCCTCTAGTCATTTATATGAATGTTTTTCATTATTATTCATTGTTTTCAAGATATTTTTTTTGAATATCATTATCATTATCTAATAAATCTGAAGCCTTTTTAAACTGACCACTTATAGTTTTATTTAGATTCTTAATTATGTCATCTACTTTATTATCTTTATCATCTTTTTGTTTTGTATTTTGATAGTTAAACAATGAAATCTGCTCGTTTAAATCTTCCTGATGTATGACATTATTTAAACTAACACCGACAAGTCTTAACATTTCACCTGTATAGACCTGTTCAAACAATAATATTGCAGTTGCATAGATTGTATCATACTCATTTGTGTAAGTATCAATAATCATTTGCCGAGTCTTACTTTTTTCTCTTGTGTATTTTAAAGTAACTGAAATAGAGTTAGATATCATATTTCTTTTTTGTGATCGTTGTGAGACTTCTAAAGATAAATCTCTAAAAACAGATTTAATAAACTCTTCATCCCTACTATCATTTTCAAAAGTAGTAGAATTTCCAATAGACTTTAACTCATTTCTTGAGTAATTAATTTTAAAAAAATCTTTTCCATTAGCACGCTGATAATATATTAATGCATTCTTACCAAAAATTGGTTTAATCTTCCCGTAATTTTCATATTTAGCAAGATCACCAATTGTATTAATACCTATTGCGTTTAATTTAGGTACTGTTTTCTTTCCAACACCATACATATCACTGATAGGTAAGTTCCATAATTTAGATTTATAGTTACGGTTAGTGATAACTGTAACGCCCATCGGTTTTTTCATATCACTTGCCATTTTAGCTAAAAACTTATTTGGAGCTACCCCGATTGAACATTGTAAAGATAATGTTTTATAAACTTGATCTTGAATTTTTTTTGCCACTTCAATTGGTGATTCACCACTAGTTTGAATATATTCTGTCATATCAACATAGCATTCATCAATACTTGCAACTTCTAGTTGTTTTGAGAACTCTGATATAACTTTAAAAAAAGCTTGCGAAAGAGTTTTATATAACTTTAAATGTGGCTCTACAACAATAATGTGAGGACACAACTCCTTAGCTTTAAATAGCGGCATAGCGGAATGAATGCCAAATTTTCTAGCTTCATACGATGCTGTCGTTACAATACTTCGTCTCGATTCACGACATATAACAATTGCTTTGCCTTTTAGTTGAGGATTTTGAGATATTTCTGCACTTGCAAAAAAAGCATTTAAATCTATATGAAAAATAATTTGCATGAAATATCACCTCTTTCATGGATAATTTTAACATATTACAATCACAAGTACCATATATCCTATAAAACTTTATTTATCATCATGTGAGGCAGCAAGCAAAGCCATAAATAGTAATCCTAATATCCCGCCAATCATGAGACCACATAAAAAAATAAGCATTATTTCATCTCCTATCAAACAAATTAGTATCTTACTATTATGTATATTCAATACATCTTAATTTGTGATAAGAAAAATAGTATTTCTTTTATTGAAATACTATTTTTAAAATTATTTTAAAAGATAATCTTTATAATTATATAAACTTTCTTTTTTTACAGAATCAGTTTTATGAGCCAATCTTAATTTATCAGCGATCATAGCAATGAATTCAGAGTTTGTTGGTTTTGCTTTAACTGCTGAAACAGTATATCCGAATATATCATCAATTGCATCAGTGTTCCCACGATTCCAAGCGACTTCAATAGCATGACGAATTGCTCTTTCCACTCTTGAAGAAGTCGTATTATACATTCTAGCAATATCTGGATATAAAACTTTAGTCACTTGTCCTAAAATCTCTATGTTATAATATGTTGTTAAAATTGCTGTTCTTAAGTACATATATCCCTTAATATGTGCTGGAATACCAACTTCATGTAGTATTTCTGTAATTTCATTTTCAATCTTTACTTTTTTGTACTTTTCTGATTCATCACTGGCTAAGTACTGTTCATGTTTTTGTGTATCCACAGTTGAAATATATAAAATAGATTGAACAAAATGTTGAATATCAAAAGGATACTTAAAGCAATAATCAACCCCTAGTTCTTCCAACATATTACAAATCATAGGATTTGTAAATTGCGTAATACAAATTACTTTGTCATAGCTGTTTTTATGCATTTCTTTTAATCTCGTTAAAATCCCTAGTCCATCTATTTCTGAAAGCATTAAATCAACAATTAGAAGATCACATGTTCTTTGATTTAAAAAGTTTAAACAATCAGTTCCATTATTCGCACTACCAATAACTTCAAATTGATTTGTTTTACTTAAATTTAATTTAATATTTTCCAACAATTCTTGTTGTTCTACTGCTATAAATGTTTTCATTTATCAATTTTCCCTCTTGATTTCCTCTCATCAGCAAAGTTATTATATATGTGTCAAAAAACTATTAATAGAGCAAAGCTATGACATGTTAGTGTAATCTATAATTATTTTGATTTACCCCTTACTTTAATCGATTTTTTCGACATAATGGTTCACCAATTGTCTATATGTGTTGAAAATAGAAAAAGGAATCCGGAGATTCCTTACTTATTTGTCGTTTTCCAACATCCAGTCTATATATAATCCGTAACCACGATGTACATTGTTGACATCGACATGTGTTACACAACCAATGAGTTTTCCATTCTGTATAATTGGTGATCCACTCATACCTTGTATAACTCCATTTGTTAAAGAAAGAACTTTTTTATCGATTATTTCAAAAGTTATCCCTTTAATTGATTTCTTTTCTTGTTTTTTTAGGTTTGTGATGTTTATAGAACATTTAGTGATTGTATGGCCATCTAATACAGTTAAGAAATAAGCTTCTCCTTCTTTTACCTCGTCTATAGAAGCAGTTGAAATCATTTCATGATTATCTGTATCTAAATCTAAATACTGCCCATATATTCCATAGTTGTTATTATCATAGATCGTTCCGATCTCAACTGAACCAATCTCAGCAATTTTCTCACCTGGTTTACCATTCTGTGAGGGATTAATACTTTTGACATATGAATTAAACACTTTCCCTTTTTTGATTATAACATCACTTGATAGTGATACATCATTCATAACATGTCCTAGAGCTCCGAAATGATGTGTTGATGGGTTATAATATGTCATTGTCCCTACTCCTGTTAAACCGTCTTGTACATAAAGACCTGTGCTGAATTTACCGTCTTCAGTTTGGAACTTTAATTGTTTTTGAATTTCTTTGTTATTTCTTTTAATTGTTAATGTAATTGTTTCTTTTTTCTCAATTTCTTTTTCAACGCTTGCCATTAAAAGTGATATTGAATCAACATTTTGACCATTAACTTTAACAATAAGATCTCCTGATAAAAAACCATCTGAGGAAGGATTATACAATTCATTGTCAATAGAAATATCATATGTTCCTGTAATCATGATACCATTATAATCCAGTTCTATACCAACTGAGTCACCACCAAGAAAAACATCTGCTGCATATACTGAGACTGTTTGTAAACATACTAGTAAAACGACAATGAGTGTAATACTCAACTTTTTAAAAAGCAAAGCATATACACCTCCTTGTAACCATAATGATTACAATCTATTTTGGCATATATGCTTTAATTTATACATTTAATAATTTTTTTGCATTTTCAATTGCTTCATGCGTTACGATCTCTCCAGATAACATCTTTGCAATTTCATTAACTCTATTACTACTATCCAATAAATGAACTGAAGTAACAGTCTCTATATCTAACATTTCCTTCTCAATAGAATAATGATGATGGGCTAATGCTGCTACTTGAGGTAAATGAGTAATACAGATAACTTGTTTATCCTTTGATAATGATTTCATCTTTTCACCAATTCCTGTCGCCACTTTACCACTCACACCAGTATCCACTTCATCAAATATAATAGTCTCAATTTGATTATAATGAAGAATAATAGTTTTGATAGCTAACATAATTCGAGAAATTTCACCACCACTAGCACTTTCATTAAGTAAACTTAAGTTTTGACCTCTATTTACAGAAATCATAAATGAAACTTTATCAATTCCAAGTTTATTTAATTCAACTTCTTCAAAATGTACTTTAAAAATAGCTTTTTCTAAATATAAATCTTTAAATTCTAATTGTATACTCTCTTCAAATTCTTTTGCTTTTTTTACTCTTATATTATGAATTTCTCTAGCAGATTCCTGACATTTATTCTCAATATCAGAAATTTCTTTTTCTAAATTCATAATATACTCATCTCTATTGTTAATGATTTCAATATTATTAATGATTTCATCTCTTTTTTCTAATATTGCATCCATTGAAAATCCATATTTTCTTTTTAAACGATTTACATTTAATAATATTTCTTGTAATTCATTAAATCTATATTCATCAAAATGAAAGCTATGATACTCATCCATAATGTTTTCATGCTCATCAATGATATTATAATAAAGATTATACATGTTTTCATAGTAAGAAGAGAACTCACCATAATCAACAATAGAATGAACATTATTTAACGCTTCTTTCATTAATGACAATGAACCTTGAGAAGAAGACATTAAATGATCAAATTCTTTTATATATTGACTGACTTTTTCATAATTTTGAAGAATCTTTAACTCATTTTCAAATTCTTCTATCTCTATATCAGTATATGTAGATTGTTCAATTTCATCCAATTGACTTTGTAGAAATTCGAGTTGTTCATCACTCATATCCTCTTCAATCGCATTTTTAAGCTTTGTTTTTAATTCTTTATAATGATTAAATAAACTAATATATTGATTTTGAAGTGAATTTAATTCTTTATTTGCATATTCATCTAATAAACAAATATGATTTTTTTCTTCAAAAAGTTTTTGTGTTTCAAATTGAGAATGAATATCAATGACATATGGCATTATTAATTTTAAAAGGTTATTAGATGCATTTTGATAATTTATTTTAACGTTGCTTTTCCCTGTATCAAAGATTTCCTTAGTAATAACAATTTGATCATCTAATTCAATATGGGCATCATCAAAAATATCTTTGAGTTCATCTGTCATGTCTATATCAAAAATTCCTTCAATAATGGCTTTAGAGCAGTTTTTACGAATAAGTGATAGAGAAGCCCTGTTTCCACACAATTGACCTAAGGCATCAATAACGATTGATTTACCAGCACCAGTTTCACCAGTAAGAACACTCATACCATTTTCAAAATCAATTCGCATCTTATCAATAATAACAAATGAAGATATATATAAACTTTTTAACATATTATCACCTATCCTTTAAAATGAAGATGTGCTTGTTCAACAATATTTTCAACATTAATCAATGCATCAGCATTTTCAATGTTTTGAAACAATCCTAAAAACTCGATATTCCCTACTCCTCCAGTAATCGGAGAATAAGTTAAACCTTGAATACTCATATGACTTTTTTGAGCATAATCAATAACTTCTTGAATCACTCTTTCATGAATTTCTTTTTTACTAACAATACCGTGTTTTCCTACATCATCTTTTCCAGCTTCAAATTGTGGTTTTATTAATGCCACAAAATAACCATTCTTCTTTAAAATAGAAGATAAAGAAGGAAAAATAAGACGTAAAGAAATAAATGAAACATCTATACTTGCAAAATCGGGTTGACCATACTGAAACATATCCAAAGTTGCATATCTAAAATTTGTCTGCTCCATGACATGAACTCGCTCATCATTACGTAATTTCCAAACCAGTTGATTAGTTCCAACATCTAAAGCATAGACTTCCTTCACTCCATTTTGTAAAGCACAATCAGTAAAACCACCTGTAGAAGAGCCAATGTCTAACATAATCATATCCGTAATATCTAGTTTGAATTCATGGATAGCTTTTTCTAATTTCAAGCCACCTCTTGATACATATTTTAACTGTTCTCCTTTAACGTATAAATGAGAATCAACAGGAATCTTTGTACCTGGTTTATCAATATAATCAAAATCATCTCTAACAATTCCCGCCATTATCGCACGTTTTGCTTTTTCTCTAGACTCAAACAATCCTTTTTCCACACAAAGAATATCAACTCTTTCTTTTTTCATTATAATATCTCCTTTATCAAAGATAAAAGATCTTTTAAAGCTATATTTTCTTTTTCTAATAATAAAGAAATATCGCCTTGAGGTGTGTACTTATCTTTTATTGCTAAATAGTCAATATTCATCTCAATATGATTAATAGAATAATATTGTGCAATCATCGAACCTAATGAACCAATCATCATATCAGTTTCATAAACAATAAGTTTTTGATGATTATGGTGTAATTCATCTAACATATGCGTATCAATAGGTTTAATAAATCTAGCATTAATCAGATTAATAGGTAATTGATTATCTTCAATGAGATCTTTAACTTGATTGACTTTTGCATCATATGTAATAACCGTTATACTATTTTTCACATCATCAATAACCTTTTCCCAGCTACCTATAGGAATAGTTTCTTTTGTATCAACTTCTTGATTCATGACTTGTCCTCTAGGAAATCTTATAATATAAGGTTTATCAAAATTGATAAAAGCGGTATTAATCATTAAACGCGCTTCTCGAGCATCTTTTGGAGTCATAAAAACAATATGAGGAATAGATGAAAGAAAACTAATATCAAAAACACCATGATGAGTTTCCCCATCTGAACCAACTAAACCAGATCTATCTATACCGATTAAACAAGGCAGATTCATTCTTGCAATATCATGATTAATTTGATCATAGGCTCTTTGTAAAAAAGACGAATAAATCGTAATATATGGTTTTTTACCAGCATTAGATAGTCCTGCCGCAAATGTCATTGCATGTTCTTCCGCAATTCCTACATCAAAACTTCGATTTGGAAATTGATCAAATATCTGATTTAAACAACAACCACTAATCATAGCCGGAGTTATCACAACAATATCCTTATCAACTTCCATTTGTTGTTTGACTTGAGAAGAAACAACCTCACTCCAACTTAATGATGATTTATCTTTGTTTTGTTTTGAGATTCCTTCGCGATAGTCAAAAGGAGCAACACCATGATAAATACCGTAGCGATCATTTTCAGCTAAAGGATATCCCTTCCCTTTTGTTGTATGAACATGAACAACGACACTATGTGACATTTCTTTTGCTAGATTCAAAGCGTTAATTAATTCATGAAAATCATGACCATTAACTGGTCCAATATAATCTAAACCAAATTCACCAAAAATATTATCATCTAAGACACTTTCTTTAATATTATCTTTGATCTTCTTTGTAAATTTATATATATTATTTCCAATCTTACTTTTATTTAAGAAATTAACATAACTATGTTTAACATCTTTATATTGAGTTGAAATACGTACTTCAGATAAAAAGTCACTAAAACCTCCAACATTTTTAGAAATAGACATCTCATTATCATTTAATATAATAATAACTTTAGAATTAATTGAACCGAGATGATTTAAAGCTTCAAAAGATTCACCACTCATAATAGCAGCATCACCAACAACACAAATAACTTCCCCTTTGTCTTGATTTAAATCTCTAGCAACCGCCATACCTATGCCCCCTGAGATGGCAGTAGAAGAATGACCAGCTTCCCAACTATCATGAATACTTTCATTTCTTTTTTGAAAACCACTTAAACCATTATACTGTCTAAGTGTAGAAAAGTCTTTAGCACGTCCAGTTAAAATTTTATGAACATAAGATTGATGTCCCACATCAAAGATGATTTTATCTTGAGGTGACTCAAAAATATAATGAAGTGACATTGTCAATTCAACTATTCCAAGATTGCTTGAAAAATGTCCTCCTGTTTTAGAAATATTCTCAATTAAAAATTTTCTAATATCTTCAGCAAGATCATTTAATTCATTAATATTTAATTGTTTTAAAAAACTTGGATTATTGATCTTTTCAAGATTCATTTAATTCACCCTTTTCAAAATAAGTCTTAATATTTCAAAAATCAAACCATGATTAATACGCATTGCATATATATTTTCATAACAACTTTGAAACAAATCATCAATAATATGTTGAGATTTTTCTAATCCTAATAAAGATACATAAGTAGATTTATGATTATCAAGATCACTTCCTACTTTTTTCCCTAATGTTTCTTCATTACCTGTTACATCTAGTATATCATCTTGGATTTGAAATGCTAAACCTAAATCAAATCCAATTTGAGTCCAATGATCATAATCTTCATCATTAGCGATTAGACTTGCAAGTTGTAGACTCACTGCTATTAATTCGCCTGTTTTATGTTTATGAATTGTTTTTAATTGTTCTAAGTTCGCTTTTTTATTCTCAAAAGCAATATCAAGTTGTTGACCGTATATCATACCATTAACACCACTTGCTTCATATAAGCGTTGAACTAACTTTACTTTTAAATCAGCATTTAAATCAATGTTAAGAATAACATTCACTCCTAAATTTAATAAAGCATCGCCTGCTAAAATTGCAGTGGCTTCGTCGAATTTTTTATGACAAGTCAAACGACCACGTCTTAAATCATCATTATCCATTCCTGGAAGATCATCATGAATTAATGAATATGTATGAATCATTTCAATTGCACAAGCTATATCGATGTATCTATGATAATCAATTTGATAACTTCTTAAGACACTCAAAAAAAGAATAGGTCTTAATCGCTTTCCAGGAGCCAAAAGAGAATATTCCATAGCATCTTTAACACAACCATCTTTTAATGGTTGTAATAATTCAATAAGTCTATCGTTTATTTCTTGTTTTAATTGATCCATAATTTATTCCTCTGTTTCAAAAGTTTTTAATTCACCATTCTCATATATTTCTGCTACTTTTGCTTGTATATTCTTTAATTTAGAATCACAATACTTTGATAACTCTATTCCTTCTTGAAAAAGTGTCAAACTATCTTCTAAAGGAATTTCATTACTTTCTAATTTTGAAACAATTTCTTCTAATCTTGAAATTGCTTTTTCATATGTCATATTTTCCATTATCTCACCTACTCTATCTTAGCTTTCTTTATGTTATCACTAAATTGAATTTGAATTTCATCACCACTTTTTAATTCAGTAGCAAGTTTAATAACTTGATTATCTTTTTTTACTAATGAATATCCTCTTTGCATAACTTTTAAAGGACTTAATGCATCAAGTGTAGAAAGTATTTGAACATGATGATTAAAACAATCCTTTAATTTGTTATCAAAAGTTAATTTAACAAGTTTTTGATAATCCAATAACTCTTGTTTTAACTTAATATCAAACACTTTAAACTTATATATGAATTCATCTTGTAGATTATTTAATCTCATAACTTCATTAGAATAAAGATATTCAGGATTACTCAAATAATAAGATCCTTTAAGTCTTTTTAAAAGCTGATTTTGAATATCTATACGATGCTGTATTTTATATGATAATTGTTTCGCTAATGTTAAATTGTGTTTCCTTAATTCATATTGATCAGGAGTTGCCTTAATTGCTGCTGCGGTAGGCGTCACAGCACGATAATCACTAACAAAATCACAAATAGTAAAATCTGTTTCATGACCAATCCCGGTAATTAGCGGGGTATTTAATTCAAAAACACATCTTACAAGTGATTCTTCATTAAAATTCCATAAATCTTCGATCGATCCACCACCACGACTTAAAATTATCGTATCAAACTTTAATTTATCAACCGATTTTAAAGTTTTAATAATATCTATGTAGGCATCTTTTCCTTGAACCGGAATTGGAAATACAATGACCTTTGAAAAAGGAAAACGAAGATGTATAGTTCTTACAATATCTTGTATTGCTGCCCCTTGTTTTGCTGATAAAACAGCAATGCTTTTAGGAAACATAGGAATCGTTTTTTTATGAATAGAATCAAACAATCCTTCTTTTTCCAATTTACTTTTTAACTGTTCAAAACGTAAATGAAGATTACCAATACCGTCTTGTTCCATTGATTGCACATAAATTTGGTATTGTCCTGTCACTTCATATACTGAAACACGGGCATGTATTAAAACTTGCATGCCATTTTCAACAATAAAATCAAGTTTAGATGCAGCTGATTCAAACATAATCGCACTTACTCTTGATGATTCATCTTTTAAAGTGAAATAAAGATGACCACTAGGGTGTGGTCGATAATTAGATATTTCACCTTTAATATAAACATTTTGTAAAGATACATCTTGATCCATCTTTGCTTTGATGTATTTATTTAATGTAAAAACACTAACATACTTTTTTTCCATTAGACAATTTGACTCAAAATTCCATTGATAAATTTATAAGAATCATCATCACAAAATCTCTTTGTATTTAAGATAGCTTCGTTAATAATAACTGTTTTTGGTAAATCAGATTCTAAAAGTTCACAAGTTGCAATTAGTAAAATTGCTCTTTCCATTACACTTAATCTTTCAAAAGTCCAACTTTCCTTTAAATATTGACTTAATAATTTAATATATGATTCTTTATTTTGAAGAGTAATATCAATTAGCCATAAACTAAATTCCATACTTTCTTCACTTTCCATCAATGTTTTATCTTCATTTAAAAATTCAATAATTTCTTCTTTAGAACTATCAACTAAAATATTTTGATAGATTCCTATTGTTGCCTGTTCTCTTGCAACTTGTCTACGTGTTTTTTTCATAAAAATCAAAATGCCTCCAACTCTTTAAATTAAATTTATTCTACCACAAATCCTATAAAAAATAAACAA
>CAZWXH010000047.1:0-13226 GCA_964637725.1 uncultured Coprobacillus sp. | reverse complement strand
AAGAAAAACCTCTTTCAGGATTATCTATTTGCATAGAAGAAACACCTAAATCAGCTAATACAAAATCAAATAAACCAACTTCTTTTGACAATACATCAATATCTTTAAAATTATAATTCTTAATAGTTAAAATATCTTCCCCATAACCCTTATTGAATAATCTTTCTTTTGTCTTAACACTCTCTATTGGATCTATATCGAGCGCATACATATGTCCAGTATGATTGAGTTGTTCAAGCATTTTAGAAGTATGACCACCATAACCTAATGTACAATCAAGTCCAATTTCACCATCTTGAATATTTAGAAAATCTATTATTTCATTAACCATAATAGATAAATGCATACCGACAGGAGTACTTCCTTTTTTTATCACTCTTTCTATTGTTTCAGGATATAAATCAGGATTTAACTCCTTATATTTTTCATTAAATTTCTTTGGATGAGTCCCACTATATCTCACTCTTCTTTTACGTTTTTCTTCCATATCTAAAATTCCTCTCATAACTTCTTTACATATCTTAACACAAATTATGAAATATCTACAACTTATCTGAAAAGATATTCATGATTTAATAAGAATAAGTAAGAATATTATTAGATTATTTTTATCCAATATATATCGGATTACTCATTAAAGATAAAACAAGAATAATGATAATAAAGAGACTGATTCCTCTTATCACAAATCTATATTTATGAAAAAACTTATATTTTCTTGTTTGATAATAAGAAGGGTGATCCATTAAATATTGTTTCTTAACCGTTTTCCAACCCCAAATATATAATCCAATAAATAATGCTATGGGTAAAACGGGAAGTAAAGAAATACACACAAGAATGCCTGCAATAATATATGCGATTTTAATATTTCTTATATCATCATTTTTGATATGAGAAGTTGTCTTATTATTAATAGTTTGATAGTCAACATAAGCATCAAAAGAATCTTTCTTATTGTTTTTATTCCAATCATTCATTTTCATCACCATATCAAATATAACATGTTTACTTTAAAAACAACGGCTTATATAAGAATGTAAATATCTAAGAATATTTTATTTCTTTGATTGTCCTTGAATATAATTCATGTTACAATGGGCGTACGTCAAAATGAAAGGAAACGAATAATGAGTAAAGTAAACAAATTAGGACAGTATAAAGAAGTAGAAGCAAAGGTAGAAAAGAAAGCAGTCACTCAAGAAGAAATTGATCAACAGATTCAAACAATTGTTGCTCAATCACCAACTATGGTTGAAAAAGATGGAACTGTAGAAAATGGAGATATTACAACAATAGATTTTGAAGGTTTTAAAGATGGTGTGGCTTTTGATGGTGGTAAAGCCGATGGTCATCAATTAGAAATCGGGTCAGGACAATTTATTCCTGGTTTTGAAGAACAAATGATTGGAATGAATAAAGGTGAATCTAAAGATTTAAATATTACATTCCCTAGTGATTATGGAATGGAAGACCTAGCAGGAGCTGATGTTGTATTTAAAGTTACTGTACATAAGATTGAAAACAAAAAGGAATCTGAATTAAATGATGAATTTGTAGCATCATTAAATGTTCCAAACATGACAAATGTTGAAGAATTCAAATCACAAGTAGAAGCTCAAATTCAATCTCAACATGATCAATCATATCAAACAGAAATTGAAAATATGATTTTTGATAACTTAATCAATGCGAGTGATGTTGATGTGAGTGAAGAAGATATTAATAAAGCAGTGGATATGCATATTCAACGTATTGGTATGGATTTAGCAAGACAAGGTATGCAATTAGAACAATATCTTCAAATGACAGGAACAAATGAAGAAACATTACGTGAACAATTAGTTCCAGGAGCAACTCAACAAGCTAAACTTGAAGCTATTATTGATGAAATTGTTTCAGTAGAAAATATTGAAACAACAGATGAAGAAATCAATCAACAAATAGAAATGATTGCTATGCAAAATCAAATGACGAAAGAAGATGTTTTAGAAAAAGTCAGTGCAGATGATTTAAAACATGATTATAATCGTATGAAAGCAAGCCAATTTGTAATTCAACATGCAAAAATTGATAATTAATTTTTTTAAACACCTTTTTCATTAAAGGTGTTTTATTGTCCTCTTTGGTGAATATAATAATTTATGGTATGATAAAAAAAGAAGGGGAGTGATATGATGACTACAATGATATTATTATCAGCAATTATTGTTATTATTTGTGTTCTTGTCAACAAATTATCCCACAAGATAGGAATTCCTATGTTGCTTGGTTTTATTGTCATGGGAATGTTATTTGGGAATGATGGAATTGTCAAAATTCATTTTGATAATTATGTGCTAGCAGAACAAGTCTGCTCTATAGCATTGATTTTTATAATGTTTTATGGAGGTTTTGGAACCAATCTTCATCAAGCGAAGCCAGTATCTTTTCAAGCTGGATTATTATCAACACTAGGTGTTGTTTTGACAGCGTTGTTTACAGGATTGTTTTGTTATTATGCATTGGGAATTGAAATAATGGAGAGTTTTTTAATTGGGGCAGTCATTAGTTCAACTGATGCGGCATCAGTATTTTCAATACTTCGCTCTAAAAAATTAGGACTTAAGCACAATACTGACTCAATGTTAGAAATAGAAAGTGGGAGTAATGACCCTTGTTCATATATGTTGACAATTATTATGATTACTGTGATGTCAGGTCAAGTTAATATAGGGACATTTGCAATTATGATTATTCAACAACTCTTATTTGGAGTGGGGGTAGGCGTTATGGTTGCTTATGTAGCGGGGAAGCTATTAAAGCGTTATCGTTTTGAAACCGCTGGTTTTGATATGGCTTTTGTCGTAGGGATAGCATTACTTTCATATGCTTTGGCAGATGTTATAGGTGGTAATGGATATTTAAGTGCTTATCTATGTGGAATCATGCTAGGAAACATAAAGTTCAAAAACAAAAAAGCACTTGTTCATTTCTTTGATGGTATGACTGGATTGATGCAAATGTTAATCTTCTTTTTACTAGGACTACTTTCCACACCGTCACAAATTATACCTGTTATATTACCTTCTCTAGCAATCATGCTTTTTCTTACTTTTATTGCACGCCCAATATCGGTGTTTGCGATATTGTCTCCATTAAAATGTCGAATACGTCAACAATTGTTAGTCTCATTTGCTGGATTAAGAGGAGCAGCTTCTATCGTATTTGCGATTATGGCAATTGTTAGTCACTCTAATTTATATAATGATTTATTTCATATAGTCTTTTGTATTGTTTTGTTATCTATTGGTATTCAAGGATCTTTATTACCAGTGGTATCTAAGTGGTTAGATATGAGTGATCAAGATATTGATGTTATGAAAACATTTAGTGATTATACCCAAGAAGTTGATTTGAACTTTATTAAATTAAAAATCAAACAACAACATCCGTGGCATAACCAAGTGATTAAAGATATCATCTTTCCACCTGATACTTTAGTGATTATGATATTAAGAGATAATCAATATTTTATTCCTAATGGAACAACAAAACTAATAGAAGATGATGTCGTTATTTTAAGTGCTCATCAGTTTGATGATGGTAAAGCTATTTCTTTACAGGAACAAGTTATTACTCATCAAAGCGAATGGATAGGAAAATCAATTCATGATTATTCGCCTGATTCCGATGAACTTATTATTATGATATTAAGAGGAAATAAGACAATTATTCCTAAAGGAGATACTGTTATTTTGAAGAATGATATTTTGGTTATTAATTCTTCTGACAATATATAAATTGAATATAAAATCACCGAAATCCTTTATTTATCAAGCGAATCAAACACTGTCATGACATGTGACAATTTGAATTGTGTGGCTAAATGTGCTATACTAAAAAGGAAGGACGGTGATTTTTTGATAGAATTAAAGAATATTTCGAAAGTCTACCCAGGTAATAAGGTAGCAGTCAAAAACGTGAATTTAAAGTTTGAAACAGGTGAATTCATTTGTTTAATCGGAACCTCTGGAAGTGGTAAAACGACTTGTATGAGAATGATTAATGGAATGAATATGCCGACAAAGGGGGATATTTTAATTGATGGCAGGAACATTAAGAAAATGAATCCAGTTGAGTTACGTAGACATATTGGATATGTGATTCAACGTATTGGATTAATGCCACATATGAGCGTATATGAAAATATTGTGACAGTTCCAAAATTGCTAAAATGGTCAGAAGATAAAATGCAAGATGTTGCTAAGGATCTTATGAAAAAAGTAAAAATGCCTGAAAGTTATTTTGATATGTATCCTTCAGAGTTATCTGGAGGACAACAACAAAGAATAGGTGTTATTAGAGCACTTGCTGCTAATCAAAACATTATTCTTATGGATGAGCCATTTGGAGCATTAGATCCAATTACACGTGCTAATCTACAAAACTTAATTAAAAGATTACAAAAAGAAATGAAAAAAACAATTATATTTGTTACACATGATATGGATGAAGCCTTAGCGTTAGCTGATAAAATTGTAATCATGGATAAAGGAGATGTTATTCAATATGATACTCCTGAAAACATCTTAATGAAACCAGCCAATCATTTTGTAAGAGATATGATTGGTGAACAAAGGTTGTCACAAGCAACTTTTGATTATCAAACAGTTGAAAAGATTATGATCGATAATCCAGTTACTGTTGAATATAATTGTCCGACTACAAAAGCTATTCAGCTAATGAGAGATAAACATGTTGACTCATTATTTATTACTGATGAAAATAAAGTTTTATTAGGACATGTAGATATTTTTGATATTGATCGAAAAAGAAAAGAAGATTCTCAAATCTATGATTATGTAAAAGAAGCAACAACGATGCTTCAATCAACAACAATTCGAGATGCTATTTATTATATCAATAAACTTGGATATAAGAATATTCCGGTTGTGGATGATGATGGTGTCATGTTGGGGCTTATTACAAGAGCTTCTATTGTTGAAGTTATGTGTTCGGGATTATGGGAAAATTATGAACCTGAGGAAGATGCGGCAATCAGCACTACGAATCCTGATGATTTTGAGGCGAATGTATAATGCTTGAATTCTTTCAAAATAGTGGTGTAGAACTATTAGAAAAAGCCGGTGAACATTTGATGGTATCACTTTGTTCATTAGCACTTGGAATTATGATTGCAGTTCCAGTTGCGATTTTAATAGTGAATCATAAGAAAATTGCACAAGTAGTTATTTCAATTTGTTCAGTTTTTCAAACAATACCTTCATTAGCATTACTTGCGATGATGGTTCCATTATTTGGTGTTGGAAAAACACCAGCAATAGTTGCGTTATTAATCTATTCACTCTTGCCAATACTTAGAAATACTTATATTGGGATGGTGGGAGTAGATGAGAATTTACTAGATGCGGCAAAAGGAATGGGGATGACAAGTCAACAAATCATCTTTAAAGTTCAACTTCCTTTGGCTTTACCAGTTATTATGGCTGGAATTAGATTAAGTGCTGTCTATGTTATTGGTTGGGCTACCATTGCAGCTTATGTTGGAGCTGGTGGTTTAGGCGATTTTATATTTGCCGGACTTACTAATTATAATTTCAATTTTATTATCTTTGCGACAATATTGGTAACGATCATGGCATTGCTTACTGATTTGTTGTTAGGAATATTTGAAAGAAAACTAACACCAAAAGTGACATCGATTCATGAAGTAGGTGATAGTCATGAATAAGAAAATAATAAGTTGCTTATTAGCAATGATGATTTTACTAACGGGTTGTAGTTTTCCTGGACTTGGTAAAAGTGTTTCTGAAGATGGGATTGTTATTGCCAGTGGAAGTATTACAGAAAGACAAATCTTATCTGAAGTTGTTTCACAAATGATTAAACATTATTTACCAGAAACGAATACTTCACTTATTAATAATTTAGGCTCTACTCTTTTAATTGTTCAAACTTTAGAAAGTGGAACCGCAAATGTATCAGCTGGAATGTATACAGGAACATCTCTAACGGGAGAATTGGGATTACCAGCAACAACTGATCCAAAAGAAGCTCTTCATCAAGTGGTAAAGGGTTATAGTGATCAATATGATATGATTTGGTTTCCTACTTATGGCTTTGAAAATACTTATGCCTTTATGGTAAAGAGAGAAGTTGCTGAAAAATATAATCTTAAAAAAGTCAGTGATTTAGAAAAGTACAGTGGAGAATTTGAAGCTGGGGTAGATAATCCTTGGATTGATCGACCTGGTGATGGATATGAAGATTTTAAGAGAATCTATGGTTTTGACTTTAAAAAAGTATATCCAATGGATATTGGTCTTGTTTATAGTGCTGTTGATGTTGGAAAAATGGATGTTGTCTTAGGTTATTCAACAGATGGTCGAATTTCCTCTTATGATCTTGTTTTATTAGAAGATGATAAAAGATTATTCCCACCATATGAAACAAGTCCCGCTATAAAAAAAGACTTATTAAGAAAATACCCTGAACTAGAAACAGTTCTATTAAAACTAGAAGGTGCAATAGATGGTCCAACGATGCAAGAATTAAATCGTTTATCTGATGAAGATCATTTAGAACCTTATACAGTTGCTAAAAACTTTTTAGAAGAGAATCAATATTTCGAATCTAAAAAGGTTGCTCCTCTTGCTTCACGAGATTTATATAAAGATATCATAAGAGATGTCTTACCGTTAGCAGAAAAGGAGGATAAATAATATGGAAGAATTAATTCAATATTATATACAAAATGCTTCTTATGTAGGAATTGCTGTTTGGCGTCATTTTCTAATTTCTTTCTATGGTGTATTGATCGCTGCGATAGTTGCAATACCAATAGGTATCTATATGGCAAAACGCGTTAAACTATCTCAAGTTATTATTAGTTTAGCAAATATTATTCAAACAATTCCTTCACTTGCTTTATTATCAATTGTAATGGTTGGTTTAGGACTAGGTGCTAATACAGTTATCGTGACTGTCTTCTTATATTCATTGTTACCAATCTTTAAAAATACAGTTGCAGCGATTAATGAAGTCGATGATGATCTTCTTGATGTTGCCAAGGGAATGGGAATGACAAAGTCACAAGTTTTATTAAAGGTTGAACTTCCTTTATCTTTATCAGTCATTATGGCAGGTATTAGAAATGCCATAGTTGTAGCGATTGGAGTTACTGCTATTGGAACATTTATTGGAGCCGGTGGCTTAGGTGATATTATCTCTAGAGGAATAGCAGTATCTAATGGGAGTGCAATTATTTGGGCAGGAACAATTCCTACTGCATTAATGGCAATCTTAGCTGATTTCTTACTAGGGAAATTAGAGAAAAAGTTATCAAAAGTCAATAGAGTTTAAAGTATAAAGATATTCAAGCATATGTTTGGATATCTTTTTTTGTTTTGTGTAGAATAAATTCAAGGATGTGATAAAAGTGTTAATAAAGAAAAGAAATGGTCTTTTACAAGACTATAATCAAGATAAGATAAAGAATGCTATTGTAAAAGCATTTTTAGGTTTAGGATCTAAAATAGATGACAACGAAATTGATAAAATGATATCAGATATAGAAAAAGATATTATAGATCAAGTGAGTGTGGAAGTTGTGCAAGATAGAGTTGAAGAAATATTGATGCAGTATGGATATCATCAAGAAGCCAAAGCCTATATTCTATATCGTCAAAAGCATACAGAGAATCGATTAGTAATCAATGAGTTATTAGAATTACTAAAGGATAAACAACTTAAAGAAGTCCTTAAAAAGATCCAAAGAGACTTTATTCAAGATGAATACTCATTAAAATTATTGTTAATAAAACTTAGAGTATTCTATAAAGATTCAATGAGTGTTCAAGAAGTTTTAAAAGTAATGATAAAAGCTAGTGAAGAGTTAATTAGTAGAGATGCACCTAAGTGGGAATTTATAGCCGCAAGATTTTTAACTTATGATATTCATCAAAGAGTGAATCAAAGAATGAAAGAATATAGTATTTCAACTTTTTATGAAAAACTAAGTTATTTAACTCAGGAAAATTATTATGGTCAATATATATTAGAAAATTATACGCAGTCACAAGTTGATGAATTATCTTTGTATATTCAAGAAGATAGAAATGAATTGTTTACATACAGTGGTTTAGAATTAGTTATGAAACGTTATTTAATTGAAACAAGAGATCATGTTTTATTAGAGAAACCACAAGAAATGTTTATGGGCATAGCAATGCATTTGGCTATGAATGAAAAAAATAAGTTAAAATGGGCAAAAGAAATTTATGATGTTTTAAGTACTTTGAAAGTAACAATGGCTTCTCCAACAATGTCTAATGCAAGGAAACCATTTCATCAAATGAGTTCTTGTTTTATCGATACTGTATCTGATTCATTAGAAGGAATCTATAAGAGTCTGGATAACTTTGCACAAGTTTCTAAATTTGGTGGGGGTATGGGCTTATACTTTGGTAAAGTTCGTGCTAATGGAAGTAGTATCCGAGGGTTTAAAGGAGCAGCAGGTGGCGTTATTCGTTGGTTGAAATTGGTTAATGATACAGCTACAGCAGTTGATCAACTCGGTGTTAGACAAGGAGCAGCAGCGGTTTATTTAGATGCATGGCATAAAGATTTGCCAGAGTTTTTACAAATCCGTACAAATAATGGTGATGATCGGATGAAAGCTCATGATATTTTTCCTGCTGTTTGTTTTCCTGACTTGTTTTGGAAACTAGCTAAGACTAAAATTGATGCTCCATGGTATATGATGTGTCCTCATGATGTTTATGAAAACAAAGGTTATTATTTAGAGGATTATTATGGAGAAGAATGGGAAAGAAAATATTATGAGTGTGTCAATGATGAACGTATAGATAAACGTATTATGTCTGTTAAGGAAGTCGTTCGTTTGATTATTAAATCATTGGTTGAAACTGGGACACCATTTACTTTTAATCGTGATCATGTCAATAGGATGAATCCTAATTCACATCAAGGAATGATTTATTGTAGTAATCTGTGTACTGAAATTGCTCAAAATATGAAACCAATTGAATTATTACCTCATGAAATTATTGAGGTTAATGGTGAAACAATTGTTGTTGATAAAAGTATTCCAGGTGATTTTGTTGTATGTAATTTAGCTTCCTTAACATTAGGTCATATTGATGTTATGAATGATGAAGAATTAAGGCATGTTATTCATGTTGTTATAAGAGCGTTAGATAATGTCATTGATTTAAATTATTATCCTGTTCCTTATGCTAAAATTACAAATCAAAAATATCGTGCAATTGGTTTAGGGACAAGTGGTTATCATCATATGTTAGTTAAACAAAAAATGACTTTTGAAAGTGATCAACATTTAGAGTTTGTTGATAATTTATATGAAAAGATAAATTATTATGCTTTAGAAGCATCTTGTAAATTATCAAAAGAAAAAGGAAGTTATCAATATTTTAAAGATAGTGATTATGATAATGGACAATACTTTATAAAACGTCACTATGATAGTCAAAAGTGGCATGATTTAAGTAAACAAATTCATCATCATGGTTTACGTAATGGCTATTTATTAGCAATTGCACCAACGAGTTCAACATCTATTATAGCAGGAACAACAGCTGCAGTAGATCCTATTATGAATAAGTTCTTTATGGAAGAAAAGAAGGGTAGTATGATTACAAGAGTTGCGCCTGATTTAAGTATTGAAACTTTTTGGTTATATAAGAACGCTCATTATATTGATCAATCATGGATAATAAAAGCGGCAGGGATAAGGCAAAGACATATTGATCAAGCTCAATCAGTGAATTTATATATTACAAATGAGTTTACATTTAAGAAACTCTTAAATTTATATATTGAAGCATGGCAGCAAGGTGTTAAAACATTGTATTATGTAAGAAGTCAATCTTTAGAAGTAGAAGAATGTGAATCGTGTAGTGCGTAGGAGGAAAATATGGAATTAAAGAAAAAAGCATTATTTAATGCTCTTGGAGATATTGATGTTAGAAAACGTAAAATGATTAATGGTAATACTACCAATCTTAATGATTTTAATAATATGAAGTATGCTTGGGTGAGTGATTGGTATCGTCAAGCCATGAATAATTTTTGGATACCAGAAGAAATTAATCTTACACAAGATATTAAAGATTATCGTTTGTTAAATAATGAAGAGAAAACAGCTTATGATAAGATCCTTTCTTTTTTAGTTTTTCTTGATTCATTACAAACGGCTAATCTTCCCAATGTTGGTGAATATATTACAGCTAATGAAATTAACTTATGTTTGACAATTCAAGCATTTCAAGAAGCTGTTCATTCTCAAAGTTATAGTTATATGTTAGATTCAATTTGTTCTCCTAGTGAAAGAGATGATATCTTATATCAATGGAAACATGATGAACATCTTTTGAAAAGAAATGAGTTTATTGGTGAACAATATAATTCTTTCTTAAAGGAAAAGAATGGTTATCAATTAATGAAAACATTAATGGCAAACTATATCTTAGAAGGAATCTATTTCTATGCTGGTTTTATGTTCTTTTATAATTTAGGAAGAATGGGGAAGATGCCAGGTTCTGTGCAAGAAATACGTTATATTAATAGAGATGAGAATACTCATTTATGGTTATTTAGAAATATTATCTTAGAACTTCAAAAAGAAGAACCTGAGCTGTTTACTGATGACTTAATAGAAGAATACCGTAATATGATAAAACGTGGTGTAGAAGAAGAAATAGCGTGGGCGACTTATGTATTAGGAGATCGTATTGAAGGATTAACAATTTCAATGGTTAGTGATTATATTCGTTACTTAGGGAATTTGCGTGCAACTTCACTAAACTTCAAACCACTCTATGAAGGTTATCAACAAGAACCAGAGTCTATGAAATGGGTAAGTGTTTATAGCAATGCGAATAGTATTAAAACTGATTTCTTTGAAGCGCGTTCTAGTGCTTATGCGAAATCAAGTGCTTTAGAAGATGATTTATAAGATTGAAGACAATGTTATTGTTTTCAATCTTTTCTTTCTAGAAGAGTGAATATCAGTTATAATAAAGATGTAGGAGGAATTATCATAGATAACTTATTACAATATTTAACTTGGCGAGGAGATATCTCTTTTAAAGAAAGAGCGTTTAATGAAATAGATGCATTAGCTTGTGCAATGATTGGATATATTGAATGGGATCATATTGTGGATCAGACAAGTGTCACTCTTCATGAGGCATGTTTAAAAAACAAGCAAATACATAGTCACCAAGAATTACTTGAAACCTATGCTTATTCACCAAGTCTTGTTGATTTTATCAAGATTATTCCTCAAGTATCACGTTATCAAGATGTCAAACTAAAAAAATATATATCTGTCCTTGATGAAGATAAAGGCAGTCAATTTGCAGCTATTACAATAGAATTACCTGATAATAAATTGTTTATATCATTTAGAGGAACAGATCGGACTATATTGGGTTGGAAAGAAGACTTTGAAATGGCTTTTCTAGATATGATACCTTCTCAACAAATGGCAGTTGATTATTTAAAACATGCTTATGATGATGTCATAGAAGAAAAAAGAATACTAGGATTTAAGTATTCTCAAAAAGTTGCTCAATTGTATATTGGGGGACATTCTAAAGGTGGAAATCTAGCTATGTATGCAGCAATTTGTTGTAATGAAATGAAAGAACATATTCAACATGTTTATAGCTTTGATGGTCCTGGTTTTAAAGAAGAATTTTATAGTCAACATGATTATCAATCAATTATGAGTCGCATTACAAATTATGTTCCTATATCATCACTTATAGGAAGACTTATGATTCATAAAGAAAACTATATTATATTTAATGGTTATGATAAAGGTCTTCAACAACATGATGCCTTTTATTGGAAGATACAAACTGATCATTTTGATTATGTTTCTCACTTTGATGAAGAAAGTGAGAAAACAATGTCATATATTAATGATGTCTTATTATCTAAAACTGATGAAGAAAAAAAGAACTTTATTTCTTTAATATTTCAAATATTAAGTGATATAAAGATTAGTCATATTACTGATTTTAATGAAATCAGTATGATTCAAATGGTAAAAGGACTTAAAGAATTAAGTTCTATGAGTATTGAAGATTCAAAGATATTTTTTGAATTCTTAAAACTTGTCTACTTACAAATAAAATCAGTTTATTTTACTAAAAAGAAAGAATTATAAAAAGCAAAAGAGTAATTTCTTTTGCTTTAATTGTCTAAATAAGAAAAATTCTCAATTAGTATCTTTCTATTATTTTTGTCAGGTCGAGAAACTGGCTTGAGTTGCATTGCTTTTTTATAATAAGTTTTCATATTGTCTGTTTCACCACAATGTTCTAGACCATATAATAAACTTAAATAAGTTGATTGTTTTTCAGATGGAAAATCATTAATAACAGAATCTAATAAAGTTTGAACTTCTTTTAACCCGTATCTTGCAAGTATCTCAATTAAATCACTAGATATATTGTAATGAGTATCTGTTTCAAGGTTATATGTATTTAAAAAGGTTTTGAATTCTTCAGCAAATTGAAGACTATCTTCCTTAGATACATTTAAGTTTAAAACTTCTAGTGTTGCATCTTGCATATAACTCTCTGCATCAAAAAATGTTCCTTCAAAAACATCAAATAAATTTTTGGATGTCTTATATTGACTAATGCCATTAATGTTTTGAAGAATGTTATGAAGCATTGGTATTTTATTTTTTTTACTTGCTTCATCAAATTCATCAATTAAGTCTTCCATATAATCAGGATCAAATAATTGTGTTGGATAGTAATTTTCCATAACATACTTATCACATAAGAAATAGAAAGCATCTGCATCAAATAGTTCCATTTTATCATCAATAGCATCTAATTCTTTTTCATATTTTTTTGTAAGAATATCCAATGTTGATTGTAAATGATGTGTTTTTTCATAAGTTTCTTTAATATCTTGTAAAGTTACCCAAACATTATTATTTTGTAGTTCTTCAAGAATTTGTTGAAGAGTCAAATAATCAAATAGTATTTCTTTTGCAGATGTTGAAACATATCCATCTTTATAATCTGTTTTTTTCTTGTGAATGGTAATATCTTTTTTATTCATTATTAAGTCCTCCTATATGTTCATTATAATATATAATATTTTATTTTTAAATAAGTTTTATCTTATTTGACAAATTGTTCATTTGCATATACAAT
>CAZWXH010000046.1:9689-14335 GCA_964637725.1 uncultured Coprobacillus sp. | reverse complement strand
GGAAATGCCCAAGAGCTATAAATGTCTTTTAGACATTTATACGCTTATTATAAGTCTTTTACTCAAAGAAAATAATATTGAGATCAGGGGTTTAGTTTTAAATGCGGAAAATTGTATTGATTCTCCTAATATTTATTATTATATTGGGGATGTAACTGATAAAGAAAGTCTACGTCCAGTATTTCAAAATATAAACCAGCAGGACGTTTATGTCATTCATACAGCCGGTCTCATTGATATTCAAGAGAATGTTTCTCCTCAAATATATAATGTCAATGTAAAAGGGACTCAAAACATTATTTCTCTATGTCTTGAATATCATATCAAAAAACTACTCTATATTAGTTCAGTCCATGCAATTCCAGAGAAAAGTAACTCTATTATTAAAGAAATCACAAGTTTTTCTCAGGACAATGTTTATGGTGGATATGCCAAAACCAAAGCTGAAGCAACAAGAAATGTACTAGAAGCTCATCATAAAGGATTAAATACAGTTATAGTTCATCCTTCTGGAATAATTGGTCCTTATGGCAATAGATCAAACCATTTAATTCAAATGATAGAAGATTATATCAAGGGATTGATTCCTGTATGTATTCATGGAGGTTATGATTTTGTTGATGTAAGAGATGTTGCTTTAGGCTGTATTCAAGCACTTAGAAAAGGTAAAAGTGGAGAGTGTTATATTCTATCCAATCAGTATTATCAAATCAAAGAAATCTTTTCACTTATTAATCAATATACCAAAAGAACTATGCCTCCAACAATCCCTACATTTATTCTCAAAATAATACTTCCATTCCTAACTTTTATTGCTAAGAAAAGAAACAAACGACCTTTATATACAAAATATTCATTAAAAACATTACAATCTTCTTCTCATTTCTCACATGAGAAAGCAACACAAGAACTTGGCTATCAACCAAGAGATTTATCTGAAACAATCAAAGATACAATTGAATGGTACAACAAAAGCACATGAGACATGTGCTTTTACATTATTTTCCATTGATGTTTCTTTAAATCAACATTACCATTAATCTTAAAAGAAATATTTTCACTTACAAGTAATTCTCTTTGTTCTAACCAACCTGGTACTAAACGCCCTTGTCCATTGACCACTCTATGACAAGGAAATCTTCCATAATATTCAGAGATACCTAACACCTTTCCTACGAGTCTAGCATTTTTATCATATCCTGATAACTTAGCAATTTGTCCATAGGTCGCAACACTTCCTTTTGGTATTTCTTCAACTATTGATAATATTTGAAAAATAAATTCTTCATTTAACTTTGACATATTTACCTCTTTATATTATAGATGTTCTTTACAAGATAACTCATTCACTTCTAATTTAAATACGCACACAGAATTAAACATTAATTCATTGAAATCAAAATCATTCTTGTGTGTAATATGTTCCATAATACATTTCAATCCTTTTTCTTTCTCTCTATTATTTTCTACTATTGATATACGTCCATTCCCTATAATACTTTGAAAATGTGCTGAATATTGACAAGCAGTATTTCCTTCAACAAGTTGATAATTAATATCTAATTCAAAGCCAACTTCATGACACTTAGACATAAGCGCAATCTTTCTACCCTCTTTAGCACTATGAAAATAGAATATTCTATTCTTTTCATCGTAACCAAAATTAAGAGGAACTATATAAATATCCCCATCATCATAAAACCCAACTCTACAACAATGAGCATTTTTAATAATCATATTTATTTTATCAATATCTTTAACTTCTCGATCTTTTCTTCTCATAAGTTTTCCTATCTTTTATTATCAATTATAATATTTCTTTTACATCTTTGATAATACTTACTCTAATAAGCTTCTTGATTTCTTTCTTTCCTTTACTAACGGATATTAAGACCCATTCATTATCTAGATCTATAATCATTCCCTTAGCAGTATATGCAATATCAACAAATAAAAGTGGCTGCTTTAAAATGATTTCTCCTCTTCTTCCAACAAGAAGTTGAATTCTTTCGTGTAATAATTTTTTTGTTTCTTGTTCAATGATTCCGTTGCTTTTTTTCTTCTTACTCATTTCTGAAACTTCATATAAACAATATAAACTAATTCCAAAAGCCAATACTGTAAAAAAGTCCATCTACATATCCTCCTCTACAATTTGAAAAGCATTAATACAAGACACTTCTATAAACTTACATACTGTCTCTTTCTTTAAAAACGAATTTTCTTTTGTTCTTTCATATTCTATATTTATCCATTCATCATTAATTTCAACAATCTTTACTTTTTCTCCATTGTTGTATCCATCAAAATCAAAAACTTCACTATCTATAATACATGTCTTATTTAACAATGATAATAGTAAAGGCGATATTTCTTTTTGTTTTGTGATAAACATATTTTCATTCCCTACGAGATCATCTAAACTAACTTGATATAGTTCAGATAATTGTTTTGCCTTATCTAGTGTCGGAGCTCCTTGGTTACATTCCCAATTAGAAATTGTTTGTCTTGTCACATCAAGCATATCAGCAACATCTTGTTGACTATAACCTTTTATTTTCCTTAACTTAATTAATTTTTCACCTATCATTATAATCCCTCATTTCACAATATATTATAAATAAAACACTATAAATTGGCTACCAAATCACTTTAGCAATTTGTCAAAATCTTTTAACATTTCTAGCTTTTATGAAGAAATATCGTTTTCCAGTTTTCCTTCTTTACCCCGTAAATAATACCTGTGATATCTGCTAAGAACCATCCAATTGGAATCGCCCACCATATAGCTTCTACTCCTATCATTGGTGCAAATAGATATGCGAGTGCGACACGCATTCCTAAGGATATAACTGTTAACACAACGGATATTGCTGGTTTTCCAACTCCCCTATAATAGCCATATAATAAGAATAGACAGCCAATTCCTAAATAGCATATACCTTCTATTTGTAGGTATTGAACACCTTGTCTAATGATTTCAGTTTCATGTGGCTTAATAAATATAAGCATTAATTTATCTGCAAAACCAAAAACGAGAGTAGAAATAATTAAACAAAAGATACTCACAATAATAATTGAAGTTTTTAAACCTTTTTTTATTCTCTCTTCTAAGTTCGCGCCTTTATTTTGAGCAATAAAAGTAGAAAATGCATTCCCAAAATCTTGAACTGGCATATAAGCAAATGAGTCTATCTTTACTGCTGAAGCAAAGGCCGACATTGTCACAACACCAAAGCTATTAACTAACCCTTGAATCATTAAGATTCCAAAGTTCATTACTGATTGTTGAATACATGTTAATAAAGAATAATCATTAATCTTTTTAAATACATCTAAATCAAAGAAACAATCTTCTTTATGAGGAATTAATTGTTTCTGTTTCATATAGACATAAATGGCAATACCTATTGCACTAATGGCTTGAGCAATTGTTGTTGCGATTGCAGCCCCTGCTACTCCCATATTTAATGGAACTATAAAATAGATATCTAACCCAATATTTAAGATCGATGCCACAGCAAGAAAGATTAAAGGTGTTTTAGAGTCTCCTAAAGCCCTTAACATTGAGGCAAAATAGTTATATAGAAAAGTAAATATAATGCCAATAAAAATATAAAACAAGTATTCTTTTGTATCTTGTAATATTGTTGTTGGAGTATTTAGAAATTGTAAAATTGGACTCATAAAAATCAAGCATAACACTTCTAATAAAATTGCAATGACTCCAATTCCTATAAATGACATAAAAAAAGAATTTTTCATTTTCTTAATTTCTTTTGCGCCATAAAGCATTGAAAACAACACTCCACTCCCCATACATAACCCTAAAATAATAGAATTTAAAAAAGTCATAAGAGTAAATGATGAACCTACTGCTGCTAGGGCATCTGGTCCAATATATTGTCCTACAATAAAAGTATCTACCACATTATAAAGTTGTTGTAAAAGATTACCTAGAATCATTGGTAATGAAAATAATAATAATGACTTTGTGACTGATCCTTTTAATAATTGTGTGTTCATAGTATCCCCTCTACATAACATCCTGCTTCTATTATAAACCGAGCTCCTTCAACTTTCAAACTAAAAACAGATTATCTCAATATAGAAATAATCTGTTTGCATACTATTCAGTTCTTAATGCGGTTACAGGATCTTCTTGTGCAGCTTTACGCGAAGGAATAATTCCTCCAATAAGTGTTAGAATAACACTTAGCACAACAAGTATAATTGCTCCTTCAATAGGTAAAGAGGCACTCACCATTGTATTTCCAGCAATTTCATGTATTAACATATTTCCTGGTATTAATAACAATAACGTAATCCCAATACCTAATAATCCTGCTAAGAGTCCTATAATAAATGTTTCTGCATTGAAAACTTGTGAAACATTTCTTTTTGAAGCTCCAATAGCACGTAATATTCCAATTTCTTTTTTACGTTCTAATACACTAATATATGTGATAACACCAATCATAATTGATGAAACCACTAGCGAAATAGCAACAAAGGCAATTAACACATAACTTATGACATTGATAATATCAGTTACCGAAGACATTAATGTTCCGACATAATCTGTATAAGAGATCACTTTATCTTTATCTATCTTTTCTACATCATTATTATATTTATCCAATATA
>CAZWXH010000046.1:0-9589 GCA_964637725.1 uncultured Coprobacillus sp. | reverse complement strand
GATCACTTTATCTTTATCTATCTTTTCTACATCATTATTATATTTATCCAATATATCAATAACATTTTGTTTGGTTTCAAAATCTTTTGGATATATATTAATAGATCCTGGTTTATCAAAATCAGCATATCCAAGTTTCTTATAGTTTCCATCAATTGATGCTTGTTCAGTCGTCATTAATGACATCATCAATTCAGATAACTCTTTTTCATCCATATTGACTTTAATTGCTTTAGCAAACATTGTTCCATCGACTTGAAACGCATCTTGCATACGCCCTGCCATACTTCCCATTTGTTTAGCAAGTTGTTCTTGCAATGATTTTGTAAGTGTAGCACTGTATTGCATCATAATGGCTTGCATCTGTTTTTGAAGTTGAACTTGAAATTGTTCAGTCAAACCACTATCTTGTAATATTTTTCCTAGTTCAGTTTGTAAAAGTGCTTGTCCTTTTTCAGTTCTTAAATAAGCTGTAAAGTCCTCACTCGTTGGGTTCATAATCATATTTTCAATAGCATATTCACCAAATCCTGCCATTAACTTTTGACTTAAGTTATTAACCTGATCTTGAGTAATATTCACTTCCATATCACCAAAAATTTTATTAATATCAATTTGTGGTAAAGTAGAAGGATCTATAGTCACTTGACTTAAGTCTAAGTCACTCATATCAAATGAAAGTTTACTTTGATCAATTGTAAAGGCCTTCTTTAGTATATTCTCATCTACAGTAAATAAAGATTGCATATCCATTTTTTTATCTTCATTATTATTAAAATCTTTACCAGTTAAGACATTAATATTAGGATTATCCATTTGTTTTTTTACAATCTCACTTGCTGAAGCTTTTTCTATAATATGTGTTGTTAATTCAGAAGAATATCCAATACCCGCTCTTAACATTGTAGCAGTTGCTCCATCTTTTGGTTGGACAATTCCGACAATTTTAATATCCTCACCATTACTCACTAAATCTTTCATATAATCTTTATCTTCTTTTTTATCTTTATATACATTATATGTTTGATCATATTGATAATAATCAGTTGCATTGACAAGTTTAAACTTTGTATTCAATATATCATCATAAGAATATGACTTCTTTCCTTCAGGAACTTGAATTTCTTCTTCTTTAGAAAATTGATCAATCATTTTATCTAATTCATCAAAATCACGTAAACCTAACGAATACAACATTAAATCATTTATATTCCCATTACTTGTTAGTACAAGAACACATTCATCATAACTTGTTGCCCACTTTCCAGCTTTAACATCATATTGTTCTTCATACAATTTAGGACTGTTTGGCATTTTATAAAAAGTATCTGTATTCATCATTGAAGACATCATACTATTTGAAGTCACTGATGATCCCATTCCTAGACTCGCAAATGATTGATCTGGATGAACTTGTCTTAGTTTAGTTGTATCTTGACTATAGATTTGTGGTGCTACATTATAAGTATATTCTATTGAATTTGTATACTTATCGATTCCACTTTTCCCATTATCAATATATTCTTTTAATGAAACTAAATCATTTGAACCTATCTTTGAAAGCATATTTGTGATCATTTGAGATACATAAACCTTATTTTTTTCTTTATCTTCTTTATTTTGATTTGGGTGACCATCTACCATCATAGATGTCATATCAAATCCCGTACTTTGTATTTGAAGAGGATACTGTGATAATGTCTCTTCTTCAATAGATTGAATATAAGTATTCACTCCATTTGATAATGATAAAATTAAAGCAATTCCAATAATCCCTATTGATCCAGCAAAAGAAGTTAAGAATGTTCTCGCTTTTTTTGTTTTTAAGTTATTAAAACTTAATGAAAGAGAAGTTAAAAATGACATTGATGATTTCCCCATGTTTTCATGTCTAAGGTCTTCGTTTAGAGTCACTTCGAAAGGATCAGAATCATCTATTATGAGTCCATCTTTTAAATTTACAATACGTGTTGCATATGTTTTTGCAAGTTCAGGATTATGAGTAACCATAACAACTAATCTATCCTTAGCAACATCTTTTAATAAATCCATAACTTGTAAACTTGTTTCACTATCTAATGCTCCTGTTGGCTCATCGGCTAGTAATATATCAGGATCATTAACTAGCGCTCTTGCTATCGCAACACGTTGCATCTGACCTCCAGACATTTGATTAGGCTTCTTATGTCCTTGATCACCTAATCCCACTTGTTTAAGCGCATCTAAAGCTCTTTTCTTACGTTCTTCTTTAGATATACCCGAAATAGTTAAAGCTAGCTCTACGTTCGCTAAAACAGTTTGATGAGGGATTAAGTTGTAACTTTGGAATACAAATCCTATGGTATGATTACGATACGAATCCCAATCTCTATCTTTATACTTCTTTGTAGAAATACCATTAATAATCAAATCTCCTTGATCATAACGATCAAGACCACCAATAATATTAAGCAACGTTGTCTTCCCAGAACCACTAGGTCCTAATATTGCTACAAACTCGTTATCTCGCAAATTCAAACTCACTCCATCAAGTGCCTTTTGAATTAAATTCCCCGTTTTATATTCCTTATGAATACTTTTTATTTGAAGCATATATAAACCCCTCTTTTTCTTGTTTTTTCCATTAAACACCTTCTATTTGAATAGAATGTGAACACGTTAATATTATACATCAATTATTGCCATATTCCCTTTTTTTCATATTTTGCAAAGATATTTATCACTATAAACACTTTGTGAGATATATTATGTGTGATATACTCAATATAGAAGACATTTCTATCAAATCACAAATTAATAATGCTTATTGAATATCAATTACATACTAGGTATTCCATCAAGGAGGAAAAATGAACAAGAAAATTATAATTGCTTTGCTTATAACTGTAAGCTTTTTTACATCATCATGTGCTAGTGCAAATAAAAATAAAGTTTCTAATGATTCCATTAAAATTGCATTGACTCAAGATATGTTATCTTTTGATCCTATTAAAACCACAGACATCTATTCTGAAGCTATATTAAGATGTGTCTATACATCACTTTATGATTTTGATGAAAATCTCAAATTAAGACCAAAATTAGCTAAAAGTGCCACTAGTATTGATGCTCTTACACAAAAAATTGAAATTCATGACAATGTCAAATTTCATGATGGATCAAAATTAACAGTAGATGATGTTATCTTTAGCATCGAACGAGCTATGACTGGAGAAAGAACCCAGAAATTACTCGAAGGTATAAAAGGTGTTGAAAAAATAGATAATAAAACTTTTTTACTTCACCTCAAAGAACCTGATGCCGATGTACTCTCACTATTTGCGAAAGCTGAAACATCTATACTCTCAAAAAAGACTGTTGAATCAAAAGATTATGATTTTACTAAGCCATTAGGTGCAGGACCATTTCAACTCGTCTCTCGTGAAGTTGGTAGTAAAATATCATTAGAACGTTTTGATGACTATTATATAGAAAAAGCCGCATCGCAATACCTTGATTTCGTTGTATTAGTTACAGAACAAGAACGAACTGCAGCATTCTTAAATGGTGATGTTGATATGTTATTTAGTGTTTCTGCATATGACTGTGACAAAATCAAGTTATCTGAGGATGCAAAACTATTACAAACACCCTCCACAAAGATTGAATACCTTTCACTCAATACTACCCATCCTCCATTAAATAATCCAAAAGTTCGTCTAGCAATTAGTTACGCTATTGATCGAAGCAAGATTATTAGTGATGTTTATCATGGATATGGAACTTCTGCTACAAGCCTAATTCCTGAAGGAGTTATTGGTTATAAAGAATCTTCTGTTACCTATAATCCTGAAAAAGCAAAAGAACTTTTAAAAGAAGCTGGCTATGAAAATGGGTTTGAATTCACTGCTATAACAGTTGATACTATTCGAAAAAACACTATGGAATACATTAAGTTAAATTTAGCTGATGTAGGTATAACATTTAACTATAATTTAGTTACAATGAAAGAAGCAGTTAGTGAAATGAATGCAAATCAACATGGTGGTATTCTTGTCGGTTGGGCATTTAATTCAAATCCTAATAGTGTATTATCAGTATTACTTGGAACCGGTAGTGGAAAAACTATGAACTCAAGCAACTATAGTAACCCCGTTGTAGATGATTTAATCAGACAAAGTCGCATTGAAACAGACAAGAATAAAAGAACACAGCTCTATGAGCAGATTAATGATATTGTTACAAAACAAGCTCCTATTGTTGTTTTAATGAATCCAATGGTCCTAAGTGCAGCTAAAAATAACATTGAAGGAATATACCTTAATCCACAAGGATTATTTCAATATGAATCACTTCACCGAAAATAAAAAACTGTTGTCCATTTATTTGGATAACAGTTTTTATAATTCTTTATTTTGTTTAAACTCACGCTTCGACTTATACATATTATGATCTGCTTGATGCAGAAGGTTCTCTAAAGTACTAGGCGAGTCATAACGCCACAAAGAAACTCCGATACTTGCCGATACTGTAAAGCTTGTTTTTTCTGTTTCAAAAGGATAAACCAATATATCTTTTATAGTTTGAGTGGTTTTCTCTACAACTTCTTCTGAAGTATTTGTAAGAAACACTGCAAATTCATCACCACCAAAACGTGAAACAATATCATTCTCTTTTACCAAGGTCGAAATTTTTTCTCCTACTGAGATTAATAATCTATCCCCTGCTGCATGCCCTAAATTATCATTAACTAATTTAAAGTAATCCATATCTATAAATAATAATGCATGTAAGTCACTTTCTTCCCCACTCTTCAAAGCTTTATCTACATTATAGATAAATCCTGCGCGGTTATATAATCCTGTTAAATCATCTCTTTTGGCTTGTTCGCTAGATTCTAACTCTTGCTTCTTAAAACTACTAACATCACGAAGCTGAACAAACAAACGTGATAATCTCTCATTTGTATACATTGGCACAACAAGAATTTGGTACCATTTCCCCTCAAAGAAAGGTGTATATATTTCGGTTTCTTGAGTCCCTGATAAATGTTCATCACGCATTTCTTCAAATAAGTGCATCAACATCTTTTGATCCTCTTCACAAAAACAGTGTGTGAATTTTTCTACAACACAAGCATCCTTAGAAACTTCAACTTCATTAATAAGCTTTTGAAAAACATCTTTATTACTAGATATCTTTTGTGCTGTCACATCTATACTGATGTTCACATCCCCCATATCGTTTGACTGATACAGTTGATATATCCCTTCAAAGTTATGTTGTGTTAATGATATTTTCTTCATCAACTCTAAGAACTTAGTACGTAAATATTTCGTTTCAACATAACCATCATCTTCTTGATATTGTAATTCATTGCCATCAAGACTATTTTTATAACCTTCCATAACTTCAATCAGATGATTAATTGGTTTTACAACTCTTCGACTAAAATAGAATGATAAAGCAATATCGACAAACAAAACCCCTATTATTATCAATATATAAACTAGTAAGAACTGATTGGTAAACGAGTAAATTAACCCATCATCCACAAATCCTACCAAATACCATGGTGTGTTATGAACTTTTTTATAGTACCCAGAAAGTGAGACATCACTATTGTCAGCATTAATTGCACCTTCTGATGAAAAATTCATACTCTTGAGAATAGATTCTACCTTTTGAGTATCTTCATCAGAGACTTGTCTAGAATTAATAATTTCTCCATTTTCTTTACAAACATAAGTTGATGTATCCGCAATTTCATAATAACTACTAATAATCTTAAATACATAAGATTTATCATATACAGAGACTAAACACCCTATGTAATTTTCCCCCTTGAATACTGGTGTTACAATACCAAGGCTTTGTGATCCATCTTCTAAATTAAATTCCACGACTCCTTGTTGTTTGAATTCAGAAGGCTGTGGTAATTGCTCATTGATTGTATCAATGGCTTTCTTTTCACCAATTGAATAAATTGATTGGTGATTTTTATCTAGTAAAATCCCTACATTTATTCTATCTTCTGCATTTCTTAAATATGTTGTCACAGCAGTATATAGTTCACTCTTCTTATCTAACGTTGATCGACTAGCAGAAAGATCTATTGCTATATTTTGATTCGCAAAACGATAATCTGAAATCATATTATTTTCAATCGTTTGAGTAATATAATCAACCTGAACATTCAAACTTTCTGTTAAATTATTTGTATATGACTGTTTTGCTAGTTCAAATCCACTTTGATAAAATAAGAAAACAATAATTAGAGTTGGTGTTATCGTCAAACCTAAAAAGGTTAACATCAGCATATTTTTTAATTTCATTTATAAACTTCCTTCCATTTATTGACTCGAATCAAAGATGATTACATCCAAGAGTTATTTCCATTATCATTATTATAACAAATTTATTTGATTTACTCTATCAGTTTATATAATATATGTCTTTCGTTAATTCTAAAATTAAAAGACAAAAATCTGCCCTACTACAGATTAGTTTCTATCTTGTCCTATTAAACGCTATGATGATAATATGAATTAAAAAAAATCAATATTAATCAGAAAATTTGTGATTGGTTCGTTTAACCTTTTAATCTTAACTTGATGATCTGTTCTAATTGTTATATTGATTTCCTTTGTTCATCCTATTCTATTAATTATCTCTAACCCTTTATATAACTATTTATAATATTCGAATAATTCTTCATATAATTTGCATGTCTGATTAACATCCCCCCACGACAAAGGATCATCTGCATAAGATAATGTATGAAATGGTTCTTCTTTTCCAATATCGTAAGGTATATTTTTCCATAGCAGATATGTTTTTCTCCCGAATTCTTCAATCCCAAAAGATTTAGTATAATAGACATTTTTTAACTCTTGCATTAATATTACTCCAAAACATTTCACATCAACTTCTTTTCTACAGAACTCTTCATTAATTAAATTGACTGTAGCACAACATTCTGAGGTAAGATATTGTAATTCTAGTAACAAATCATTATCTGGCTCCTTAAAAAAAATGTCATTCAAATATTCTTCATATCTATAAAATGTAATTAATTCACTCTTCAACAATAATGCATAACAGAATAGATTTTCTATCATTATCTTTTCTCCGTATCATAAGTATAGTTCACACTGGTTCTCTATCAATTCTAAATTACTTTTTTCTTATAACCATTGTATCATATAGTGCTTTCGATATAAACATTATAAAAACGACCAATTATCGCATTCATAACTGGTCATTTCTACGTATTTCACTAAAAACACAGTAAAATCATAGCTTATATTTACTATCTATATGCTCCTTTTATACGCAAATAGCGTTGTGTTTATCATGTTTTTTTAACTTTTATGCTATCTAGACATTGTCTATACAAATGCATACGTTGGAACATTATTACTATTAATTCCCCACTGTATATAAGGATTTATAAGTATATTTGCTTATAATTGTACGAATTGTTACAAAATATTCTCATCATATTTACTCATTTTTCACGAATATAAATACACCTTCTTTAGTTAATTCCAGATATTTCTAACTCTTTATTTTACTATCCTAATTTTTGTCCTTGTGTTTGCTCAAAACTAAAATCCAATAATTGATTACATACACTTTCGTAAATATCCTGCTCTTGAAAACAAGTCTCTATTAAATAATTAGATTGATTATTATATTCCTTCAATCCTCTAAGATAGAAAACTTTGTCTCTATCTAAAATAACAAATGGCATAATTCCATTCTTCAAACACTCTTTAAACATAATCATTCTTCCCACTCGACCGTTTCCGTCTCCAAATGGATGGATACGTTCAAAACGCACATGGAAATCAATAATATCATGTAATGATACCTCTTGAATGGATTGATATTCTGCTAATAACTTATCCAATTCGATGCTAACATCCGCAGGTGATGTTGTTTTGATTACATTAACTAGTCCAATGATATTAGGTGCTTTTTTAAATCCACCCACATTATATCTTGGGTTATTTTCATCAGTAGTTCCTCTTTTTAATATAACATTCATTTCAATGAACATCTCTTTAGTCATAGGTGTATCAATGTTTTCAAGCATGTAATCAAACAGCTTGAAATGATTCATCGTTTCAAGTAAATCATCCGTTTTTATAGCTTCTTCACTTTTTGTAATAAAAGAGTTTGTTTCGTATATCATTTCTGTTTGTTCTTCGGTTAATCTACTACCTTCAATTTTATTTGAATTATATGCAAAACTAACTTGAGTCCAATGATAAACATTCCCTTTAAACCCTGATTCTTTTTGACTAAGTAGTTCGTTTTTTAATTTATCAACAACCATAAAGAACCCTCCATTTTCCTTTTATGTAATCTGTCTTTTCTTAGTTATTAGTATACCATAAACAAAGATACCCATCACTACTTTTATAATCAAACAATTTGTTTTCATGTAAACTTAAATGAAAAGTTAAATTCTACCTCAAAGGCTTTTCATTCAGTGGATGTTTTAATCATATAGTTATTACAATTTTTAGCTTTTAAGTGTATAATAAAAAAAAGAGTTGAAAGGAGAGGAATTAAATGGGGACACTGAAAAAATTTATTGAAGATGCTTCTGATGGAAAACCAATCGTTCATTATTTGGCTTTAAGTAGTGCTCTTTGCAAAGTAATCGAGAAATTACATACAGAAGGAAAATGTTCAGAAGATTTGTGGAATGCGTATAAGTATATTGACAAGGATCCAAGTAAAAGATTGATTACAAGAATCACTGATGCAATTATGAGTTTTACAGATTACCTTGATGAGCATGAAGATGAATTACCATCAGAAATGAAGGATATTATTAATGATTTTAAAGAAAAACTTATAAAAAAATAGCTGTTAAAAGATGTTCTAATTTTTTGTAAAATAGAAGTAGATAATAAGCGACAAGTAGCTTTAATCCCTTATCATGTAAACCTATGAAATAATTAAAATGTACTTTAATGAAGTTGTTTAGAAATACAGCTTCATTTTTTTGTTATACAAAGTCTTACATATCTTCACCTGTATGATATGAACTTCCTGATGTTTTTCTCTCTTGTTCAAGTAACAGTGCAATATAATAAATTGGCGGAATTTTAAATTCTATAGCATCAATCGCATAATATTTTGACATATATTCTTATAAAATATTATTAGCCCATTTTCTAAAGATTATACCTTGTTTAGTCTTGGCACGATATCCAGCCGATATAATAACATCCAAATTATAATAGAAAATATCTACACTAGATATTCTATCTTTTCCTGTTCTTAGATCGTATTTTTTAGCTGTGTTGCAATTTTTACAATTGAGCTAATTTCCTCAAGTTCACCTTCTTCAAATACATTTCTAATATGTCTAGATATTGTTGACTTATTTTTCCCAAAAAGTAATACCATATCATCTTGGGTTAGCCACACTGTGTCATTGTCTACGCCTACGGACACATCAAGAATAATATACCCGTTTTCAAATTTCACTAATTCTTGTGTATTCACTTCCTCATCACCTCTTGTCACAGTTCTAATATAAATGTCAACATAAGAATGTACATTTTTGATCATTTAATTATGTACACTT
>CAZWXH010000045.1:0-14413 GCA_964637725.1 uncultured Coprobacillus sp. | reverse complement strand
ACGTACGGTGGTGTGAGAGGGTAAAATAACAATGGTTATTTTACTCTACTCGATTCATTTAAATATGCTTTTAATAATTTGATGAGTGCTCTTTTTTCTAATCTTGATACATAAGATCTAGAGATATGCATAGATTGTGATATTTCTTTTTGGGTAAGGACTTTGTGATTATTTAAACCATAGCGAAATATTAATATATCTTTTTCTCTAGGTGTTAATAGATTAAAATATTCTTGGAGTTTTTTAATTTGGTCAGAAGTTTGAATTTGATCAATTATTTCTTTTTGATCACTTGGTAAAATATCAAGCAATGTCATTTCACCACCATCTTTATCTACTCCTAAAACTTCATTTAAAGAGACGTCAAGGGCAATTTTTTTATTACCTCTTAAATGCATGAGAATTTCATTCTCAATACATTTTGCGACATAAGTTCCTAGTTTTGTATCCTTGTTTGGTTTAAAACTATCAACCCCTTTAATTAATCCTATAGTTCCAATACTAATGAGATCTTCTTGTAAATCTTTTCCACCATCATATTTTTTTGCAATATGAGCAACAAGCCTTAAATTGTGTTCTATGAGTTGATTACGATCTTCTTTATCACCTTGAAAATACTTTTGTAAAAGTTTATTTTCTTCTTCAGGAGATAATTGATTCTTGAATGCTTGCGTCTTAATAAAAGAAACAAAAAGAAATTGTTGCAATAAAGTTACTAGTGTTGTAAACATATTCCACCTCAAAACATTATATGAAATTTGTCGATAGATATGTTTATACTTTTCATAAGCTTGAAAATAATGTACAATGGATAAAGAAAAGGAAGGTATATATGAATAAAGAGATTAAATGTTTTGGTTGTGGAGCTATTATTCAGAATGATAATGAAAAACATATTGGTTATGTTCCTCAAAGTGCTATGAAAAATAGTGAGGTTCTTTGTCAAAGATGTTTTCAGTTGAAGAATTATCATAAATTACAAGAAACGCATTTGACTAAAGATGATTTTCTTTCAATATTACAACAAATTGGAGAAAAGAATTGTTTAGTCGTTTATATTATCGATATATTTGATTTTAATGGCAGTTTAATTCAAGGATTAATGAGACACATTGGTAATAATGATGTTCTTGTATTAGCGAATAAACGTGATATTTTACCGCAGTCACTTAAAGAGCGAAAACTTGAACATTGGGTAAGAAGACAATTAAAAGATGAAGGTTTAAAACCTTTAGACGTTATAATTACTAGTGGTATAAAGAATATTAATCTTGATAAAATTTATGATACAATTATGGATTTAAGACAAGGTCGTGATGTGTATGTCGTTGGTGTTACAAATGTTGGAAAATCAACTTTTATCAATGCTTTATTAAAACATTACGCTAATATTGAAAATCAGAATTTAATTACTGTTTCAGAATTTCCTGGAACAACTCTTGATTTCATTGAAATTCCTTTAGATGAAGATTCAAAATTATATGATACTCCTGGTATTATTAATGAAAATCAAATGACTCATATTATTGATGCTAATCAAATTATTAAAGTTATTCCTCAAAATGAATTAAGACCTATTGGTTTTCAATTAAATATTGGTCAAACATTATATTTTAGTGGTTTAGGACGTCTTGATTTTATTGAAGGAGAACCAGCAAGTTTTATTACTTATTTTTCAAGAAATTTAAAGATACATCGTACTAAACAAGAAAAAGCTGATGATTTATACAATCGTCATAAAACATTAGAATATGAAGTTGAAGATATAATAAGTATAGACCAAATGAAAACATATGATTTTTCATTACCAAATGGAAAATGTGATATTGTTATTTCTGGTTTAGGATTTATTACAATTAACTCTCAAGGTGGTAGAGTAAAAGTTAAAGTTCCACCTCGTATCTCAGTAATGATAAGAGAAGCTCTTATTTAGAAAGGACTATATATGTTAACAGGTAAACAAAAAAGATTTTTAAGAAGTGAGGCACATCATTTAAAAGCTATTTTCCAAGTAGGAAAAGATGGTGTGAATTCTAATCAAGTGGTTGGGATTTTAGAAGCAATGGAAACTCAAGAATTGATCAAAGTTAAATTATTAGAATCATGTCCAGATGATGTGAATACTGTTGCTTTAGAACTTAGTGTTCAAACAAAAGCTGAAGTCGTACAAATTGTTGGTCATACGATTGTATTGTATAAACAAAGTGATAAGAAGGCTTATAAATTACCATGAGTAAAATAGGTTTGTTTGGAGGAAGTTTTGATCCTATTCATAAAGCCCATACTTATATTGCATCTATCGCATTAAGTCAATTGGGTTTAGATGAAGTTCAATTTATTCCAACCAAAAACAATCCTTGGAAAGAGGGAAGCTGTGCTTCCAATGATGATCGCATTGCGATGATTTCACTAGCAATACAAAGTTATGAAAAAATGCTTATCAATACAATTGAAATAGAAAGTGATGATAATTCTAAAAATTATACAATTGATACAATTATAAGATTAAAAGAATTACATCCTGAAAATGAGTATTATTATATTATGGGTATGGATCAAGCCAATCTTTTTTATAAATGGAAAGAGGCTAAGAGAATTTCAGAAAATGTTTCTCTCGTTGCTTTTCAAAGGGGAGGCTATCTTCCTAATAAAAAATGTATAAAGGATTTTGACTTTACTATTCTAGATAATGAACCAGTTATTGCTTCAAGCAGTGATGTGAGAAATGGTGATATCGAGATGTTAGATAAAGAAGTCCTTCGCTATATTACAAAGCATAGTATATATTTAGAAACTATTGTATCAAAATATATGAAGAAAAAAAGATGGGAACACACATTAAATGTCGCAAAGTTAGCAAGTGAAATTGCGAAAGAGAATCATTTAAATGAAAAACAAGCGTATATTGCTGGAATGTTTCATGATATTGCTAAAGAAATGGAGTATGAAGATTCATACAAAATTATGAATAAACATTTTAAGAAGTATATTGATAAACCGGTTGCTATATGGCATCAATGGATTTCTTGTTACTTAAGTGAGACATTATTTTTGATTGATGATCAAGTCGTACTAGATGCAATTCAACATCATACAACTGCTTCAATTGAAATTTCTGCTATTGGAAAATGTGTGTATGTGGCTGATAAATTGGATCCCTTACGGGGTTATGATTCATCATCTCAAATAGAAGTGTGCAAAGGTGATATTCACCAAGGATTTAAAGATTGCCTGATAGATTTTTATGAGTTTTCTAAACTCAAAGGCAGAGATATAGATGATTGTTTTTATGAGATTTATGATTATTTTGTAATTAAAGGAGAAAAATAATGACAAAATTAGAATGTATAGTAAAAGCTATGGATGATAAAATGGCAACAAATATAGTTGCTATAGATATGCAAGATGCAAGTCCGATTTTTGAGACTTTTGTTTTAAGTACGGCAAGTAATGAAAGATTATTACAAGCTATTGTACAAAATGTAAAACAAGAATGTGAAAAAGCTGGATTTGATGTAAAGAGTATAGAAGGATTAAGAGATTCTAAATGGATTCTTATTGATTTAGGTGATATAGTTTGTCATGTCTTTGAAACAAGTGAAAGAGATAACTATAATATTGAAAAATTATGGGGAGATATGCCTCGTATTGATGTAGAAGGAATGCTAGCGAAATGAGTTATGAAACTTTTGCCTATTATTATGACAGTTTAATGGATCCTCAGTTTTATGAGGATTATTATACTTTTATTAATTCACAATGTGATTTTCAAGAAGTTCTTGAACTAGGTTGTGGAACAGGTGAAATTGCATTAAGGCTAGCTAAAGATTCTAAGCGGGTGTTTGCGACTGATTTATCGATGGATATGTTAGAAGTTGCAAAACAAAAAGCAATGGCAACAAATGTTGATTTAATGCTACAAAGAGTAGATATGAGTGATTTTTCATTATCTCATCAAGTAGATTTGATTTTATGTTTGTGTGATTCTATTAATTATTTGGTGGATTCTCAATTGATTATAAAGACTTTTCATAATGTTTTTGAATCGTTAGATGATAAGGGAACTTTTATTTTTGATGTCAATAGTCTTTATAAGATGAATGTTATTTTAAAAGATTATAAAGAGGATGATGTTGATGAAGATTTTGAATTTCATTGGCATGTTAATAATATTGAAGATGGTTATGTTCATCATTATGTTTATATCGAGGATAAGTTAGAAAATGAAAAAGTTGAAGAGAATCAATATCAAAGAACTTATTCTGTTGATCAGTATTTAGAATGGTTAAAGAGTGTAGGTTTTACGAATATTGATTATTTTAGTGATTTTAAAGATTATTATGATGATTGTGAACGTGTTATATTTGTTTGCAGGAAGGATAAGTTATGATAGGAATTATAGGAGCAATGGAAGAAGAAGTTGCTGAGATAAAGAAATTAATGGATATACAAGATGAAATAAAGCATTTGGATTTTGTATTCTATAAAGGTTTTATGAAAAATAAAGAGATTATCTTATTGCAAGGTGGAATAGGGAAAGTTAATGCTGCCATTGCCACAACATTACTATTGTCTAACTATGATATTGATTATGTTATTAATATTGGTTCGGCAGGTGGTTTGCATTTAGATCAAAATGTTGGAGATGTTGTGATCTCTTCATCTGTTGTTCATCATGATGTTGATGTTACAGCATTTGGAAGAAAAACTGGTGAAGTTCCTGGACTTCCTCAGTATTTTAATGCTGATAAAAGACTGCTTGATGAAATTCATCATATTTTAGATTCTTTTGATATCAAATCTCATATCGGAATTATTGCTTCTGGTGATCAATTTATATCAACTAAACAACAGGTTACAAATATTAAGAATAATTTTCCTGATGCTATTTGTGCAGAAATGGAAGCCGCTTCCATTGCTCAAGTTTGTTATGTTTTTCATAAACGTTTTATTATTACACGCTCTTTAAGTGATGTTTTTGATAAAGGGGATAGTGGTGTTCAATTTGATGAATATTTAAAGAAAGCAAGTTACACATCAGCGAAGATGTGTTATGAACTTGTGACAAAATTATAAGCAATAACTTTGTTATTGCTTTTTTTAAAGGAGTAAAAAAATGAAGACAATTGAATTATTAGCACCGGCTGGTGATCAAGAATCATTAATAGCAGCAATTCAGAATGGTGCCAATGCTATTTATTTAGGTGGGAGTTTATTTAATGCCAGAGCGTTTGCGAAAAACTTTGATCATGAGCAACTTAAATGGGCCATTAGTTATGCTCATTTGAGAGATGTAAAAATTTATGTTACTGTTAATACTTTATATAAAGATGAAGAGTTTCATGATTTAATTGAATATATTGATTATCTATATGATATCCAAGTCGATGCTTTAATTATTCAAGATATTGGTCTTTTTCATATCATCAAAACTAGATATCAAGATTTTGATATCCATATGAGTACTCAAGCATCAATTATGAATAGTAGGGGTGTTTCATATTTTGAACAAGTTGGTGCTTCTCGTGTTGTATTGGCGAGAGAGAATACTTTAGAAGAAATTCAATCAATATGTCAATCAACTTCACTTGAAGTAGAGGTTTTTGTACATGGAGCTTTATGTGTTTGTTATTCTGGTCAATGTTTAATGAGTAGTTTTATTGGTGGCCGTAGTGGTAATAGGGGTGCTTGTGCACAACCATGTCGTCTACAATATCGTTTACTTCAAGATAATCAATTTTTAGAAACGAAATATCCTTTTTTACTTTCTCCTAAAGATCTAATGACTGTTCAAAATATTGGAGATCTTATAGATGCTGGTGTGACATCTTTTAAGATTGAAGGAAGAATGAAGCGTCCTGAATATGTCGCAAGTGTTGTGAAAGCATATCGCAAGGCAATCGATGCATATCTCCATAATAAAAATATTGATTTAGAAAATGATATCGCAAATATGAAGGCTATGTTTAATAGAAACTATACTTTGGGTTATGCTTTTTCAGATAACCATCTTGTTGATGGCGATTATCCTGGTCATAAGGGGCAAGTCATTGGTGAGGCTATAAGATATCACAAAGGTAATAAACGTGTCGCTATTAAGCTGTTTGAGACACTAAATCAAGAAGATAGTATTGTTTTTGAAAAGATTGACAAAGGAAGACCAGTAAATAAGATATTCTTAAATAACCAGTTAGTTTCTCATGCAAATAAAAATGATATTATAGAAATAGAATTTGATCATCCAGTATATGAAGGAAATGTAAGAAAAACAGTAGATAAAAATATTCTGCATTTAATGAAGAAAACATATCAAGATGAAAATACATCTTTACCTATAGATATTATATTTGAGGCAAAGATAAATCAGTGTGCTTCACTTAAAATCTGTTATAAAGATATAACAGTAGAAAAGAAGTCATTAATTGTGGTTGAAAAAGCTCAAAAGACAGCCTTAGATAAAGATAGAATTATTCAACAATTATCTAAATTGGGCCAAAGTCCTTTTTATGCGAATACAATAAATATTAATACAGATGAACAAATGACAATGCCAATCAAGGAAATCAATGCCTTAAGAAGAGAATGTGTTGATGAATTAATGCATTTATTATCAATTAATACAATACATCATTATCCTAAACTTGATTTACCTAAGATCAAAAAGATTAATGCTCATCAAAACAAACAGTTATATGTTGCAGTTAGTTCCTTAGAACAACTAGAAGCATTGTTAGAAACTGATATACAAGTCATATATTATTTATATCAATCAAATATAGAAGAAGCTTACACACTGTGTGTAAAACATAAAAAAGAACTAGGATTATATATTCCTAGTGTATGTAAAGATACAGAAATTAAAGATATTATGAACCATAGTTTATATGCCAAAATAGCGAAAATGATTGTTAATGATTATGGATGTATGAATACATTTAAAGATAAAGAGTTGACATTAGGAACAGGATTAAATATCTATAATTCTTATAGTGCATCTTACTATGATTGTCATAAAATCCTTTCATTAGAAATGTCTCAACAACAAATCAATCATATGAACACGAATTTGAATCAAAATATTATTCAAGTCTACGGCAAAGTAGAGAATATGGTGAGTGATTATTGTCCAATAAGCCAGCATTTCTTTGGTTATCAAAAGAAACATTGTCAATTATGCAAAAAGAGTCGTTTTTCTTTAGTAGATAGAAAAAATGAAACATTTGATTTAATGATGGATGAACAATGTAGAATGCATTTATTAAATTGTAAAACATTATTTATTGATAAATTAGATAAGTTGAATGTTGGAGGAATCTTTCTTCGTTTTACCAATGAAGAATTCAAAATGACAAAAGATATAACTGAGGATTTTATTTCGATGTTAAATAACAAAATGACGAGTCAAATGAAAACTAAATTAGACATAACTTTAGGATATTTTAGGAGATAATATCGAATAACGTGAAAAGATTTATATTTATGTCTTTCATAAATTGATTTATTTATAATTCTAAATTGATATCGTTATAAATTGATGTTATAATGAAGTCATGGAGGTGGATTATGGCTGTAGATTTAGATTTAGCAAAAAGATTGAAAACTTATCGTAATTTTAAGCACCTTACTCAAAAAGATGTGGCAGCACACCTGAATGTTCCACATTCAGCAATTTCTGATATTGAAAATGGGAAACGTGATGTCACAGTAGGAGAACTTAAAATATTATCTCATTTGTATGGACGTAGTGTTGAAGAAATAATGAGCGGGAAAAAATATGATTATTATAATATCGCAAATATTGCTCGTTTATTAACCGAACTACCTGATGAAGATCTTAAAGAAGTTATGTTTATTATTGAATATAAACGCAAAAGATTAGAAGAAAAAAGTAAAGTTGCCTAATAAGTAACTTTACTTTTTTTAACCGATTTTTTTGAATTGTTCGAGAAGTTCTAGACCTTCTTTTAAAATTAGGTTTGAACATAACTCATCAGTTTTGTGATGATAAAATTCAACCTTGATATCGCCATTTTTATAATCTGCAATAGCGTATGTTCCATAGCCATAACTTCCTCTATTCATCATTAAACTACCAGGATTAATAAAGTGTATCCCATTATGAATTTGATGTGTAGGAACATGTGTATGACCATGGAAACAAATATGACAACGGCGCATCTGACATAGTTTAACAAGTTCATCATATCCACTATAAACCTTAAATATATGACCATGTGTTATACAAATATCTTCATGAATAATAAATCTAGGGAAATAACTATCATCGTGATTTCCACATACGGTATCATATTGGGTAATGATAGGATCATTATTATCTAAAGAGGAGTCTCCACAATGGACCATGTAATCAACTTTATTTTTATATTTTTGAGTAATTCTTTCTAGGTTATTATCATATCTATGACTATCACTTACTATTAATATTTTCATTTGATCATCTCATTTCATAATATATTCTATCACATTTTATTAATTTATTCATAATTACTTGATTATAAGCATATTATTTTCTGAAATAGAAAAAAAGTAAGCGTAAGTGTTTACAATCATCATAAAAATTGATAGAATATATGTAAAGATATATAGAAAAAGGAGTAATGAATATGAAAACTATTTTATTAGTATGTTCTGCAGGTATGTCAACTAGTTTATTAGTAACAAAAATGGAAACTGCTGCTAAAGATGCAGGTGTTGAATGCAAAATTTTTGCATTACCTTTCTCTGATGCACCTAGAGTATTAGAAGAAGTTGATGTTATTTTACTTGGCCCTCAAGTTAGATTCCAAAAAGGTGCTATCGAAAAATTAGCAGCTGGCAGAGTTGGAGGAGCTATTCCTGTTGATGTTATTGATATGAGAGATTACGGAACAATGAATGGTAAAGCAGTATTTGATAAAGCAATGTCAATGTTAGATAAATAATTATTGAAAAGGAGTGAAAACTCCTTTTTTCTTTCTTTTTTGATAAGATTTTGATATAATGTAAAAAAATATGAGGAGGAGTTATTAATGGAAAGAGCAATTATTACAGTAGTTGGAAAGGATCAAGTAGGAATTATTGCAAATGTTTGTACATATCTTGCTGATGCTCATATTAATATATTAGATATTTCACAAACTATTATTCAAGGTTACTTTAATATGATGATGGTTGTAGATGCTTCTAATGCGAATGGTGAATTTTCTACTATTGCAGATCAGTTAGAACAATTAGGTGAAAAAATTGGTGTTAATATCAAGTTACAACATGAAGATATTTTTAATAAAATGCATAGAATCTAAGGAGGAATATAATGATTAATCTATTTGAAGTAGCAGAAACGAATAAAATGATTGAACAAGAGAACTTAGATGTCCGTACAATTACAATCGGTATAAGTCTTTTAAGTTGTATTGATTCAAACATTGATACTCTTTGTCAAAATATATATAACAGAATTACAACTGTCGCAAAAGATTTAGTAAAGACAGGCGAAGATATTGAAAAAAAATATGGTATTCCTATTGTTAATAAGAGAATTTCAGTAACACCAATTGGTTTAATAGGGGCATCTGCTTGTAAAAGTACTGATGATTTTGTAAAGATAGCGAAAACATTGGATAAGTGCGCCCATGTTGTTGGTGTTAATTTTATTGGTGGGTATAGTGCTATTGTTTCTAAAGGTATGACAGCGGCAGAAAAGTTATTGATTGAATCAATACCTCAAGCGATGAAAGAAACTGAATTAATTTGTAGTTCAATTAACGTTGGTTCTACTAAAACTGGAATTAATATGGATGCTGTTAAATTAGTTGGTGAAATTATAAAGGATACTGCAGATATTACAAAAGAAAATGATTCAATTGGTTGTGCTAAATTGGTTATTTTATGTAATGCTCCTGATGATAATCCATTCATGGCTGGAGCTTTCCATGGTGTGAGTGAAGCAGATGCAATTATCAATGTTGGGGTTAGTGGACCTGGTGTTGTGAGAAATGCAATCAAAACTGCTAAAGGAAAAGATTTTGGTGAACTATGTGAAACTGTTAAGAAAACAGCGTTTAAGATTACTAGAGTGGGACAATTAGTTGCTAGAGAAGCCTCAGCTGCTTTAAATATTCCTTTTGGAATCATTGATTTATCTCTTGCACCAACTCCCGCAGTAGGAGATAGTATTGCTGATTGTTTACAAGAAATGGGCCTTGAAAGAGTAGGGGCTCCTGGGACTACGGCTGCACTTGCGATTTTAAATGATCAAGTGAAAAAAGGTGGTGTTATGGCGTCTTCATATGTTGGTGGTTTATCAGGTGCTTTTATTCCGGTTAGTGAAGATCAAGGAATGATTGACGCTGTTGAGTGTGGCGCATTAACATTAGAAAAATTAGAAGCAATGACTTGTGTATGTTCAGTAGGTTTAGATATGATTGCTATTCCTGGAAGAACATCAGCCAAAACAATTTCTGGAATTATTGCTGATGAAATGGCAATTGGAATGATTAATCAAAAGACAACGGCAGTAAGAATTATTCCAGTTATTGGTAAAGATGTAGGAGAAACTGTTGAATTTGGTGGATTACTTGGATATGCTCCAATTATGCCAGTCAATGAATTCTCATGTGATGAATTTATTGATCGTGGGGGAAGAATTCCAGCACCTATTCATAGTTTTAAAAATTAACAAAGGCGATATATTTATCGTCTTTTTTTAAAAGAAGGAAGGTTATTTTATGAATTTAAATCAACTTATTATTTATCGAGATTTATCCATCGATAAAGATATTTTAAAATGTCTCTCGTATTTTCATAATGATCAGATATTAGAAGATGAGTTTATTTCAATAATGTTAAATTTAGCTGAAAAATATGATCTACACAATCATTTATTTCAAGGATTATTAACGTATTTATTAGTTCAACATGAAAATACTTTTACACTTGCACTAGAAAGAAAACAGTCAATTTCTACTTCGGTTAAGAAAGTAGTGATAAGCGATTTAGAGACACTTTATAAATACTATCATTATGATTTCTCAAAACTTAATTCATTATATAAAGATGTTTTTTTAGATTTTCCACATACAAAACCAATTATAAATAAAGAGATTTATGAACTTCTTTCATCTCTACAAACCGAACTTTCATTAAGCACATCAGTGGAACAATTCTATTCAATATTATATAATCATTATAGTCATTATGGAGTTGGAAAATTCGGCTTGAACAAAGCTTTTCGTTTTCATAAAGAAAACATTATACCAATAGATCATATTGGTAATAATACTTTAGATCAACTTATAGGCTATGAATCTCAAAAAGAAAGACTTAAAACAAATACTGAAGCTTTTTTGAATAATAAAAAGGCGAATAATGTCCTTCTTTATGGAGATAGTGGAACAGGTAAATCAAGTAGTATTAAAGCTCTTTTAAATGAGTATTATAAAGACGGATTAAGGATGATTGAAGTTTATAAGCATCAGTTTATTTACTTACCTCAAATTATTAATGAATTACAGAGTCGAAATTATAAATTCATTATATTTATGGATGATCTTTCTTTTGAAGATTTTGAAATTGAATATAAATATTTAAAAGCAGTTATTGAAGGTGGCTTAGAAAAGAAACCAGATAATATTTTGATTTATGCGACAAGTAATAGAAGACATCTTATTAAAGAAACGTGGAATGATCGTTCATCTCAACAAGAGATTAATAATAATGATGCTATGCAAGAAAAACTATCACTTGTTTCACGATTTGGTGTACAAATCATGTATATTCATCCTGATAAACAACATTATCTAGATATTGTTGATGGGTTAGCAATTTCTCATCACATTGATATGACTAGGGAACAATTACATGAATTAGCATTACAATGGGAAATTAGAAACGGAGGTTTTTCCGGGCGTACAGCGAAACAGTTTATCCATATGTTACTCGGAAAGAAATAATGAAAGATTTAAAATTAGAAGATTATACAATAATAAAACCTTATTTAGATAAAGCAAACTATGAAGGATATAATTCTAACTTTGTTACAATGATGATGTGGAATCATGAGTATCATATACAATATGAAATTCATGATAACTTTCTAGTAATGTTGCACAACTATAAGGGAACATTTTTTTGGGCAATGCCTTTTACTGATGAAATTCACTATCAAGAAGCAATTGATTATATGCTTGAATATAGCAAAAGTCATAATTTTGATTTCATGATTGATTGTGCTATTGAGGAATTTGTAGATAAAATCAAACCTTTGTACAATGATCAATTATTGTTTGAAAGAACACCTTATAATGATGACTATATTTATGATCGTCAAATGTTACAAACGTTATCAGGAAAGAAAATGCAAAAAAGAAGAAATCATTATAATAACTTTTTGAAAGAATATCCAGATTTTGAATATCGCGATCTTGATATAACTAATGATTTTGACATCATTATTGAGTGTTTAAATCGTTGGGAATATGAAAAAGAAGATTTAAGTGAATCAATGACAAGTGAAGTTAGAGGAGTTATGTATCTGCTTTCTTCAAAGAATATTTTAGATTTTGAAGTTGGAGGAATTTTCATAGCAGGGAAGATGGAGGCCTTTGCGATAGCTTCTAGACTCAAGCATTCTACTGTTCAAATTCACGTTGAGAAAGCCAATAAAGACATTAGAGGTTTATATCCTGCTATACTTAAATCAATGTTAGAAAGACATTATAGTGATGTTTTATACGTGAATAGAGAAGAAGACATGGGCTTAGAGAACTTAAGAAAGTCAAAAAGAGCACTTCATCCAATTAAAATGATAAATAAGTACATAATTACAAGGAAAAATATTCAGATATTACAAGCTAATATACAAGATTTGCATGATATAAAAAAGTTATGGCAAGAAAATTTCAAAGATGAAACTGATGAATCTACAGAATTCTATTTTTCAAAATATTATGATAAAAACAATACTTTTATGCTAAAAAACGAAAATAGGGTCATTTCAGTTATTCAAATCGTACCATTTCCAATCATGAAGCAAAAAGCACAGGTTGATTCATATTTTATCTTAGGTGTATGTACTCAAAAGACATTTGAAGGACAAGGTTATATGAAACAATTAATGCATTATGTTTTGGATAAATACAAGAATAAATCAATATATTTACAAGCCTATATTCCAGAAATATATAATAAATTTGGATTTTATGCATCACACTATCATCAGATTATTGAAATCGATAATAAAGCTTTATCGACTAATCATAGCATAGAGGAAGTGGGGGATACATCTTTATTAAATGAATATTATTTACAATATTGCAAGTATTTTGATGAGTTTAGATTAAGAGATGATGATTATTGGAAGAAATTCATTGATAGATCTCTTATCTTTAATGACAAAATTAGAATATTTAAAGATGCTGGTTATATTGTGTATCATGAATATGAAGATAAAATAGTAGTGAGCGAATTCATATACTTAAGTAGTGATAAAATACTACCAATGTTATCATATATACAGTGCGTAGATAAGAATACTATTATTGAGTGTGATCTTCAAGTAAAAATACCTGGACATACATATAGTATTATAACAATGATGTCTAATCAAGTATCTGAAGATACTTATAACTCACAAAAGTATATTAATGAAATATATTAGTTTTTTATTACATCATATAAAAAGGTAAGAATACTTCTTTCTGAATCAATCTAATCAGAAGGAGTGTTCTTACCTTTATCAATATCTATATAATATACTACTTCGCATAATGTATATTATGTGAATTTTAGATAATAGAATATACTGTTGCAAACGTAGCAAATGCTACTAATACTATCGTTAATACCATAATGTATATATAAACTGATTGCTTTTCTATTTTATTATTGTTATAGACAGCTAAAAATGATGCTATATACATAAGTAATGCTATTATATAATTAATAATCATTGGCCATACACTCTGGTTTATCATTGATAATCCAAAAATGTACAATAAACTACCTATTAATAAACCGCTCAATGACATAATAATGACTTTACGTGTCTTGTTGTTTTCCATTCTCATTACTCCTATACAATCTTTTCTAATAAAGAATCGCCAATACCTAGATTTTTTACATCAAAATTTGCAGCAATAGTTGCACCGATAACAGCATAACTTTTTAGTAGACCAAGATGTCTAGGATTTTTCAAAGCTTTACTGTAGATAATAAGTGGTACATTTTCACGTGTATGATCACTACCTTTATATGTTGGATCATTTCCATGATCAGCAGTAATCATTAAAAGATCATCTTCATTCAGCTTAAGCATTAAGTCATGTAATTGATCATCGAATTCCTGAATTGCTTTTGCATAGCCATCTGGATTTCTTCTATGGCCAAACATCGCATCGAAATCAACTAAATTCAA
>CAZWXH010000044.1:0-14545 GCA_964637725.1 uncultured Coprobacillus sp. | reverse complement strand
GTATTTTACATTTTATCGCAATTGTATTTTTTATGTAAAAAGTAGTGAAAATTAATTCACTACTTTTTTTCAACTTCTTCTATAATATATGTATCTAGTATTTTTTCAGCTATATTTTTTAATTGATTACTTAATGAACAAATAAGTAATAGAATTAAAGTCAATTGATTAGGATCATCTAAATCTAATTGTTTATCTTTAATAAGGGTTTGTATATCTTCAGTGAGTTGATGTGAACTTTCTTTTTTGATATCCAAATATTGATTATAGATAGGTTCGATTTTTTCTGTTTGTTCATGATAAGGTTGTAAAACACTCTTTATTTCTTGAATTGAAATCGTGTTTTTCAAAGAATATATCATTAACATTTGAAGAATATGATCCTTAGAATATTTTTTACCTTTTATTGGTTTTAATAATCCTTCTTTAGAATAGTTATTGATCATTGTTTTTGTTAAAAGCTTATCATCTTCATATCTTTTATTATCAGCTAAATTGACATCAAACAGTGTCATTATCTGATCCATGTATAAATCTAATGAAGGAATATCCTCTGCTTTTATACTACTGATTTCTTCAACTTGTTTTAATATTTTATCAAATAATTCATTATTCATAATTAATCACCCATATTTATCATACAATATTTTTAAGAAAATAACAACATCTAGTTGACAATGATAACAAATTGAATATAATGAATATGTAATGTAGTAATCATAACTATATTATGAGGAGATGAAGAAATGACAAAATTATTTAAGAAGGCAATGGATCCTATAAGCAGTGAAACTCATTTTATTGGGGCAGTTCTATCATTGATAGGGATGTTCATTATGATATATGTTGGTATACAGAAAGAAACCGCTCCAGCAATTATGATTGCAGTGATTATCTTTTGTATATCATCAATTGCTTTATATAGTGCAAGTAGTATTTATCACTTTTTTAAAGGGAGTCAAAAAATAAAAACGATATTAAGAAAATTAGATCATTCAATGATTTATGTTTTGATTGTTGGAACTTATACTCCAGTCGTTGTTTATGGAATGGCTGCCCCTGATTCTTATTACTTCTTAGCTATTATATGGAGTGTTGCAATTGTTGGGATATTGATTAAGATTATTTGGTTAAATGCACCAAGGATAATTACAACGGCTATTTATCTTATATTAGGGTGGTCAATTGTTTTTGATTTTAATGCTTTTACTGGTATATCAACAACTTGTTTATCTTTAATAGCAGCAGGGGGAATTGCTTATTCTATTGGAGCATTTATCTATGTTTTAAAGAAACCTAATATCAGTGATCGTTTTGGTTTTCATGAATTGTTTCATATTTTTGTAATGCTTGGATCATTATTTCATTATATTGCTATTTTCTTATGTATTCTTTAAAAACACATCTGTGTTTTTTTTCTTTGCTTTCTTGGTGCTTTTTGCTTATAATAGAAAAAGGTGATGAAATTGAAAAAATTAGGATTAACATACAAGATTATATTAATGTATCTTGTAACATTTATTGTTGTGGTTGGGGGAGATCAATTAACAAAGACAATTGTTGATAGTACTCTACAATTAGGACAAGGGTATACAATTATAGAAAACTTTTTCTATTTTACATATGCTCAAAATCAAGGGGCTGCTTGGGGTATTTTTCAAGGGGCTATGAATCTATTCTTTATTATTTCTATTATAGCGACAATAGGTATTGTGTATTTCTTTATCCAATCACATGCTTATCAGAAATTAACACGTTTTGGGTTAGTTTTGGTTTTTAGTGGTATGATTGGAAATCTAATTGATAGAATTGTTTTCGGTCATGTGAGAGACTTTATTGATTTTATTATTTTAGGTTATGATTTTCCAATCTTTAATATTGCTGATATAGCAATTACGGTTGGTGTCGCATTGGTTATTTTAGAGGTATGTATAGAGGAGTATAAAACATGGAAGATATCAAAATCAGAGTTGAAGTAGATGAGGCTAATCAGAGAATTGATAAAGTATTATCTCAATATTTTCAAGATTTTTCTCGTAGTCAGGTTCAACAGTTGATTCAAGATCAACATGTTTCTGTCAATGGGCAGATAGTAAAATCAAGTCAAAAGGTTCAAGAAAATGATATGATTGATGTTCATATTCCTGATCCAAAGAGTACTGAGATTTTAGCTGAGGATATTCCTATTGACATCGTCTATCAAGATGCTGATGTTATTATAGTCAATAAGCCAACAGGAATGATTGTCCATCCTTCAGTAGGAATATATAGTGGGACACTAGTTAATGCCTTGTTATATCATTGTCATGACTTATCAGGTATTAATGGTGTTATGCGTCCAGGCATTGTTCATCGTATAGATAAAGATACAAGTGGTTTATTGATGGTCGCAAAAAATGATATTGCTCATCAATCATTAAGTGAACAATTACAAGAACATACTGTCATAAGAAAATATTATGCTTTAGTCCATGGCTTAATTCCCCATGAAATTGGAAGAATTGAAGCACCAATTGGAAGAGATGTTAATGATAGACAAAAAATGACATGTACACAAAAGAATTCTCGAGAAGCAATCACGAATTTTAAAGTGATTGAGAGATTCAAAGATATGTCTTTAGTAGAATGTCGTCTTGAAACAGGAAGAACACATCAAATTCGTGTCCATATGCAATATATTGGTTATCCTGTATATGGTGATCCGCAATATGGATTACGTAGAGATGATACAACACATGGACAATATTTACATGCTAAGATCTTAGGATTTATTCATCCTAAGACAAATGAAGAAATGTATTTTGAAAGTGAACTTCCAGATTTCTTTAAAGAAAAGTTGGAAGAATTAAGAAAAGAAATGGAGTAAAATATTATGTCTAAAGTGATTAATTGGAATCAATATTTTATGGGTGTTGCAAAATTATCAGCATATCGCTCTAAGGACCCAAATACTCAAGTAGGAGCTTGTATTGTAACTCCTGACAATAAGATAGTGGGGGTAGGATATAACGGCTTACCGTGGGGCTGTGAAGACACAGAGTTTCCATGGGCTAATCGTGAAGGTGAAATGTATGATACGAAATATCCTTATGTTGTTCATGCTGAACTCAATGCAATTTTAAATAGTACTCAAAAATTAGACGGATGTCGTATCTATGTCTCATTATTTCCATGTCATGAATGTGTCAAAGCCATTATACAAAGTGGTATCAAAAGCATAGTGTATGAAGATGATAAGTATAATGATACACCTAGTGATAAAGCAGCGAAGCGTATGCTAAATGCTGCTGGAGTTGAATATTCTAAAATCACTCCATTTGAAATAGACGTCAAATAAGAAAACAGATGATTCATTTCATCTGTTTTCTTTATTCTTCTATAAGTGCTTTGACACGTTTTGTATTTGCATAATTAAGTTTTGCAACTTTATACAACATCTTTTCACCATACTTGCTAGCAATCTTTGCTGCGACAGCATCAACAGTAGTACTTGTTCCTCGTGATAAATTCATTTTTAAACTCTTCGTCATATTCGCGTAATATTGAAGATATGCATACCTTGATAAAATCTCAGCTGCTAAAACAGCCATATATTTATCTTGAGCATCAACTTCAAACATCAAGTCTTTGACAACAATGACTTCATTTTTCAAATAATTGAAATAAGTCTTTGGAGAAACAAATTGATTAATGACTTTTGCTTTTACATTTTGTTTTACTTTTTGCATAACATTAACAGTTGCTTGATTATAAAGTTTAGCTTTAATATTCGCTTGATTAAAGCCTTCTTCAACCATTTTGTTATAATGTGAATTATCAAGAATTAAAAGACTATATATTAATTTATCTTTTATTGCTTTCGCAAAATCAATAATCTCTTGATTTGTTAAATCAGCAAGATTACCAATGTTCAATTCTTTAATAAACTCAACTTCTTCTTTTGAAACAAAACATGATATTACACATATCGGACCTAAATAGTCTAATATACCTGTTTCAGCAGTCCCAATATGATGGTAAGGATAAACATCACTTGCTGTCTTTGTGATAGCAGAAAGTTCCTTTGCTATCTTTTTAGACCAATGTTTAGCTTCTTGAATAGCATTTTGTCCATCAAAGCTAACAGTCCCATCAACATGAGCAACGATATCACAACCAATTGCACGTGCTTTAAAGAAAAGGTTTGTGTCATCCACTGGAACCATTTGGCTATCATAAAATTTTTTCATTTTTTCCAACGTTTCTTTTTGTACCTTAAGTATAATTGGCTCCACGATAATCACCTCTAGAATATTTTAACATATTTCTCACGATTTTGACAGAATAATTTTCAAATGTTATAATATCTCAGGCTAATAAGGAGGTTTTATTTTGAATTCTTTGCTAATAGATATTATTTTTGTCGTTTTTATGGTTTTTATGCTTTTTTACGGATATAAAAAAGGCTTTATTACAAGATTATATGATGTTCTTACAACGATTTTGGTTATTTTTCTAACATGTTTATTAACAGGACCTATCAGTAATATCTGGATTGTTTATAAATATAATACGCAAGATCTTATTTCAACGGTAGTAGGAACTGCTATTAATTTCTTTGTTGTATTTATTTTATTATTTGTAATACTCTTTATAATTAAAAAAATAATTGGTCTTTTTATTAAACCTATCTTAAAGAAATTAATGGATAAGTTTAAAGTCACTGCATTTGTAAATAAAACACTAGGTGTTATTTTAAGTTTGATTGAAGGTATTGCTTTTTCTTATATTATTTTAGTTTTTATCTTTATACCTTTTCAATCAAATGGTACAACAATGTTACAAGAAACATTAGTCGCAAAACATGTTGTAGATATCGTTCCAAGTGTTACTTCTTCAGTTATAGGTTTAAAAGAGGTTTATCTTAATACAAAAGATGATACCAATTCATTTTCTTTACAAAGTTTAACACAAATGCTTTTAATGGCTGATAGTTTTAACTTATTAGATAATGAACAAATTCAAATTATCTTGAAGGATAATATTTTAAAAGAACTAGAGAATGATTATATTACTGTTTCTGCTGAAGAAAAAATCAAAATACAAGACTTATTAACGCAAACAGGCTATAATAATGCAGAGATAGAAAAATACTTATCTCATATAAATGTGAGTGGTGAATAATGAAAACAATATTTGAAATATTAGAAATGGATGAAATCCAAAAACAAATTAAAAGTTATTGTGCATCTACTTTAGGTAAAAATAAAGTAGATTCTTTTGCTATTGAAAATGATGAAGAAGAATTATTTGAATCATTAGAAAAAGTAAATGAAGCAATGAAACTTATCTCATTACAAGGAAAAATGCCTTTAGGTGGGTTAAGTGATATACATATGATAGTAGAAAAAGCGCAACGAGATGGAACTCTAATGGGTGATGAACTTATGAATGTGGCTGCGCATTTAGAATGTATACATCGTGTATCAAGTTATATGTCATCTTCCGAAGTCGAAACTCATTATCTCAAAGAGTTAAGTAATGGTTTAGTTGATAACCAACATCTATATGATGAAATTCAAAGATGTATAGGCATTGACGGTAGTGTTTTAGATCATGCGTCTTCAACTTTAAAGAGTATTCGTAAAAATATCTCACAGATTCAAATCAATATCCGTCATAAAATGGAATCTTTATTAAAGGATTCTAAAGATATGTTATCAATTGATAATATCACGACTAAAAATGATCGTTTGGTATTGCCTGTAAAAGTTGGTCATAAAAATGAATTGGGTGGTTTGATTCATGGTCATAGTGCAACAGGTCAAACAGTATATGTAGAACCAGAAGCTATTTTAAATATGAATAATCAATTAAGTGATTTTCAGATTCAAGAAAGAGAAGAAGTGAATCGTATTTTATATGCTTTATCACAATTAATAAAATCACATTATTATCATTTTCATTTCAATTTGGAAATATTAGAAGAGTTAGATTTTATATTTGCGAAGGGGTATTATGGTCATATTCATGATTGTTGTATACCTTCAATTAAAAAAGAGGGTACACAATTATTATTTAAAGGTGCAAGACATCCTTTGATTGATCCTCAAAAGGTTGTTTCAAATAATATTGTATTAGAAGATCATCGTATGTTATTGATTAGTGGAAGTAATACTGGGGGGAAAACCGTAACTTTAAAGACAACAGGATTATTGTCTTTAATGGCACTTTGTGGTTTACCAATTCCTTGTCATGAAGCAATAGTTCCTTTGTTTGATTCTATTTATGTTGATCTCGGTGATGAACAATCAATTGAACAATCACTTTCAACTTTTTCAAGTCATATGAAAAAAATCATTCATATTCTTGATTTAGCAACACCAAAGAGTTTGATTATATTAGATGAAATTGGTTCTGGAACTGATCCTCAAGAAGGTGAAAGCTTAGCAGAAGCTATTTTAAATCGTTTATTAGAAATTGGTTCTTTTGTTTTTGCGACAACACATTTTGGAAAATTAAAAACTTTTGCGAAAGAACATGAAGAGATATTAATGGCTTCAGTGTCTTTTGATTTAGAAAAAATGCGACCAACGTATCAATTGAAGTTAGATAGTATTGGGAAGTCTTACGCGATTGAGATTGCATCACTTTTAGGTATGGATGATAATATTATTGATCAAGCAAACGCTATTAAAGAAGCCAGTTTAAGTGAACATGAAAAATTAATGGAAGAACTGCAACAAAAAGAAGAACAATTATCTATTAAGGAAGAAGAGCTTCAAAGCTTATTAAATGAGAATCAGAAATTAGAGAAACAATATCGTCATCAGTTAAATCAAGTTGAAAAAGAAAAAGAGAAATTAATTGAAGAAGCAAAGGATAATGCGAATCAATTAATATTAGATGCAAAGAAGGAAATTGATGTCATTGTAGAACAGTTACAAGCATCTTCTTTAAAACAACATGAAATTATTAATGCCAAGCACACGCTTGATAATTTGACTTATAATGATGAAAGTCAACAGGTTAAACAAGCTCATATTTTAAAAATAGGAGATCATGTTAAAATTACAAAGATGAATCAAGAGGGTGATGTTATTCAAATACTAAATAATCATATGATAAATGTTTCTGTTTCTGGACTAACAATTAAACTCCATGAGGATGATGTTGTGTATATGCATCCAAAAACAAAGGTAAAGAAAGTTAAGAAAGAAGCAATGAGAAAGTCAACAATTAAAAAGACAGGTTCTTATGAAGTTAATGTCATTGGAAAACGTTTCGAAGAGGCGATGAGTATTGTTGATAAGTTCTTAGATGATGCTCTTGTTATGGGTTATCCACATGTGAGAATCGTCCATGGCATGGGAACTGGTGTGCTTAGAAATGGTATAAGGAAGATGTTAGAAAGGAATAGACATGTTGTTTCATACCGTGATGGTGGGCCTAATGAAGGTGGCTTAGGAGCAACTCTTGTTTATTTTGAATAATGAATAATTTAATTAAAGATAAACTTTCTTTATTACCACCAACACCAGGGTGTTATTTAATGAAAGATAAAGATGGAACAATTATCTATGTTGGAAAAGCTAAGAAACTAAAGAGTCGTGTTCATTCTTATTTTGTTGGAGTTCATGATTATAAAACAACGAAGTTAGTGAGTGAAATTGTAGATTTTGAATATATTGTCACTGATAGTGAAAAAGAAGCTTTGTTATTAGAAATCAACTTAATTAAAGATTATACTCCAAAATACAATATTATGTTTATGGATAATACATATTATCCATATATTCAAATGACAAATGAAATACATCCGCGTCTTAAAATTGTACGAGATGCAAAAAAAAGAGATGCCAAACATTTTGGACCTTTTCCCGATGCTACAGCAGCAAGACAAACCTATAAATTATTAGATCGTTTGTATCCTTTAAGAAAATGTAATCACATCCCTAAGAAACCATGTTTATATTATTCGTTAGGACAATGCTTAGCACCTTGCATACATGAAGTTAATCAAGAACTTTATACTGATATAAAGAAACAAATTTCTAGATTATTAAATGGTGATATTAAAGATAAGGTCGATGAATTAAATAAAAAAATGATAGAATCTAGTGAACAACAAAATTATGAACAAGCTAAAGAATATCGTGACTTGATTGAAAATATTCGTTATGTAACTGCTAAACAACATGTTCAGTTTAATGATCGGGTTGATAGAGACATTTTAGGTTATCATGTCGATAAAGGTTATTTGAGTATTCAATTGTTTTTTATGCGTAATGGTAAATTGTTATCAAGAGATTTAAATCTTATTCCTATTTTAGGGGAAGTGCAAGATGGACTTGAACAATTTCTTATTTCCTTTTATCAAGAAAATACGCAACCTAAGGAATTATTAATTCCTAATGATGTTGATGATACTTTATTGGCTGATATATTAGAATGTAAAGTTTTAAAACCGCAAAAAGGAAATAAATATTCACTTGTTCAAATGGCTATTCAAAATGCGAAGGAATCTTTAGAGAAAAAGTTTGAACTGATTTTAAAGAATGAAAAAGCAACAGTAGGGGCGATGGTTCAATTAGGAAAGTTATTAAATATTGACACTCCTCATACAATCGAACTTTTTGATAACTCTAATATTCAAGGAGCCTATGCAGTAGCAGGAATGGTTTGTTTTAAGGACGGTGTTCCTTCTAAAAAAGATTATCGTAAGTATAAGATTAAAACAATTGAAGGTCCTGATGACTATGGAAGTATGCGAGAAGTTATCTATCGTCGTTATTATCGTGTTTTAATGGAAAATTTAACACCACCTGATATGATTCTAGTCGATGGTGGTAAAGGACAAATAAGTGCCGCTAAAGAAATTATTGATTCTTTAAATTTGAATATTAAGATTTGTGGACTAGCAAAAGATGATAAACATTCAACGGCTATGTTATTAGATGAAGAGGGAACGCCAATTCCTATTCATCCTAAAAGTGAACTCTTCTTTTTATTAACAAGAATGCAAGATGAAGTTCATAGATATGCCATTAGTTTTCATAAGAATGTTCGTTCTAAATCATTGTTTACATCAGTATTAGATGATGTTGAGGGAATAGGTCCTAAACGTAAAAAACAGCTCTTAAATCATTTTAAAAGTGTAAAAAAGATGAGTGAAGCATCACTTGAAGAACTTCAATCTTTATTACCAGAGAAGACGGCTTTAGAGTTATTTGAAAATTTACATAAAGAAGGTTAACCCTCTGATGATTTTTTCATATATTAAATAAGGGAGGTTAAATATGCATTCCTTATTAACGAAAAGAGAAAGAGAAATTTTTAAGTTGTTAACACTTAATAAGACAACTAAAGAAATTGGCTCAGAGTTATGTATTAGTGAAAAAACAGTGAGAAATCATATATCAAATGTGATTCAAAAACTTGGCGTAGAATCAAGAATACAAGCTGTTCTCGAATTAATTAAGATGAAAGAAATTGATTTATAGAAATCAATTTCTTTTCTTTTCAATTGTTTGTGTTTGTATTATAATGGTCAAGAAAGGGTGATAGAAATGAAGATAAAGACATGGCATTTATTTTTAGTCGTTATTATTTTATTTATAAGCTCTTTTTATGTAATCAATCTAAGATTCGATAAGTTTTATCGTGTCAATGGGATTAATAATGATAACCGTATTCTAATAGAACAATATCTTGATGAAAGTGAACAATCTTATTTAATTGATAATCAAATATCGATTGATTTATTTATTGATTATTTAGAAAAAGATAATTTTCAACTACGTAATTATAAATTTTATAATAGTTTAAAAGATCAAAAACGTTATACACAAATAGATACTATTATCGAAGTTGGGAATAATCTTTCAACAAAGTTAACCAGTATATATAAAAACCAAGCCTATGCTTATGCGACGCAATTAATTGATAACGCTATGGAAATTGCCTTTCTCAATGAATTAAATTTTAATTTTCAATACTTTGAATGTTATAAGAGTTTAAAGGTTTTATATGTGGATAATGACTATTCTTATATTAATGATACAGAAACATATATTTCTAAGTTAAAAACATTAGGTTATACAAGTCAAAGTGATTTCAATTCTATTTTTTCGCAAGTCTCTATTGCCTATACGAAAGATTCTTTACAAAATTTATTAAGTACTGAAGTTGCTGCTGGTGTTTCGTTGGTTTTTGATCCTTATGATCCTGTCACTTTAGTTGATAGAAATCATTACATTGGTCAATATGAAGCAGTGGGATTAATCTTAACTCAAGATATTCCTAGAGTACGATATGCGATGTATTTACAATCTGATGCATATAAAGCTCTTTCAAACATGTATCAAGCGCTTAATCAAGAACATGGTGGCTTTTTACTAATGGGTGCTTATCAAGCACCACAAACCTTAGCAACTCAAGATATTGGATACATAGAAGGTCAATTAGGTTTTACAATTACTGTTAATAAAGCACAAACACCATATAATGAATTTGTAAATACTGAAATGTCAGAATGGTTACAAGAAAATGCACATGTTTATGGATATATATTGAGATATCCTAACAAAAAGGCTTCAATCACAAATAAAGCATATGATCCTCATACATATCGTTATGTTGGGGTAGAAGTAGCCACTGAAATTTATGAAGCACAAATGACTTTAGAAGAATATCTTAATAAATAAAGAATGGAGGAAATTATGAATAAGCCAATTGGAGTGTTTGATTCAGGAGTAGGGGGATTGACTGTTTTAAACTCTATAAGAAAAGATTTAAAACATGAAAACATCATATATATTGGTGATAATATTCATTGTCCTTATGGTGAAAAAACCAAAGAACAATTATTAGAATATACAACCAAAATCTGTGATTATTTTATATCACAAGATGTAAAAATGATTGTTTTGGCTTGTAATACAACAAGCGCAAATGTCTTAATCGAACTTCAAACTTTATATCCTCAAATTCAAATTGTTGGAGTTATCAATTCAACAGTTCATGATTTTTTAAATCTAAACAAAAAAAATGTGCTTGTAATCGCAACTCATGCGACAATTCATTCTCATCAATATAAAGACACAATTCATAGTTATGATTCTTCAATTAATGTATATGAATTAGAAACACCATTATTGGTTCCCTTAATTGAATCTGGTCAATATAAAAAAGGAATTGAAGATGTTTTAACTGATTATTTAAAGAGTTATAAAAATAAAATTGACTCATTGGTTTTAGGATGTACACATTATCCTATAGTTTTGGAACAATTTAAAAAAGTAATGGGAGATATTGCATATATTTCTAGTAGCCATGCTATTGTCAATGAAGTTTCTTCTTATCTGAAGGTTCATCATTTGTCTAATAAAAGTTCAAAGCAAGGGAAAATTTCTGTCTATACTACTGGGAATATTGATGAATTTATAAATTCATCAGAAGGTTTCTTTGATTATCAAGACATCGAAGTTCAATATTTAAATTTGTAATGTATATCAATTGATATACATTTTTTATTATCTTTAAGCATATAGTGTTTTGAGGTGGTATTATGAAAAAGAAGATAGGAATTGTTGCTTTGTTATTAGTGTGTTTAACTTTTGGATCATATAGTTATTTAAATCATTCTAAAGATAAACCAAAGGAAAAAGAGAAGACATATTATAAAAGTGTTGTTTTTAAGGATAATGATAATGATTTAATTCCTATATCAGTGAATTTTCATAATCAAGTTGAATTAGAACAAGATGTAAGAAATAGACTAGACTTAATGAAGTCAAATGAATTATTAAACTATGGATTGAAACCGATTTTTCATAAAGACTTAAAAGTAAACTCTGTAGACTTAAAAAAGAATATATTAACTATAGATTTTAATGATCACTTATATACAAATCAAGATGCTATGGATATCATTGAAGCATTAACATACACAATGACTGATTATAAAGATGTTAATCAATTACAATTAAAGATAAATGGGAAAGTCATCACACATCTTCCTAATAGTCAAATACCAGTTTCTAGTTTAACTAGTGAACTTGGCTTAAATAACTTTGAAGAAACGTCATCGTTACTTCATGAAACTAGATCAGTTATGGTCTATAATCAAAAAAATATCGATAATCATTCATATTACGTACCAACAACATATCGTGTTAATGAAAATGATTCATTAGATCAACAAGTTCAAACTATTCTTAGTTTTATATCTAAAAAAATTCATTTAATGGACACTATATTAGAAGATGGAATTCTAACCATTGTCCTAGATTCTAATGTTTTATTGGATAATGAGAAAATCGATCATACATTAGAAGATTTAATTGTTTTATCATTATCTTCTATTGAAAATATAAGTGATGTTAAGATTGAAATTAATGGTGAGGATGCAAGATCTAAAAAAACATCAGAAATTAATTATAATTATATAAAAATATAGAAATATATCTGGATTTTGATATAATAACATATGGTGATAGAAATGAAGAAAATAATAATCATGTCAGATAATCATGGACAAGATTCAATGTTGCAATATATTAAACAATTAGAACCACAAGCAGATTACTATATTCATTGTGGAGATAGTGAAGCTTCATATAAGGATTTGCTTACTGGTTATATATGTGTGAAGGGTAATAATGATTGGGCTCTTGATCTTCCTATGGAAGCTATTTTAGAAGTGGAAAATAAAAAAATACTCATCACACATGGACAGTATTTTGGATATTTTAATAGAGAAAAAGCAATGTACGATGCATTAAATAGGACAGGTTGTGATATTTTATTTTGTGGACATACGCATATGCCAATGTTTATTCAAGAAGGAAAGTATTTTTATATAAATCCTGGTTCTACTTCATTACCACGTGGTGGTAGTCAAAGAAGCTATGCTGTTGTTACAATAAACCAAGATAAAGTGGAATGCGAATTTAAGATTATAAAATAAAAATAAGGGATTCCTTATTTTTTCTTATGTATATCTTCGCTTCCGGCTTTAATTGCTGTTTCATAGTACCAACATTTATATTCAATTAACTCTAATGATTTTTCAAGTTCCTTAATTTGATTGAGTACATTTTCTTTTCGATCAAGAAACATTTGATAGCGTTCATTGAGACTTAAATCTCCTTGTGTACACCATTGACTAAATTGTTTAATATCTTTGATGGACATACCAGCGTTTTTTAAGCATTCAATAAGTCTAAGCATGGCAAGGTCAGAATCATTAAATATTCTAACTCCTGATGATTTCCTTTTTATAAAAGGCAATAGACCTTCATTATCATAATAACGCAAGGTAGAAGTTGCTAAGTTTAGTTTTTGGGCGATTTCACCAATTGAATATTCCATATGTATTCTCCTTTTTTTTATAATTTAATATTTACCACTTAAAGCATACTTTAAGTTAACTATAATAAAAAACTTAGGATAATCCTAAGTGTTTTTATAAATGGCGTCCACGACAGGATTCGAACCTGTGACCGCACGCTTAGAAGGCGTGTGCTCTATCCAGCTGAGCTACGTAGACATAGCAATTTTTAACTGCTCATATATAATAGCATAGCCAATAAAAGTGTGCAAGAGTTTTTTTAAAAACATTTAATCTTGTTGATGATAGTCAATAAGAAGGATGTACACACTTACTAAAATAGCAAATAATATTTCTAAATATCCATTTACCTTTCCAAACACAATAAATAATATAAAGAGAAATTGAAGTCCTAAGTCATAAAACCAATGGACTTTATTATATAAGAAAATATTTTCTAAGGAAAGATAGCGCGTATATATAAACAATAAGGTTAAAAAAGACAAACATGCAAACATTGAACAATAAACATGAATATTGGAATACATATCACGAGAATTTAATGTGTAGGGAAATAAAACTCCAATACATAATGATAAACTTGTTATATTAATTAAAATATGAACCCATTTTTTATTCTTATAAAGAGATGAAAAAAGCTTATGCATTTTATAATTAAAATAGAAAGCACTAAAAAAAGCATGAAAAGCAACAATCCAAAACATTCCATCTTTTAAAGAAACTCCTGTCAGGTTTTCATGCATAAGATTTCCTTGAGAAGTTATTAATATTGTTAAAATAATTAGTAATATAGAAAACATAATCCACCTCTAATCTAAATTATATACTTTTTTGAATTAAAAAAAAGAAAAATAAAAATAAAAAGCGTATATAAGAGTAGGAGGATGAATTTATGAAAGTAAAATTAAATGAATTAAATGCGGAGGCAACACATGTTTGTGTGGAGGAAAATGATGTTTTTGTTAATTTAGATTATCAAGAGATTGATGAATCATTGGTTAAGTTTTTCTTATATGCATATGTAGGGAAAGATAAAAACAAATATCGTCTATGTATAAAAACTATTTATATGGTTGATCTAGAGAAAGATGAATTTGTTAATCATGATGATTTTGTAAGTGAAGTCTTAAATCGAATTATTGAACCTCTAATTGAAACAATTATTATGCTTGATAAAACTATTATAAGTCAAGAAGAAAGATGTCATTAATC
>CAZWXH010000043.1:0-14686 GCA_964637725.1 uncultured Coprobacillus sp. | reverse complement strand
ATCGCGGGATGGAGCAGTCTGGTAGCTCGTCGGGCTCATAACCCGAAGGTCGTTGGTTCAAATCCTTCTCCCGCAACCATTTTGGTCTGGTAGTTCAGTTGGTTAGAATGCCGCCCTGTCACGGCGGAGGTCGCGGGTTCGAGTCCCGTCCAGACCGCCATTATGGTTCCATAGCTCAGTTGGTAGAGCAGAGGACTGAAAATCCTCGTGTCGCTGGTTCGATTCCGGCTGGAACCACCATTTTATTTTTATAACTTCATAGACGGCGGGGTAGCTCAGTTGGCTAGAGCAATCGGTTCATACCCGGTGGGTCGGGGGTTCGAATCCCTTCCCCGCTACCAGTTATAAAAATACACTCCGCTAACAAGATAAGCGGTTTTTTATTATCTTGGACCCCTAGCTCAGTTGGTTAGAGCTACCGGCTCATAACCGGTTGGTCGCAGGTTCGAGTCCTGCGGGGTCCACCATTATTAAATAAGATAGGTATAGTGAATGTTTTAAAACATTTCACTATACTTTTTTTGTTTATTTCTATTGTCATATTTAATAAAATTTTAGAGTTTTTAAAAAATCAAGATGTCAATATGAAAGAGTCATGATATAATGAAATAGATATGATAAGTACACATTTTTTTCATATGGCTATGTTATATTAAACACTGAAGAATAAAGGGACTAATTGAGGAAAAATGATGAGAAGTGATTATAGAGGATTAACGACTCAAGAGGTGTTAAAAAGAGTTGACGAAGGTCAAGTCAATATATCTCAAGATAGTATATCAAAAACAAAAAAACAAATTGTTTTTAAACATACATTAACTTATTTTAACTTTTTGAATATCTTTTTGGCAGGAATTATTATTTTTACTGGCAGATGGACAAATCTTACATTTTTATTTGTTGTTTTCACAAATACAGTGGTCGGTATATTTCAAGAATTTAAAGTTAAGAAAATAATTGATCAATTAACAGTTGTTACTGTTAAAAAAGTAAAAGTAATCCGTGATAATATACAATCAGAAATTCCTACAGAAGAGCTTGTTATTGATGATATCATTTACTTGGAAAATGGGAATCAAATTGGAACGGATTGTCAAGTATTGGAATCATTAGCTATTGAAGTGAATGAATCATTGTTAACTGGTGAGGCAAAACCTGTGAAGAAGAAAGTAAATGATGAGCTATTAGCTGGAAGTTTTGTCGTTGCAGGGAGTGCTTATGCCAAAGTTATAAGAGTTGGAATACAAAACTATTCTACTCAGTTGGTTCAAAAAGCTAAACATAAAAAGAAAGCATCTTCAGAGATGAAAAATGTTATTGAAAAGGTTATAAAAGTTTTGAGTTTTGTGATTGTTCCAGTTGGGATTGTTTTGTTTATATCTCAAATGTCTATTCCTAATAATGATATGGCGACTGCTATCGTAAGAACTGTCGGTGGGGTTATTGGAATGATACCAGAAGGTCTTGTGTTATTAACCAGTTTATCTTTTATTCTTGGTATTGGTAAATTAGCAAAGAGAAATGCTTTGATTCAAGAAATGGAAGCTATTGAATCTTTAGCAAGAGTGAATGTTTTATGTCTTGATAAGACAGGAACGATTACAACAGGGGAGCTAGAAGTTGAAAAAGTGATACCATTAAATCATCATGATTTATCACATATTGAAGAAGTGATGGGTGCTGTTTCTTTTGGTTTTGAAGATACAAATGCAACACAAAAGGCATTAAAAAAATATTTTCATGAACAAGATGGTTACATCCGCGAGTCATTTATTCCTTTTTCATCACAGAGAAAAATGCGTGCTATTGGTTTTAAAGATAAAGGTCAATATGTATTAGGAGCCCCTGAATATTTATTAGATGAAGATAATTTAATTTTAAAACAAGTGAATGAATTTTCTCGTGAAGGTATGCGTGTTATATTGTTAGGAAGTGTTCAATCAATTGATTGTGAAAACTCTACAATATCAGATATTGCGCCAATGGCATTGATTGTCATTCACGATTGCATAAGAAAAGAAGCCAAAGATACTCTAGACTTCTTTGATAAAATGAATGTAGAAATAAGAATTCTTTCAGGAGACAATCCGATTACTGTTTCTCGAGTTGCTAAAAACGCTGGTTTAAAAGGTGCTGAAAGATATATTGATGCATCGACTTTACCAACAGATCAAGATGAGTTAAAAAAAGTCGTTGATCATTATCGTGTATTTGGACGTGTTAAACCCGAACAAAAACAACTTATTATCAAAGCTTTTCAAAGTAATGGTATGGTTGTAGGGATGGTTGGAGATGGTGTTAATGATGTTTTGGCAATTAAAGATGCCGACTGTGGAATCGCGATGGCAGAAGGTAGTGATGCAGCCAAGCAAGTTGCCCATATTGTTTTGTTAGATTCTAATTTTGCATCAATGAAACAAATTGTAAAAGAAGGGCAAACTATAATTGCTGATATTGAAAGAGTAAGTTCTTTGTATTTAACAAAGACAATTTATTCCACTGTATTATGTTTAATCTTTGCGGCTTTACAAATGAATTATCCATTCACGCCACTTCAATTAAGTTTAATAAGTGGACTGGCAATCGGTGTACCAAGTTTCTTATTAACACTTGATCGTTCTTCGTCATTATCGGCTCAAGGATTTTTAAAACATATTATATTAACAGCAGTACCATGTGCTTTAACAATGATATCTTTTATGGTCTTTATTGCATTTTTGGGAACAATTCTACATTTTGATGCTAAGATGTATTCGACATATTATTTCTTAGTTGCCGGTTTTATAAGTTTTCTAGTGGTATATATTGTTTGTATGCCATTAAATAAACGTCGAATGATTGTCGCTAATGTTATCACTATACTATTTTATTTGATTCTCTTCTTTATGAATGATTTCTTTGGGATTTATCCTTTGATAAGTATTCAAGTTGTGTGGGTTATCCCTTTATGTATAAGTTCTTTATTTGTCTTAAATGCTTATAAGACACTTATTCATTATTTCTATCGTCTTTTAGAAAAACGTCTTCAAAAGAATTCATAGTTGAAATTAAGCAATTCTTATGAATGAAAGTATTTTGAAATTGTTCTTTACTAAGCATGTAGAATTCTAATGGTGCAATATGAATGTTTGATATATATACACCACAATGAACTTTAATAGAATGATTATGCTTCTTATATTCTGTAGTTCTTTTTGATAAATCTTGATGAAAGCTTAAAAAAGCTTGTTTGATTTTATCTTCGTTTACATTAAACATTGTAATGAAGAAACGATGGGTATCATCACTTAACAGATTAGCCCCATTAAAATCAAAATACTGTTTAATCTTTTCTTCAATACGAAAAGCTGTTCTTTGATAGACTTCAGGATGTTGTTCATATAAAAAGCCAGTTATTTCATATTCAATATAAAGACCAGCTATGTTAATAGCGTCTTCAATAATATGAATTTGTTTAAAGTAATTATAAATTGTGTCTTCTTCTAAAGTATGATAAGAATAATCTGGATCTAAAATAGGCACAATTTGTTTATTCTTATTTGGATTATAAATATACATAGTTATCACCTAAGATAGTTATAACATGGAAGAGAATATTTTAGAAAAAGGGGTTATATTTTTTTGTCATTTGCGTGAAAATATTGTAGATTAGAGAGGAAATTAAGATAATGAGGTTAAAAAAACAAGGGAAAATACTTATATTATGTCTAATAGGGGCGATTGGTCTTCTTGCTAGAGTTATGATTTTTATGTTTAATAGCTCACCTATTCAGTTTATATCTGAAAGAGATATTGAGATACAATCAAAAGTCGATTATTCAACTTTTATAAAAAAGATAAAAGATGGTAATCTTAAAGACGTTAAAATAGATAGTTCTCAAGTGAATATAAATAAAGTAGGAGACTATACAGTTGTCTATCATTTTAAAGACGATGATATATCTTTAAAAGTTCATGTTGTCGATACTGTTGCTCCAAAGTTTGAAGTTGTTGAACAAGAGGTTGCAGTTAATCAAAAAGTGAATCCTCAATACTTGGTCTCTAATATAGAAGATTTATCAAAGACGACTGTAGAATTTGATAAAAAGTATTCTTTTAATAAAACAGGTGAGATTACTGTTAATGTCATCGTCAAAGATGAAGGCAATAATGAAACAAAAAAGAGTGTTAAACTTAAAGTGGTTAAGGATAATGAACCACCAGTTATGGTAGCGAGTGATTTAAGATTTGTGGTTGGTGAAAAAGTCAAATTAGAAGACTTTATAAAAGTCAGCGATAATTTAGATAAAAACCCTTTAATTCAAGTTGATAGTGGTCAATTAGATATGAATAAGGCAGGTACTTATCCAATAACTTATACTGTGAGTGATGCTTCAACACATTCTGTGAAGAAAACAATTCAAGTTGAAGTTGTTAATAAAACAACAAGTGATGAAAAAGTTGTGTATTTAACATTTGATGATGGACCATCAAGAAATACCCAGGCTGTTCTTGATATTCTTGCAAAATATAATGCCAAAGGGACGTTCTTTGTGACAGGAATGAATGAGCCTTATCGTAAACTTATGAAAGCCGCAAATGATCAAGGACATACAATTGGTTTACACACATATTCTCATAGCTACTCTCAAGTTTACTCTTCTACAAATGCTTATTTTGAAGATCTAACGAATATTGGAAATGTTGTGAAGGATTATATTGGTTTTACACCACGATTTATACGTTTTCCTGGTGGTGGATCTAATGCGATATCTAAAAAATATACCCCTGGTATCATGAGTGAACTCTCTCAACTCGTTGAAAAAAAAGGATATCTTTATTATGATTGGAATGCTGAAAATGGTGACGGATATGCACATATGAGTGAATCTGAAATGTTAAGAAGAGCGACTTTATCAAAAGCCAATCATGTTATGATTCTTATGCATGACGCAAATGGTAAACAAAGTACTATTAATGTATTACCCAAGGTTATTGAACATTATCAAAGATTGGGATATGCATTTAAAGGAATTGATAGCTCTACATCAACATTTCATCAAAAGATAAATAATTAAAGCCCATACAGGGCTTTTTTTGTTTTGGTAACATATAAATAGAAGGGTGGTGCTATGCAAAAGAAAACAATGTTTATAGTAGTAGGACTCTTCTTGATCTATGTCTTTATGTTGAAATATATGTTGGAAGTTATTCTTCCTTTCATACTCGCAATTATTTGTTTCTTTATATTAAAGCCTATAATTGATTATTTAGAAAAGATATTTCATATTAAAAAGAGCGCAATTGGAATATCCTTATTATTAATTATCTATCTTTTAATTATTGTGATTATTATTAGTTTAATCATTATTGGAACAGTTTATTTATTACAACTTATTGAATGTTTACCTATTTATTATAGTGATTTATTTATTCCTTTTATGGATCAAGTTATTCTATGGGTTAAAAATGAAATACCTTTTTTAATGGCACCAGATAATCTTTCTTTTATTCAAGATTTAATGGGAAGTTCTTTGGTTTCTATAGCATCATCTTTAACAACTTTTATGAGTCGAATTCCTAGTTTTATCTTTTCTTCATTTATATTTATTATCTCTACATTCTTTTTGTTTTTAGAATATGAAGATATTAAAAACAAGTTATTATCTTATTGTTCATTTTCATTTCTTAGTGCTTTTATGAAGATTAAAGACAGTTGCATTCAAGCAATTTTGATATATTTGAAATGTCAGTTTGTTTTAATGAGTTTAAGTTTCTTATTGTTATGGATAGCATTTTTTGTTCAAAGGAGTCATCATAGTTTTCTATATGCCATGTTGATAGCATTATTAGATAGTTTGCCTTTTATTGGAGTGGGGATAGTCTTGTTACCAATATGCTTTATCTATTTGCTTCAAGAATCATATCTTAAAGCTATTTATTTCTTTTTGGTATACTTAATCATCAACCTTGTAAGAAGTATCTTAGAACCTAAAATAATGAAACAACAATTAAAGATTCCTTCATTCTTTTTATTGTTATCAATGACAATACATCTATACTTATTTGGAATTATAGGTTTAGTACTATCACCAATTCATATGAATCTTCTTTACTGTTTACTTGATTATTATAGACAAAGATAATAGAATAAGGTAAAGGTTGGTGACATTATGAATAGAAAGTATTTCTTTTTTGATATAGATGGAACTCTAACAGAGAAAAAGAGTGGTCAAATAGTGGATAGTGTTTATGAAACAATCAGAAGATTAAAAGACAATGGACATTTTGTTTGTATTGCGACAGGAAGAGCCCATTATAAAACAATTAAGATTGCTAAAGAACTAGGTATTGAAAATATTGTAAGTAATGGTGGTAGAGCCCTAACAATCAATAATCATCTTATTGAAAACTTACCACTTGATCATCATAAGGCAGTCACTTTGTGTCAACAAGCAGAACAACTAGGTTATGGTGTTCTTGTCTCAACAGGAGATAACATTGATGTGACAATGATTAATGAACGTTTTATTGAACAAGTAGGATACCGTCAAGAACCTACCCGTTATATTTTGAACCGTTCACTTCTTTATCAAGATATAAAAGATATTTATAAGATTTATATTGCTATTTCTAAAGAAGAAGAAAGTCAGTTGACTTTAAAGGATTCTTTAGGAAATATTCGCTTTGTAGATTCATATTTAACTTATCAACATGATGATAAGGATATCGGAATTAAAAAGATGATAGAGCTGATAGATGGAAAGAATGAAGATGTTGTTGTTTTTGGTGATGATTATAATGATTTGGTTATGTTTAAAAAAGAATGGACGGCTATTGCGATGGGGAATAGTTGTGATGAATTAAAACAAAAGGCAACATTTGTAACTAAGGATAATATAGATAATGGGATACAATATGCATGTGAATATTTTCACTGGATTTAACGCATTTTATTGCGTTCCTTTTTTTTATTATTTATAATATGGATAGGAGGGCTTTCTATGAAAAACAAAAAATCAATCGCTTATAATAATATCAAAAGTATTGGACTTGTTTTTTTAATAGTGTTTGCGATATGCGCCATTGTCGTTATTGCAAATGGTGGAGAATATAAGAAATACCTAGGAAAGACTGAAATCTTTAACTGTATGGACATTGAAGAATATGGACCAGATGGAAATGAAGAGGGAGTTTTAAAAAGAACAGTCACTGAAACTTTTGATTATATTCAAGTTTATGGGTTGTACTTTCATACTTTCTATATGAAAGATGAAACTTTTGCATCTGCTAAATTTGATAAATTAGTTCATGAATATAATCTTCAAAATGAGGAAATCAAAACAAATAATAATGGTGTAAGAGTTGTAACAAGGATGGATGATGAAACTGTATATTATGTTGTAGAAAATCATACTACAGTTTATGCTGCTTTTGGTGGAATAGAGACAGTTGAAAGAAATCAAAAGTGGTTTGATGTTTTAAGACTTGATTATAAAGTCGAATATTAACGACATAACTTTGTATACAATTATACAAAGTTATGTTATAATAAATCCAATACTATAAAAGGGGTGATTGATATGGGAAATTATATAAATGATTTTTTTGATAAATCATTAAAAGAAAATGAAATTCAAAATGAACTATATTCAACATATTCAGTCAAAAAAGGTTTACGTAATGAAGATAGTACTGGAGTTTTAGTTGGCTTAACAAAAATATCAGATGTTGTTGGATATAAGAAAGTAGACCATAAAAAAGTTGATGATTATGGTAAACTTTATTATCGTGGTATTGATGTTAAAGATATCGTTAGTCATAAAAAACGCTACTTATTTGAAGAAGTGTGTTTTTTGATATTGTTTGGATATTTACCAAATGAAAAAGAATTTAATGAATTTAAAAATATACTACGCCATAGTTATGATTTACCACCACGTTATTTAGAAGGAAATATTTTAGGTTTTCCTGCTAAAAACTTAATGAATAAATTACAACAAGAAGTTTTAATGTTATATGGATATGATAAAGATCCTGATAATATTGGCGTAAAAGAAACTTTAGAAAAAGGAATTAATTTAATCGCTAAAATTCCTTCAATTGTCTGTTATACATATCAGACAAAGGTCCATTATTTTGAAGATCAAAGTTTATTTATTCATCATCCAAATAAAGAATACAGTATTGCTGAAACAATCTTATCTTTATTAAGAGGAGATGGCCAATTTACTGATACAGAATCTGAAATTTTAGATATTATCTTGGTTTTACATGCTGATCATGGTGGTGGAAATAATTCAACTTTTACCAATGTTGTCATTTCATCTACTGGAACTGATATTTACTCTGCTGTTGCTGGGGCAATTGGTTCATTAAAAGGTCCTCGCCACGGTGGTGCTAATTTAGCAGTAAAAAAACAAATGGAACTGGTTATCAAAGAAATATCACTAAAGGCAACTGATGAACAAATTCATGAAGTTATCTCCCGTATTTTAGACGGAGACTTTAATGATAATACAGGACTTATATATGGAATAGGGCACGCTGTTTATACACTAAGTGATCCTCGTAGTGAAATTATATCTCAAAAATGTCGCATTTTAGCGCAGGAAAAAGGACGTCAAAATGAATTTGATTTTTATCAAAGATTTGAGAAAATTGCAATAGAAGAGATGTATAAAAGAAAAGGAAAACATGTCAGTAGTAATGTAGATTTTTATAGTGGACTTGTTTATGATATGTTAAATATCCCAAGTGATTTATATACTTTATTATTTGTGGTTGGTAGAACAGTTGGATGGATTGCTCATAACATTGAAAATAAACTCTACTCTAATCGTATTATTAGACCTGCCACTAAATATGTAGGAGGTATTAAGGATTATGATGACATTGAAAAAAGATAAAAAAGCTTTCTTCTTTGATATTGATGGGACTTTAGCCATTCATGGTGAAATACCTGAGTCAACAATTCACTCTTTAAGATTATTAAAAGAAAAAGGCTATTATGTATTTATATGTACAGGAAGACCTTATCATTATGCTTATGAGCACTATCATCAATATGCTGATGGGTTTATCACAAGTAATGGACGTTACATTGTCTATAACAAACAAGTCTTAATGGATAAACCTTTAACTTCTATCCAAATCCAAAGGTATATAAATGTAATGCGTAAGCATCATTGTGGGTTTGCGTTTATTGATCAAAACATTGGCTTTTTAGAAGTTCATGATGAAAATATGAGAGATGATATGTTGAATTCATATTATAAGGGATATTTTACAATTGATTTCAAAGATGAAGAGGTTAGTGGATATATGTTTGATATTTATTATTCTTCAAAAGATGATTTTCAATCTGTTATTGATGATTTAAAAGATGAAGTTATTTTAAATGAACATATTCCTCATCCTAGTGCTGATGCAACTATATTAGGAGTGGACAAAGGACATGGTATAGATTATATATTAGATTACTTTCAGATAGAAAAAGATAATTCATATGCTTTTGGTGATGGGAGTAATGACTTATGTATGTTTGATCATGTAGGATATAGTATTGCAATGGGAAATGCAATAGAAGCGTTAAAAAAAGAAGCAACATATGTTACTTCTTCAATCTATCAAGATGGAATATATAATGCTTTAAAATATTATCAAATAATTGACTAAGCACAGGCTTAGTTTTTTTATTTAATTTTTTTTGTCCAATGATATTGATCGGCAACTTTTCCCCATTGAATACCAGTTAATGTATCATAGAGTTTTTGTGTAAGTTTACCAGTTTCAAAATTATTGATAATAACGCTATCACCTTTATAACATAATTCTCCAATAGGAGAAATAACAGCTGCTGTTCCAGTACCAAATGCTTCTTTTAAAGAACCATCTTTGCCTGCTTGCATTAAGTCATCAATTGATAGATGACGTTCTTCAACCTGATAACCCCAATCTTTTAAAATATGAAGAATAGAGTCTCTTGTAACACCAGGTAAAACAGTTCCTTCAATAGGCGCAGTTATGATTTTATCATTAATCACAAACATAACATTCATAGTCCCAACTTCTTCAACATATTTTCTATGAACACCATCTAACCATAAGACTTGTGTATAACCATTTTTTTCAGCTTTAACCTGTGCAGCAATACTTGCGGCATAGTTCCCACCACATTTTGTAAAACCTGTACCACCTTTAACAGCTCTTACATACTCATCTTCTACCCAAATTTTAACTGGATTAACACCTTCAGGATAATAAGCACCTACAGGTGATAAGATGATAACAAATGTATACATTTTAGAAGGGTGTACACCAACTCCTGGTTCACTTGCATATACAAATGGACGAATATATAAAGAAGTATCTAATTCTGTAGGAATCCAATCTTGTTCGTATTTTACAATTGCTTCAACAGCTTCAACGAACATATCTTCAGGTAATTCTGCCATACAAAGACGACGATTTGAGTTAATCATACGTCTTGCGTTCATTTCAGGTCTAAACAAAAGAACTTCTCCTTGTTCATTACGATAGGCTTTTAAACCTTCGAAAGTTTCTTGCGCATAATGTAATACCATTGTTGCAGGATCCATAGGTAAAGCCCCATAAGGAATAATGCGTGCATCGTGCCAACCTTTGCCTTCTGTATAGTCCATAACAAACATATGATCTGTAAAATATTTACCAAAACCTAGATTCTTTTGATCTGGTTTGTTTTTTAAATTTTTCGCTCTTTCTATTTTGATTTCCATATTCATACACTCCTTTTATATAATTAATAGCATTATACACTTTTTATCCATTTGTATCAATGTTTTTTTGCTTTATAATAAAATTAGTAAAAATAATAAGGAAAAAAACAAATTAATTAACAGAGTTATCTCTTTTTATAATTTTTAATAAAAAGAAAACATTATTAATATTTGTATAGATAAATATAATCTCATAATAATAAAAATACTGTATTTTAAAAAGGAGAGATAAATATGGAATATGTTACATTAATTGGAATCGTCATTATTGTCGTCGGGTTTGCTTTAAAAATGGATGTTCTTGCTGTTGTATTGGTTTCTGGTATTGTTACTGGATTAGTGGCTGGAATGAACTTTTTTGATATTCTTGATATATTAGGCACTTCATTTGTCAATAATAGACTGATGTCTATTTTCTTGATTATTTTCCCAGTTATTGCAATTATCGAACGATATGGATTGAAAGAAAGGGCGGCTTATTTAATAAATAAAATTAAAAATGCTTCGTCTGGTAAAGTTCTATCTTTGTATATGATTATTCGTTCTATTGCTTCTGGGTTAAATGTAAGAATTGGAGGTCATGTACAATTTGTAAGACCTTTAATATTACCGATGTCTGAAGCAGCAGCTGAGACTTCAAAGGGAAGTCAATTATCAGAAAATGAAACAGAAGATATTAAAGGATTATCAGCAGCAGTGGAAAACTTCGGAAATTTCTTTGCACAGAACTGTTTTCCTGCTGCAAGTGGTGTTGTATTAATTCAAGGAACACTTGTTGGTTTAGGTTTTAAGGATATTACTTTATCGATGATTTCATCTTCATCTTTATATATTGCGCTTATTGCAGTTGTTTTAGCAATTGTACAAGTGACTTTATATGATCGAAAGATTAAGAAAGGAGGACAAATTTAATGGCTGATTTTTTAGGAGTTTATTTACCTGAATTCTTTTATGCATTATGTGGATTAGTAAGTTTTGATGCTGCTATTCGTGCGACTAAGAATGAAAAAGCTAAACTAGGAACTGCATTATTTTGGACACTTCTTGGGATTATCTTTATGTTTGGGAAAGTTATTCCTAGTGTTGTTACTGGTGGGCTATTAGTTGTGATGGGATGTTTAACAGCAACTCATCAAGTTCAAATTGGGAAATTTGAAGAATCAACACCCGAATCTCGTTTAACAGAGAGTAAAAGAGTAAAAAGTTTTATTTTTATTCCGGCCGTATCAATTGGGATCATGGCACTTCTTTTATCATTTGTTAAATACAATACTGTTGTAGAAGGTAAACTGAAAGCTGTCCCATTAGATGGAGCGGTTATGACAGGGACGGCTTGTCTTGTTGCGTTATTTCTAGCAATTATTATTTGTAAACCAAAAGTAAAAGAAACTCGTGGTGATACTTCTCGCTTACTTATGCAAGTTGGTGCTCCATGTTTGTTGCCTCAATTATTGGGAGCTTTAGGAACGGTTTTTAAAGAAGCTGGTGTAGGAGAAGTTATTGCTAGTATTATTTCAGGTGTTATTCCTTCAGGAAATATTGTTATTGGTGTTATTGTTTATGTTTTAGGAATGGTTATTTTTACAATGATAATGGGAAATGCTTTTGCAGCTTTTACTGTTATTACAATTGGAATTGGTTTCCCATTCGTTATTGCTCAAGGAGGAAATCCAGCAGTTATTGGAGCATTGGGTATGACAGCAGGGTTTTGTGGAACTTTGATGACACCTATGGCCGCAAACTTTAACATTGTCCCTTGTGCTGTACTAGAGACTAAAGATCAAAAGTGGGCAGTTATAAAGGCGCAAATACCAATGGCTCTTACAATGATTGTTATACATATAATTTTAATGTTAGTTTTAGGATTTTAGGAGGTCAATCATGAAAATATTAGTTACAGGTTTTGATCCTTTTGGAGGAGAAAAAATCAATCCCGCAATTGAGTCGGTTAAGAAATTACCAGATACAATTTTAGGAGCAGAAATTATTAAATTAGAAATACCAACAGTTTGTCATCAATCTTTAAAAGTTATTGATGAAGCAATGAAAAAACATGACCCTGATGTTATTCTTTCAATTGGTCAAGCAGGTGGGCGTTATGATATTACAGTTGAAAGAATTGGAGTTAACATTGATGATTGTCGTATTCCTGACAATGCCGGTCAACAAATTATAGATGAACCTGTCTATATTGATGGACCAGATGCATATTTTGTTAATATTCCAATTAAAGCAATGGTCGCAAAAATTCAAGAACATCATATTCCTGCATCAGTTTCAAATAGTGCTGGCACATTTGTATGTAATCATGTAACTTATGGTGTTAGACATCTTATTGAAACAAAATACCCAGGCAAGAGAAGTGGTTTTATTCATATTCCGTTTCTACCACAACAAGTTATTGATAAAAAAGAAAAAGCCAGTATGTCTTTAGAAACAATTGTAGAAGGGCTTATAGCAGCTATTGAAGCAATTATCGAAAATGACACTGATATTAAAGTAACTGGTGGGGCCACACATTAATGGAAAGAATATTTGTATATGGAAGTCTTAGAGAAGGAATGTATAATTATGATCTTTATTTAAAAAGTGAAAATACATTTCGTCGCTATGCCTATGTAAAAGGAACTTTGTTTACCATTCAATCAAAACCATATCCGGCACTTTTACTAGAAGGTGATGATATGATTATAGGAGAAATCCATGAAGTTAGTGATCAGACGCTTGCTCGTGTCGATGAAATGGAAGGATATCTAGCTGATGGTTCGATTGATAATGATTATCATAAGATGAGATGTGATATTTATGATGAAAATCAAACAATTATTGATCAATTACCGGTATATGTATTTAATATGGATAAACAATCAAATAAAGAATCACTGGGACATATTATTGAAGAACATGATTATGTTAAATATGTTTTAAAACAAAAAGAAGGGAACTAAGTTTGTAAAAACTTAATTCCCTTTTCATTATTCAATTATTTCAATTTGCATTGACTTCATAACATCAATACTTTTGTTGTGAACTTCCTCATTTCCACTAGAAGAGCCTTTTAAATCAACACGAATTGGAATATCAGGTTGAGCAGCTTTGGCCATGATTGCATTTGATAGTACACAAATATGTGATACAAGACCAACTAAAGTAATATCTTGATATTCTTTTCCTTCAAGATAATAAGCTAAATCTAAAGAAGGAAAAGTAGGCTTTTTAAAACCTAAGCAATCATTAAGAAGTTCTCCAACCTTACCATAGAGTTGCCATCCTTCTGTATTTTCAATACAATGAGCAACCGGAAGGTTTTTCCCTTCATATGACTCTAAATAATTTTCTGGATGGGTATCCATAGTATAAATCACTTCATCATTATTCATTTGATATTCTTTAATTAAATGAACGATATGATCTTCTAAGTCACTGGCTTTCTTAAACCCTAAACTGCCACTTACAAAATCATTTTGAAAATCTACTACGATTAATAATCTTTTCATATCTTCACTCCTCATCTATATACATTTTAACAAAATATATTGACATGTCAAATGATAGGATATATAATCATATTAACATATGAACAACCGTTCATATGAAAGGAGGAAAATATGGATAATCAAAATGTTGTACATCAGGATGTTGTTGATAGAGTGAAAGCTTCCTCACCTGATGAAGAAATATTGTATGATGTTGCAGAACTATTTAAAGTTTTTGCTGATTCTACACGAATTAGAATTATATGTGCATTATTTGAAGATGAAATGTGTGTAGGTGATTTAGTTGCAACTTTACAGTTGTCACAATCAACAATATCACATCAATTGCGTCTATTAAAAGCTGCTCATCTCGTTAAAAATAGAAGAGATGGTAAACTTGTTTATTACTCTTTAGATGATGATCATGTTAAACAAATATTTGATGCAGGATATAAACATATTATTGAATAG
>CAZWXH010000042.1:0-14904 GCA_964637725.1 uncultured Coprobacillus sp. | reverse complement strand
TAAAAAAGAAAACGGTTTCATAGCTATTGAGTGTATGTTATAATTAGGTTATAAAAAATATTCAGAAAAAGAGGTGAGAAAATGAATGAATTGAATCAAAAATCTTTAAAATTTATTGATGAAGTTATTAATCAACACAAGGATGAAAAAGGTCCGATTAAATTAATGCTTCATGAAATTCAAAGCGAATTAGGATATATTCCTTTTGAAGCGATGGAAAAAATGGGAAGTGTTTTAAATGAACCAGTCGCAAAGATTTATGGAGTAGTTACTTTTTATTCGCAATTTACAATTGAGCCTAAAGGAAAACATGTTATTGGTGTGTGTTTAGGGACTGCTTGTTATGTAAATGGATCTCAAACAATTTTGGATTTACTTGTTGAAATGACAGGAGCTCCCGTTAATGGAACGAGCGAAGATCGGGTTTTTTCAATCGATGCGACTCGCTGTGTTGGTGCTTGTGGACTTGCGCCTGTTGTTAGTGTTGATGGTACTGTTTTTGGATGTAGTAAACAATTAGAAGATTTAAAAATGCTTATATTGAATTATAAAAAAGAGGAGGCACCAATATGAAATTAAGTGAAATTCTTGATATTGTTGATGGCGAAGCAATATACACTGCGAATCAAGACATATATAATATAGATTTTCATGGTGCTTTTGGGACTGATTTAATGTCAGATGCATTGTGCTATTTGCGTGATAGTGATGAAAGAGAATTGCTTATTACTGGTTTGTCAAATATGCAAATCATTAATACTGCAAGTACTCTTGATTTGCAAGTGGTCCTTGTCGTGAGAGGGAAACCAATAGATGAACATTTAATCGAAGGGGCTAAGATGAGTGGTATTAGTGTTTTTAAGACTGAATATACAATGTATCAAGCGTGTGGTCGCTTATATGAAAAAGGTTTAGGTAAATGAGAAAAACATACGAAGTCATCAAAGATAACTATGATGATGCTGGATATGCATCACGCGATATAAAAGCAACTTTAAAGACATTAGGTATGGATCCTAAAGTTTTAAAACGTATTTCTATTGCTTGTTATGAAGCTGAGATTAACTTGGTTATTCATTCTCATGGTGGAACAATTACCTTTGAAGTTTTAGATACTGGAACAGTTTGTTTGTCGTTTGATGATATTGGACCAGGTATATTAAATATTGATTTGGCAATGACACCTGGATATTCAACTGCATCATCTAAAGCCAGAGCTTTTGGTTTTGGAGCAGGGATGGGACTTGATAATATGAAGACATGTGCAACAACTTTTGATATTGAATCTTCAAGTGAAGGAACTCACTTGAAAATGTGTTTTGAATGAAATCAATGATTCAATGTCTTGATTCAAAATGTCATCATTGCATTAAATGTCTTCAAGTATGTCCAATGAATGCGATTTCTATTGTTGATGGTCAAGTTAATATAGATGAGGAAAAATGTATTCACTGTGATGTATGTATCAAGGAATGTCCATCTAGAGTATTAAAAGTTCAAGGTGTTCATATGAATGAAACGCTTCACTTACACGCACATAATGTTGTTTTAGTTCCTACTAGTATTTTATCTGATTGTAAATCTTTTGAAGAATATCAAAAAACCTGTCTCGCTATTAAAAAGTTGGGTTTTCAAGAAGTCATTCAATATAGTGATATAGAAGGTGCGCTTTATAAAAAGGCCATTGAAGATAGTCAAAAAAAAGAAGGAATTTGGTTAACTTCGTTTTGTCCTACAGTTAATCTTCTGATTGAGAAAAACTATCCTACACTTTATGATCGTTTATTACCTTATGACTATCCTGTGGAAATCGCAGCTAAAAGAATAAGAGAAAGATTAAAAGATAAAGATTTAGCCATTTATTCTCTTTGTGAGTGTGTTGGGAAAATGAAATTAGCGAAGGAACCATTCGGTAATGATCAATCTCATATTGACTACGCTATGAGTATTTCACATGTGTTTCCAAAGATTAATAATTTAATTACGGAAGATAAATATCTTCTTCAGATTAATAAATATGGATTGAAGAGTAATGTGGCTTGTTTATTTGGAAATAGAAGTCAATCAATAGTGAGTGTAGAAGGTTTAAATCAATCAAAGAGTATTTTAGATTTAATAGAATTTGATCGTATTCAACATTTAGATTTAATTTCAATATATGCCTGTTATCAAGGTTGCATTGGTGGACATTTCTTATGGAATAATCCGTTTGAGGGATCTTATAATATTCAAAACATTCTTAATGATTGTTCATTAGAAATGTTAGAATTAAAACTTCAAGATTATTATATTGAAAGAGGTTTGAATATAACGGAAATGAAGACTATGCAAGAACGGATGACATGGTTTAAAAAAGTAAATGATATTTTAGAAACACTACCTCAGTATGATTGTGGGGCTTGTGGTTTTGCGAATTGTCGAAGTTTAGCACAAAGTATAGTTGATGGGCACGTTGATAAAACTGCTTGTCGTGTAGAAAAAGGTGATTAATATGAAAATGAATGAACTCATACATCAAATCAATGGTCAAGAAAATATCTTAACTTTAATAAATGAGAAAACTGACAAAGAGATAAGTGGTGTCTATATTGGTGATTTATTAAGTCATGTCATGGCAAATGCTGATGAAAATAATTTATGGTTAACTGTTCAACGACATGTGAATGTTATTGCAGTTGCCCAATTACTTGATTTTTCAGGAATTATCTTTGTGGAAGGTGTGAAACCAGAAGAAGATACTTTGAAAAAAGCAACTGAGTTAGATATTCCTTTATTGACGACACCATTAGATGCTTATTCATTATCTATAAAGTTTTCACAAATTGGCTTATAAGATGTTTTATGATCTTCACATTCATTCGGCTTTATCGCCTTGTAGTCTAGATGATATGACAATCAATAATATTGTCAATATGGCTTATATAAAAAATCTAGATATTATATCTATATGTGATCATAATTCTGTTAAGCAATTAGAACATTTAGCAAAGATTGCTCACAATAAAATTGACTTTGTGTATGGCGTTGAAATGCAAACAAGAGAAGAAGTTCATGTTCTGGCATATTTCTTACCAGATACCAATTTAAAGACAATACAACAGTTTTTGGATAGGTATTTGATCGAAGAACCTAATGATTCCTATTATTTTGGTCATCAGTATATATTTGATAAAGAAGATCATATCATTGATGAAGAACCAAGGTTATTAATTAAATCATTAGATCTCCTATTAAAAGAAACGATTGATTATATTCATGAATTAGGAGGAATTGCTGTTTTAGCACATGTAATGAGTGAAAGATTCTCAGTGATGAATATTTATTTTAAAATTGATAAAGATTGGGATTTTGATGGTATAGAAGTTAAGAATGATGAACAAAAAAATATAATGATAGAAAAGTATCCTTTTTTAAATGATACGATGTGGTTTATGAATAGCGATGCTCATCAATTAGAACAAATTAATGAACCAATTCATGAAATTGATAAAATAGAGTTCTATAATTTGTGGAGGAAACGATATGGATGAAATAGCTCTTAATATTTTAGATATTGCTTATAATTCCATTCGTGCTCATGCTTCCTTTATTCAAATTCATATTTTAGATAGTTTAAAAGAAAATATGATTAGTGTTGAAATAATTGATAATGGAGATGGAATGAATAAAGAACAACTTAAGCATGTCGTTGATCCTTTCTATACAACGCGGACAACAAGAAGTGTTGGTTTAGGAATTCCTTTGTTCAAACAAATTGCTGAGCTGACTGGTGGTAAGTTTGAAATAAACTCTGAAATTAAAAAAGGAACTTCAGTAAAAGCTATTTTTCTTAAGGATAATATTGATACTCCCATGATGGGAGATTTAATTGATACAATAGCTACTTTAATTCAAGCTGATGATTGTATTGATTATGATTTTAATTATAAAAGTGATGATATCTCTTTTCAAATGAATACAAAAGAGATGAAAGATATCTTAGGTGATGTCAAAATAAATGAACCAGAGGTTATCATGTGGTTAAAAGATTATATAAAGGAGGGACTAGGAAAATGAAATCATTAGAGGACTTAAAAAAGATAAGAGAAGAAGCACAGAATAAAATGACGATTCGCATGGATGATGATCAAAAGTATCGCGTTGTTGTGGGAATGGCGACTTGTGGTATCGCGGCTGGAGCAAGACCGGTATTGAATACTTTTGTAGAACAAGTTGCCAAAGATAAAATACCTGTAACGGTTCTTCAAACAGGTTGTATTGGCATTTGTAAGTTCGAACCAATTGTTGAAGTTTATGATAAAAATGATAACAAGACAACATATGTCTTAGTAGATTCAACAAAGGCAAAATTAATTATTGAACAACACTTAAAAAATGACGAAATTGTTGAAGAATATACTGTTGGAAAGTTTAAATAAGAGGAGGTGAAACAATGGAAAGAATACAGGTATTAATATGTGCTGGTACAGGTTGTAGCATTGGTAATTGTGGTGATTTAGTTAATGCTTTTAAACATGAAATCAAATCAATGGGATTGGATGAAGAAATTAGTGTATTGCGTACTGGTTGTCTTGGTTTATGTGGTGTAGGACCAAATGTTGCGATTTATCCCGATAATATAATTTATAAAACTGTGCACATTGAAGATGTAAAAGAAATTGTTATGGAGCATTTTTACAAAGGACGTCCTGTTCAAAGATTAATGCTAAATGAAACAGATCAAGATACAAACCAAATCCATGATATTAATCATACAAAGTTTTATGAAAAACAAAAACGTATAGCTTTAAATAATTGTGGTGTTATTGATCCAGAAAATATTCAAGAATATATTGCGAAAGATGGATATTTTGCATTAGGAAAAGTGGTTTTGGAAATGAAACCACAAGAAGTTGTTGATGTTATTAAGGACAGTGGTTTAAGAGGAAGAGGAGGCGGAGGTTTCCCTACAGGTCTTAAATGGCAATTTGCCTTAAATGAAGATAGTGAAGAGAAATATGTTATTTGTAATGCTGATGAGGGAGATCCTGGAGCATTTATGGATCGTTCTATTCTTGAAGGTAATCCGCATTGTATTATTGAAGCAATGGCCATAGCAGCCTTTGCGATTGGTGCAAATTATGGTTATGTTTATATCCGTGCAGAATATCCAATTGCGGTTGAACGTTTAAAACATGCTATAAAACAAGCTAAAGAAATGAATTTGTTAGGTAAAAACATATTTAATTCAGGTTTTGATTTTGATCTAGAAATTCGTTTAGGTGCAGGAGCATTTGTGTGTGGTGAAGAAACAGCTTTGATTCAATCTATTGAAGGGGATCGAGGTATGCCTAATCCTAAACCACCATTCCCTGCTCATAAAGGGGTATGGGGAAAACCAACAATAATTAATAATGTTGAAACATATGCCAATATTGCGCAGATTTTATTAAAAGGATCTGAATGGTTTAAATCTATAGGTACTGAAACATCTTCAGGTACAAAAGTATTTGCATTAGGTGGTAAAATCACAAATACAGGTCTTGTAGAAGTTCCGATGGGAACAACTATTAGAGAAGTTATTTATGAAATTGGTGGTGGATGTCCTAATCGTAAACAATTTAAAGCAGTTCAAACAGGTGGTCCATCAGGTGGTTGTTTAACAGAAGAACAATTAGATACACAAATCGGATTCGATGAATTGGTTAAGCTTGGTTCAATGATGGGATCAGGTGGTATGATTGTATTGGATGAAGATAATTGTATGGTCGATGTAGCAAGATTTTATATGGATTTTATTGTTGATGAATCTTGTGGAAAATGTTCACCATGTCGTATTGGAACAAAACGTATGTTAGAAATATTAAATGATATTTGTGAAGGTCGAGGGACAATGGGTTCATTAGATGAATTAGCAGTGCTTGCTCATACTATTAAAGACACAGCATTATGTGGGCTAGGACAAACAGCCCCAAATCCAGTGCTTTCAACTATCGAACAATTTAAAGATGAATATTTAGCTCATATTAATGATAAAAAATGTCCGGCAGGTATTTGTAAGGCGTTGTTACATTACGAAGTTGATGAGTCAAAATGTCGTAAGTGTGGATTATGTTCTCGACAATGTCCAGCGAATGCTATTGTTGGAGAACTTGGTAAAACAACATATCATATTGATCAAAATAAATGCATTAAATGTGGAAACTGTTTAACAGCATGTCACTTTAGTGTTATTGAGAGAAAGTAGGTGGAATGAATGGGAAAAGTAAAATTAACAATGAACAACCGACAAGTTGAGGCTTATGAAGGCAAAACTATTTTAGAAGTTGCAAGAGAAAACGGCATTCATATTCCTACTTTGTGTTATTTAAAAGATTATACAGGAAGTGGTGCTTGTAGAGTTTGTCAAGTTGAAGTCGAAGGTGTGAAAACATTATGTACTGCATGTGTTTATCCTGTACGCGAAGGAATGGTTGTTAAAACAAATTCAATGCGTTCACTTGATGCAAGAAGACGTATTGTTGAATTAATTGTTTCAAATCATTCTAAGGACTGTCTCTCTTGTATTCGTAATACAAACTGCGAACTTCAAAAACTATGTCAAGAATTAGGTGTTCGTGAAGATGCTTTTAAAGGTGAAAAAACACAAGTTACATTTGATGATGTAGCTCCTGGAGTGGTAAGAGATTCTTCAAAATGTGTACTTTGTGGACGTTGTATTGCAGCCTGTAAAAAACATCAAGATTTAGGTGTTTTAGGTTTTATGAATCGTGGTTTTAAAACAACTATTGGTCCCGTTTTTGATAGAAGTTTAGCTGATGTTGAATGTATTCAATGTGGACAATGTATTAATGTCTGTCCAGTTGGAGCATTACATGAAAAAGAAGAAGTTCATTATGTAATTGAAGCATTGAATGATCCAAGTAAACATGTTATTGTTCAAACTGCACCAGCAGTAAGAGCAAGTTTAGGCGAAGAATTTGGTATGCCCATTGGAACTAGAGTTACTGGTAAAATGGTTCATGCTTTAAGATTGTTAGGTTTTGATAAAGTTTATGATACGAATTTCGGTGCCGACTTAACAATTATGGAAGAAGGCTATGAATTTATTAATCGTGTAAAAAATGGTGGAAAACTTCCAATGATTACATCATGTTCGCCAGGATGGATTAATTATTGCGAAAAGGAATATCCTGATATTTTAGAGCATTTATCATCATGTAAATCTCCGCATATGATGTTAGGGGCAATGATTAAATCTTATTATGCGAAAGTCAATGATATTGATCCAAAAGACATTTATACAGTTTCTATAATGCCTTGTACTGCTAAAAAAGCTGAGAAGGAAAGATCACAAATGATAAAAGATGGTATCAAAGATATAGATGCTGTCTTAACAACTAGAGAACTCGGTAAGCTTATTAAAATGTTTGGTGTCAACTTTGTTGATTTAAAAGATGAAGAGTTTGATCAAGATTTATTTGGTGAGTATACTGGTGCTGGTGTTATATTTGGTACAAGTGGTGGAGTTATGGAAGCGGCATTAAGAACAGTTGCTGATGTTTTGGCCAATGATGATATTAACGAAATTGAATATCATGTTGTTAGAGGACAAAAAGGTCTTAAAGAAACAACTATTAAGATTGGTGACTTAGATGTTAATATCGCTGTTGCACATAGTATGTCAATCGCTAAACCGTTGTTAGATGAAATTCGCGCTGGAAAATCTAAGTATCATTTTATCGAAGTAATGGGTTGTCCTGGTGGTTGTATTAATGGTGGTGGTCAATCTTATGTTAATGCGTTGATTAGAAACAGTGGTTTTGACTATAAGAGCACAAGAGCGATGGCTTTGTATCAAGAAGATCGTGCTATGCCTGCTAGAAAATCACATAAGAACACACAAATCATAAAGTTATATGAAGATTTTCTCGGTGAGCCAAATTCTCATCTTGCTCATGAATTACTTCATACAACATATGAAAAGCAAAAAAGATTTAAATAACCTTAGAACTTTTCTAAGGTTTTTCTTTTTTGACATAATTTGCAGATTATGTGTATTAAAATGATAAAGGGTGATAAATATGTGTAATTATAAAATAGTATTATTAAAGGATCATTTATTTGATATGGTTAAGGTTTATCCTTTATTAGCTTCTCAGTTATATTATCAACAAAATGATAGCTATGAAACAAAACAAGTTGAACATATGTTTCAAGCAATTGATGTTAATAAAGAAAAATTATTAAATCTTATTTCAAAAAGAGAAGACTACTCTTATTATCATAATATACATAAACTTATAAATCCTTTAACAGATGAAGTTATTTCAATAAAAATGAATGAATATGATATTGAAGTGAAAGAAAGTCATGAAAATCATATCATATTTGATATGATTAAGGGATTTTCTAAAAACTTTTATATGATTAAACCATAATTGTTTTACAAATTGAATATGTTTGTGCTATAATATTCAAGAATTGAAATGGAGGAATTTGAAAATGAATGAAGTTTTATATGTAGTCTTAGGACTTGCTGTTGGTCTTGTTATTGGTTTTTTTGTAGCTCGTTATGTATTTAAAAAGAACTTAAAAAAGAATCCGCCAATCAACGAAAAAATGATTCGTGCTATGTTTATGGAAATGGGACGTAAACCTAATGAAACACAAATCAAGAAAATAATGAAAAATATCAATGATCAATATAAATAAGGGAATATCCCTTATTTTTTACTATTATGAAAATATATATAACGAGACACTCTAAGACTCTATGGAATAAAGAAGGAAGACTTCAAGGAAGTAAAGATTCGGTTTTATTACAAGAGGGAATTGATAATGCTTTTAAGTTAAAAGAATATATTAAAGACATTGATTTTGATTATATTTATTCTAGTCCCATTTTAAGAGCTTATCAGACTGCTAAGATCTTGTTTAAGGAAGATGATATCATTTGTGATAAACGTTTGGCAGAAATGAATTTTGGAGTGTTTGAAGGAAGAAGAACAAAAGACATTGTTAATAATGCTCAAGATTGTGAAATATATAAAAATTTATGGGCTCACCCAGAAAAGTTTACTCGCATACCACAAGGTGAAAGCTATGATGAAGTCGTTATAAGAGTTAAATCTTTTTTAAATGAACTTGAACAAAAAGATAGTAACTCTCAAATAATGATTGTTACTCACGGTATGTATTTTATTGTTTTACTAGCAACAATGTTAAAATTAAAGAGAGCTGATTATGTAAAACTAAACCAACAAGTTGTTGAAGGATGTTCATTAACATTAATCCATTATGAAAATGATGAATATCGTATAGAATATTATAATGATCATCACTTTTTACCACATTCAACAACACCTTCGTTTATAAAATAAAAAAGACTTTAAACTTTTAAATAGTCAGAAAACTATTTATCTGTTTAAGTCTTTTCTTATGTATCTACATCCATTTAATTTTGTTTTCAGTACCTTGTTTAATTCTTACAATATTATCTTTATGTTTGTATATCATAATAGCAATAATACAAACATTTGTAATCATCGCAATTGGTGAATAACCAATAAAGATCGAAGTAATCAAAATTGATGAAGCCCCTAGAATTGAAGCTAGAGAAACATATTTCGTTAGTTTTAAAACCACTAAGAAGATAGCTAGAGAAATTAAAGCACAATAGAAGTTTGTCATCAAAGCATATCCAATTGCTGAAGCAACACCCTTACCACCTTTAAATTTCGCAAAGATAGGATAACAGTGTCCAATCATACAAGCAAGTGCACAGGGATATATAATATTTGTGTCCAAACCTAACCAACTTGTTATGACTTTAGCGATAAGTATTGAAATACAACATTTAGAAGCATCTAATACAATGACCGATATACCAGCTCTTTTTCCTAAAACTCGTCCAGCATTACTCCCTCCAAGGTTACCTGAACCTTGTTTTCTTATATCAGTGTTATAGAAAATTTTACCAACTAATAAGGCAAAGGGTATAGAACCATATAAATAACTCATAACAATTAATAATATATAAACAAAATAATCCATATTTTCACATCCTCGGAAATAATTATACATTATTAGATGGAAAAATCAATAAAATTAAGGTATAATAGAATAGTTGCAAAAGGAGGATACCATAGATGAAATCAAATCAATATGATGAATCAAATATACAAATTCTAGAAGGACTAGAAGCGGTTAGAAAAAGACCAGGTATGTACATAGGTTCAACTGACCATCGTGGTCTTCATCACCTTGTATGGGAAATTGTAGATAATGCAATTGATGAAGCTTTATCAGGTTATGGAAATAAAATAACTTTAACGATAGGAACCGATGGAACTATCAAAGTAGAGGATGAAGGTCGTGGTATGCCAACGGGTATGCATGCGTCAGGTCGTCCGACTACCGAAGTTATTTTAACAATACTTCATGCCGGTGGAAAATTCAGTGAAGATGGTGGATATAAAACATCAGGTGGATTACACGGGGTTGGCTCATCTGTCGTTAATGCATTAAGCGAATTTCTTGAAGTCACTGTTTATCGTGATGGAAAAATATATAGACAACGTTTTGAAAACGGCGCAAAAAACATTTCTAAATTAGAAGTAATTGGGAAAACAAATAAAACAGGAACGACTATTCAATTTTTACCAGATAAATCTATATTCTCAACAATTGAATTTAATTATTCAACAATTTGTGAAAGATTAAGAGAAAGTGCTTTTTTACTAAAAGGCGTAGAAATGAATATTATTGATGATAGAGCTGGTAAACATGAAACTTTTCAATATGAAAATGGTTTAGAAGCTTTTATTGACTATTTGAATTATGAAAAGAAAACAATTAATAAGACCGTTTCTTTTGATGATACAAATAATCCTATTGAAGTAGAAGTCGCTTTTCAATTTACTGAAGGATATCAGGAAAATCTTATTTCTTTTGTTAACCTTGTCAGAACTGGTGATGGGGGAACCCATGAAACAGGATTAAGATCTGGATTTACAAAAGTATTTAATGAATATGCAAGAAAATATGGTTTATTAAAACCTAAAGATAATAATTTAGAAGGTAATGATGTTAGAGAAGGAATGACTGCTGTTGTTTCAGTGAAAATTCCTGAATCTTTATTACAATTTGAAGGTCAAACAAAATCAAAACTGGGATCTCCGGAAGCTAGAAATATTGTCGAAAATGTTGTTTATCAACAAATTAATTATTTCCTAGAAGAAAACAAAGAAACTGCTAATCAATTAATTAATAAGATGATTAAAGCAGCACAAGCTAGAAATGCTGCTAGAAAAGCAAGAGAAGATGCTAGAAAAGGCAAAGGCAATAAAATCGAAAAGATTTTAAGTGGGAAGTTAGCTCCGGCACAATCTAAGGATAAAAAGAAAAAAGAATTGTACTTAGTCGAAGGTGATTCTGCTGGAGGTAGTGCTAAGCAGGGAAGAGATAGAAAATTCCAAGCGATCTTACCACTACGTGGTAAAGTTGTGAATACAGAAAAAGCGGCGATGGCTGATATTTTGAAAAACGAAGAAATTAGTACAATTATTAATACTGTAGGAGCAGGAGTTGGAGCCGACTTTAACTCTGATGATTCTAATTATAATAAAGTTATTATAATGACCGATGCGGATACTGATGGTGCCCATATTCAAGTTTTACTATTAACATTCTTTTATCGCTATATGCGAGGACTCATTCAAAGTGGAAAGGTCTATATTGCTTTACCGCCATTATATAAGGTTTCTAAAAAAAGTGGTAAACACGAAGATCTTGAGTATGCTTGGGATGAAGACGAGCTAGAAATTGCCAAGAAAAAAATAGGACGAGGATATGTTGTTCAAAGATATAAAGGGCTTGGGGAAATGAATGCTGATCAATTATGGGAAACAACAATGAATCCAGAATCAAGAACTTTAATTCAAGTAACAATTGATGATGCTGCATTAGTTGAAAGAAGAGTCTCGGTATTAATGGGTGACAAGGTAGAACCAAGAAGAGAATGGATTGAAGATAATGTTCAATTCTCTTTAGAAGATGCATTTGATGAATTTACACTTCATCAGTAAAGGAGGGAAAGCATGAAAGAAAAAATACTTATTCAATCACTAGATGATATCATGGGTGATCGTTTTGGAAAATATTCAAAGTATATTATTCAAGACCGTGCTTTACCTGACGTTAGAGATGGATTGAAGCCTGTACAAAGAAGAATATTATATGCAATGTATAGAGAAGGTAACACACATTTAAAGCCATATCGTAAAAGTGCGAAGACAGTCGGAAATGTTATTGGGAATTACCATCCTCATGGTGATTCATCTGTATATGATGCGATGGTTCGTTTATCACAAGATTGGAAAATGCGAATTCCTCTTGTTGATATGCAAGGGAACAACGGTTCAATTGATAATGATCCAGCTGCCGCAATGCGTTATACCGAAGCACGACTATCTGCGATAGCTTTGGAATTACTAAAAGATATTGATAAAGAGACTGTTTTAATGTCTTTAAATTTTGATGACACTGAATATGAACCAACTGTTGTTCCTGCAAAGTATCCTAACTTATTAGTTAATGGTGCAACTGGTATATCAGCAGGATATGCCACTGATATACCACCACATAATCTTCATGAGGTCATTGATGCGACTATTCATCGTATTCATCATTCTCACTGTTCATTAGATAAATTAATGGAGTTTATGAAAGGTCCAGATTTTCCTACAGGAGCTATTGTGGAAGGCAAAGAAGGCATAAAAAATGCTTTTAAAACCGGAAAAGGAAAGGTTGTTGTTCGTTCGCGTACGGAAATAGTGAATGAAAAAACAATGAACAAGATAGTTGTAAGTGAGATTCCTTACGAAGTTAATAAAGCTGAGTTAGTAAGAAAACTAGATGAAATAAGATTTAATCGTAGTATTGATGGAATTATTGAAGTAAGGGATGAATCTGATAGAAATGGTTTAAGTATTGTTATTGATTTAAAGAAAGATGTTGATATACAAAACACATTAAATTACTTCTATAAAAACACTGATCTTCAAAAGAATTATAACTATAATATGGTTGCTATTAAAGATAAAAGACCTGTATTGATGGGAATCGAAGAAATATTAGATGGTTATATTCAACATCAAATTGAAGTTATTACAAAACGTTCTGTCTTTGATTTAAATAAAGCAAATGATAGAAAACATATTGTTGATGGTTTGATTAAAGCAGTTTCAGTCTTAGATGAAGTTGTTCATGCAATTCGTCAATCAAAAGATAAACAAGATGCAAAAACAAATATTGAAGAGAAGTTTGGCTTTACTGAAAAACAATCAGAAGCTATTGTAACTTTACAATTATATCGATTAACGAATACGGATATTAATGCTTTACAAAAAGAAAAAGCAGAACTTGAAGCACTTATTCAAGCTTTAAGTAATATATTGAATAATGAATCAGTTCTTAGAAATGTTATTGTTGATGAATTAAAAGAAATCAAAAAACAATATCCTAGTCCTCGATTATCGGAAATCAAAGATGATGTCTTAGAGATTTCTATTGATGAAGAAGCCATGATTTTACCTGAAGATATATATGTATCTGTAACAAGGGATGGCTATATTAAGCGTATTTCTCAAAGATCCTATAAAGCAAGTGAAAATACTCGATTTGGTAAAAAAGATGATGATGCATTATTGGATTTACATAATGCGAATACTTTAGAAAAATTACTTGTTTTTACCGATAAAGGAAACTATTTATATATTCCACTTCATCGTTTAGAAGAATTTAAGTGGAAAGAATTAGGAAAACATATTAGTTATCTCGTTAAAGTTTCTCCTGATGAAAAAGTGATTGGATCAATCCTTGTTAAATCATTTAATTTACCTTTATATATTGACTTTGCTACTCGTTTTGGTCAAATGAAACGTGTTGAATTAAAAGATTTTGATGTCACACGTTATAGCAAGGCAATAAAGTGTATGAATCTTAAAAAAGATGATTCTTTATTAAGTGTGGGATTAAGCGATGGGAATCAAGGGATTATTCTCACAACGAAAGCAGGATATGCAACTTTATATAGTGAACAAGAAATTTCTATCTTAGGTGTTAAAGCTGGGGGAATAAAAGGAATTAATTTAAAGAATGATGAACTCGTTGCAATGAATATATTCAATCCATTAAAGAGTGATTCATATGTTTTAATTAGTGATCAACCAGGAGTAAAGAGGCTTCATGTTTCTGATATTCCAGGCTGTAATCGTGCAACAAAGGGAAGCTTAATATTTAAGTCACCTAAAACAAACCTCATTCATGCTTTTGATGCTTTTGTTTTAGATACACAAGATGAGTTAGTATTAAACACACTTTCATTACAAACACATCCAATATCTATTAAAGATTACTCATTTGGACAATTACTTAATAAACCAAGTGTTATCAATGATTTAAAAGATGAACAGTTAAATTATATTTATAATGCTAATACATTGACTACTGATTTATATAAAGTAGAAGAAATAAAAAACAAACCCGATTCTCACATTTTTGATGTAAAAAAAGAACCTGATTTGTTTGAAACAACTGATATTGTCATTGATGATAATATCCAGGACTCAGTTGAAAAGCTAGACAATGAAGAAGCATTAGTGATTATTCCTCGAGAGATTCCTTTAGAATCACCGCAAGCTACAAAAGCTAAAGAAGTCATTATAGATGAACCTATACAAGATACACAGGATCAATCAAAAGAAAAATCAAAAGATAAAGAAGAAGATAAACATTTTGAACCAATTTCTTTTGATGATTTATTTACTGATGAGTTTTAGAATATGAGAATTTCTCATATTCTTTTACTTGGTATGACGGGCATGTCATACATCTAGGGTGAAAGTCCCTCGTGAGCGTAGT
>CAZWXH010000041.1:0-15113 GCA_964637725.1 uncultured Coprobacillus sp. | reverse complement strand
CGTACGGTGGTGTGAGAGGGTAAAATAACAATGGTTATTTTACCCTACTCGATTTTATTTTGTAAAAGAAATCTTAAATGGAAGTGAATAAAGATGCGTTTTTAAAGCAACTTACCGATAGGAACTTAACATTTTAATCTTGATGAATAAGAAGAGTTGTGATAGAATATCCAAGAACTGGTTCGAGAGCTAACACCCAGTATAAAAAACTAAGGACAAAACAGTAGGTGGCTCACCACCTTTTTATTATGTCTGGCTTCTAACTGTACTTTAGAAGAGAAGGAGAGAAAAAATGAATAAAAGTTTTAATGTGAGATTAGTTGCAATCAATGCTATGATTGCATGCGTTTATGCTGTTTTAACAATGGCAATTGCACCATTTTCTTATGGAGCAATTCAAATGCGTATTTCTGAAGTTATGGTATTTCTTGGGTTTTATAACAAGAAATATATTCCCGGATTAATTGTGGGATGCTTCATCGCAAATATTCCATCTCCAATGGGAATGATGGATATGGTGTTTGGAACACTATCAACTATTCTTGTGTGTCTAGCAATGTATTATTTAAAGAATATTTTTGCGGCTGCAATTGCAGGAGGAGTTATTACAGGATTAATTATTGGTGCTGAATTATTTGTCGCTTTGGGACTTCCATTTATGATCAATGCATTCTATGTGTTTGCTGGAGAAGTCATTGTTTTGATAATTGGGGCAGTGATATTTAAGTTATTTGAAAAAAATGATCAATTTATGAAGAAATATATTTTAGAATAGCTCTTTTTCCGGTATACTAAGGAAGAAGAGCTTTCTTCATATTCAATACATAATGTATTTATATAATGAGATAAAGAGGTGTCTAGATGAAATCAACTGATAAAATAAGAGATTTGAATTTAAAGAATATGATTATTCTTGTTACATATATTGCTTTATTAGTTTTAATTTTAATGAATTTTGAAGCTATTCTCACTTTTGTTGGAACAGTTTTTGAAATCATTCAGCCTTTTATTGTTGGATTAATTATGGCTTTTATCTTTAATATTCCAATGAAGATATTTATTAAGAAATTACCTATTAAAAATGAAAAACAGAAGAAGTTTATTGCGGCAATTCTATCAATTTTATTAGTTATTCTGGTTATAGTGATTATTGTTTGGGTAATCTTACCACAGGTTATAGAAAATATCAGAACGCTTGTTGATAATATGCCTAACACTATTATTCAAGCAGAAATTATTCTTGAAGATCTTTTAAAACAATTTAATATATCTTCAGATATAATGAAGGAGATTGGAAATTTACAACAATCATTTGGTAAAGAGATTTTAAATAGTGTGACTTCATTAGTTCCAGGGATTGCTTCTGGAGTTGGAAGTATTGCAAGTGGTATTATGAAAATGTTTATTAGTTTTGTTATAGCGGTTTATATGTTGTTTTCTAAGGATACTTTGATAAGACAAGTGAAGAGAGTTGGAAGGGCATTTTTAAAAGATGATTACTATGTTAAGGGACAAGAAGTTGCTCATCTAACATCATCAACATTTGAAAACTTTTTAGCAGGACAACTTACTGAATCTTTTATCATTGGGATTCTTTGTTATATTGGTTGTAAGATTTTAGGTATTCCTTATGCATCTATAGCAGCTATTGTTATTGGTGCTACAAATATAATCCCTTATTTTGGACCAATTATAGGAACAGCAATTTCAGCTATGTTAATTGTTTTGGTTTCACCAGTTCAAGCACTTATCTTTATAGTGTTTGGAACTGTATTACAACAATTTGAATCAAACTTAATTTATCCTTACGTTGTGGGCAACTCTGTTGGACTCTCAGCGTTATGGGTATTATTTGCAGTCACTGTTGGAGGGGGACTGTTTGGTATCCCAGGGATGATATTTGGGCTTCCTACATTCTCAGTTATATATGAGTTATTAAGAAGATGGACAAATATAAGAATAAAAGAAAAGAAAGAAGTGTCAGTTTAAATACTGATACTTCTTTTAGTTTATACTTTTCATTTTCTTTTTAAAAAGGGTGATGGAAAGGATAGTTAGCAATATTGAATAACCAAGAACCCATAATAAATCATTAGTTATTAGATTATAATGTCCTAGTATAATACTTTCACCAAGGTTTACTGCATGGATAAAAGGCAAACAGTTGGCTATTTTTTCAAATATTCCTCCCACCAATGAAACATCAAACCATGTTCCAGAGAACCAACCACATAAATTAGTAAGTAAAGCACCACAAAGAGCACCAACTTGTTTATCGGTAAAGAATGTTCCACAAATAAGTCCTATTGAAATAAATATAAAAGCAGTGGGAACATTGGCAATAATAACGAGAATTATATTTGGGCTTAAAGGTAAACCTAAACATATCGCTGCTATAAAACAGATTGTTGATTGCATTATTGCCATTGGAACTAATGGTAAAATATAACCAAGTATAAAATTATTAGACTTCATGGGAGAACTCATTAATCTCATCATAAAAGAACTACTGCGATCCTTAGCAATAAGAAATCCAGAAAATAATGATATAAATGATAAACCAAATACTGATATTCCTAGAGCTAGTTTTTTGATTGGAAATTGTTCAACGGGGATGTTAGATTGTATAACTGTTAACAATAATAACAAAATAATTGGAAAAACAATACCAAAAGTAAGATTAACACGATCTCTTAAAATTTCTTTGGTGTTACGTGATGCAAAAGCTAGAGTTTTCATGATGTTTGACCTCCACACAATGTAACGAAAGCATCCTCAAAGTTTGCGGATTTTGTTTGTTGTATTAATTCTTGAGATGTTCCTTTTGCGACTAAGTAACCATTTGACATAATAGCGATTTTATCACTTAATGCCTCTGCCTCTTCTAAATAGTGAGTTGTTAGGATAATTGTCATCTTTCCTTTTAATGATTCAATAAATTGCCAAAGTTCTCGTCTTGCTAGAACATCTAAACCTAAAGTGGGTTCATCTAAAAACAAAACTTTTGGTTTAGTAATTAAGGCCATAGCAATTGATAATCTTCTTTGCCACCCACCAGATAATGTTGAAGCTTTTTGTTTCTTGATGATTGATAGATCAAATTCATCAATCATCTCTAATGCTTTTCTTTTAGCTTGCTCCTTACTATCACCGTAAACTCCACATATAAATTCCAAGTTTTCATAGACTGTTAAGTTAGGAGCAATAGCTGTCTCTTGAGGAGATATATTAATGATCTCTTTAATTGCGTAGCTATCACTAATAATACTGTGATTGAAGATAGTTGCATCACCATCAGTTGGTTGTGTTAAACATGATAACATTTTAATTACTGTAGTCTTGCCAGCACCATTGACTCCAAGTAAGGCAACAAGTTCACCTTTCTCAATTTCTAAATTAAAGGAAACGACAGCGTTTTTATCACCATATTTTTTACTTAAATTACTTGTTTTGATTGCTATCACTTTTATCTCCCTCCATAAAGAAGTCTAATGCTTCAGAATTAATCTTTGCTAGAGCTATACCACCTTGGTTTGTATCACCTAAAACAATTAAACTATCGCCTGACTTAATAGAAAAGATATCTCGAGCTTTTTTGGGAATAACGATTTGACCTCGTTCTCCAACTGTAACCATTCCAAATACATATCGACCATCATTATTCTCTGTTTTACGAGAAATTAATTCATCCACAGTCATATTATAGAAATCAGCTAAAGCAATAGCATTAGTTAAATCAGGCGTTGTTTCACCACTTTCCCATTTACTTATAGCTTGTCTTGATACGCCAATGATATCAGCTAACTCTTCTAAAGATATTTTTTTACTTTTTCTTAAATATACTAAATTCTGAGAAATCATATAATTCACACTCCTTACTATCAGTATACACGCTATCATCAAGAATTCCACCAACTTTAGATAACATATTATGTAATATTGCGTTGAAAAAAAAGCAGTTATTTAACTGCTTTAGTATACTCTTTTAACCAAGTTGCTTCTTCATTTGTTAAAAATGGAGATATTTTATTATAAACTTCTTGATGATAATCATTTAACCATTTCTTTTCTTTATAAGTTAAAATATTGACATCAATAGCATCTAGATCAATAGGAACATAAGTTAAACAATCAAAATGTAAGAATTGACCATATTCATTTTCTGTTCCTTCTACACATAGTAATTCATTTTCAATACGAATACCATATTGTCCTTCTAAGTAGATACCAGGTTCATCAGTGACAATCATTCCTGGTTCAAAAGTAGTTTCTTCGCCTTGGAATTTAGGACGTGGACGAATACCGTGAGGACCTTCATGAACATTTAAGAAATGACCAACACCATGCCCTGTTCCACATTGGTAATCTAAATCAACACTCCATAATGGTTGTCTCGCTAATATGTCAAGGTTTTGACCAGTGCAACCATATAGAAAAGATGCATTTTGTAATGCTAACATGCCTTGTAATACCATTGTGAAATGTGTTTTTTGAATAGGGCTGATTTGTCCTAATGCAAATGTTCGTGTAATATCAGTTGTTCCATCTAAATATTGACCACCACTATCAATTAATAATAAACCATCTTTATCAATAACAGAGTGTTCTTCTTTAGTTGCATGATAATGCATTAAGGCAGCATTTTCATTGAATCCAACTATTGATGAAAAACTTGTCTCCATGAATAAGTCTTGTTGTTTTCTAAATTCTAATACTTTATCAGCAATGCTTATTTCATCCATATCAACTTGACCATAATTTGTTTTTAACCAATACATAAATTTAGTCATAGCAACCCCATCTTTAATATGGGCTTGTTTTGTATTTTGAATTTCAATATCATTTTTTATTGCTTTGAATTGTTGAGAAGGGTTGATGCCATCGACAACATCACATTCAATATTATTAAATAATTCATAATTAACAATTGATGCATTTAATAAGACTCTACCGGTAAGAGTTTTTACATCTTCATAGATATCAAAGTAATTTTTTATTTGAACACCTTCTTGGATGTAAAAATCAGTCATCTTTTGATCATAAGTATTATCTTGTAAGTAGAGATAAGCTTGATCTAGTGTAATTAATGCATTTGCTAGTACCATTGGAGAAGAAGGAATATCATTTCCTCTTATATTAAAAATCCAAGCAATATCATCAAGTTTTGTAATAACATGAGCATCACAGTCATTTTCATTCATATACTCTCTGATTATTGCTAATTTGTTAGAAGTTAATTCACCATGATATTCTTCTTTGTATAGAAAGGCTTTTTCATTAGATAATGCAGGTCTATCTTTCCAAAATTCATTAAGTAGATCAATTGATTGTATATTAAAGTTAGCATCTGTTGAATCTTCTAAATCAAATACAAATTGACAGTTCATTGTTTGACCATCAAATGCAACAACTTCATTTTCTTTAATATGAGAAACAAGGAATTCTAATAATGTAGGAACACCTTTTTGTGCCATCTTCATTAATTGAATATCTTTATTTAATTGTTTTGCAGCTTGTATAAAATACCTTCCATCAGTCCATAAGTAAGCATTATCTTGTGTTACTAATAAAGTTCCAGCACTTCCGTTAAAACCGCTTAAATAAGCTCTTGATTGATAATAGGCACCAACACTCTCTGATTGATGATCGTCATCTGTTAAGATAATATAGTAGTTAATATTTTTTTCTTTTAATAATTTTTGAAATTTTTTTATCATTTTTTTCACCTCTAAATACTTTATCATATTTTTCTATAGAATGATAATAAAATATGGTAAAATAAAAGCAACAAAGACTTGCAACCACAAAAATATAGAAATGCAACTTAAAGTGGACAAAACGCAAATGTATGTTGGTAGCGAATAATACGTTAATTCTGTATGATAATGACGAGGTGATAGAGATGGATTTCGGAATGAAATTACAAAGTTTAAGAAAACAAAAAGGATTGTCGCAAGAGGGATTGGCTGAAAGACTTAATGTGTCTAGACAAGCGGTAAGTAAGTGGGAAACAGGAGAAGGGTATCCTGAAATGGATAAGCTTATATTATTAAGTGAACTATTTCAGGTTACATTAGACTATCTTATTAAAGATAGTTCGAATGAGGAAGCTTCACCAACTCAAGGAGAAGTTAAATTCTTCATGAATTCAGTGAAAATCAAAGAATATCTTGATGAAAAAAAGAAGTTTTCTTATCTTATATCAGGAGCAGTTTCATTTATTATTCTAAGTGTTATTTTACCTATCTTAACAGCAGATACGAAACAAGAGAACTTAGGAGCATTTATGATGTTGGCATGTGTTGGAGTAGCTGTCGCTGTTATTATTTTTACAGGTATTAATTATGATAAGTATAGTGAAATAGAGAAAAAAGAAATAAACATGAGTTTTAATGATCTACAAGATCTTCAAACAAGACAAGCAAAGTTCAAATCTAAGTTTGGAATGGGGATTGCTTTAGGTGTTGGATTGATTATATTATCAGTTGCAAGCATTGTTTTGTTAGATGAAATGTCGCTTGATGAAAAGGTTGCTCCTACGCAATTAATGATATGTGTAGCAATTGCAGTCTTTATGTTTATTAACTTAGGGATTAAAGATAGCGCATATAATTTTCTTGTGCAAAACAAAAAATTTATTAAAGAGAAAAAACAAGAAGAAAATAGTTTGTTTGCGATTACAATGCCTTTAGCAGCAATGGTATTTCTTGTTTTAGGATTCACAAAAGATTGGTGGCATCCAGCTTGGATTGTCTTTCCTATTACAGCTATTATAACTAGTGGGATTGAAGGAGTAAGAAAGAAGTGTGATGATGATTAAGAAGTATTACTTTATTGGAATAGGTATGATGTTATATTTTGTAGTATATTTAATTGATAAGTTCTTAATTTCAATTGAGGATATTATTTATATACCAATCGTTATTGTGTCTATAGTATTGATGTTAATTGGAATAAACAAAAAGGAGAACTAATTGTTCTCCTTAAATGTTTCTAATAAACTATGAAATTCAGGGTTGGCCTTTTTTAAAATAACAGGTCTTTTATCGCTGTTTAGAAAACAAAGTGATGTTTCCCCTCTAGCAACTAATTCTTGAGTTTTATTATTTGTCATAATATATTCTAATAATAAACGTGTTCCTTTATATTCTTTAATATTTATTTTGATTTGTACAACATCATTAAAAGTTGTGCTTTTTTTATAATCACATTGAACAGAAATAATAGGTGAGATAATACCTTCGTTTTCTAAACGATCATAGCCAAAACCTAATTGCTCTAAAAAGTCAATACGTGCTTCTTCCATCCAACGAATATAATTAGAATGATGCGTAATTTTCATTTGGTCTGTTTCATAGTAATGAACTTTGTGTTTATATGGTTTCATATTTTACCTCTCATTTTTAAAGTATACTAACATAATGTTTAACTAACTACAAGGTTGCTTTACAAAATACTCCTTAATATTTTATTTTTGTATAAAATCTTGTATAATGGATTAAAGGGAGGTGAGAATCATGGATTGTTTCTATAGAACAGAGAATATTGAAGTCTTTAGAAAATGGGTTTATTATGAAATCCATAAAGATTCTCGTCTGACTCTTGAAAAGTATGATGAAAAAACTTATAAAATATTCTATAAGAATAGAATTGCAAAGTTTGTGATATGGCCAATAGGGATAATAGAAGAAACGATTAATGAAGGGGAAGAACTCTTATTTTATCTTCATTATCAATTTCAAAACTTTCATTATGCTAAAGAGTTATTTTATCGAATGATAAAACAACTCACTGAAGAAGAAACAAAAGAAAGAAGACATATTCTTCTTAGTTGTACGGGTGGTTTGACAACGGGCTATTTTGCAGAGAAGATGAATGAATTTTGTCGTTTTAATCATTTGCCTTATCAAATAGATGCTTGTTCGATAGTAGGATTGGATAATGTTTATGATAAATACGACCTTATCTTGATTGCACCACAATTACGATATAAAGTTATTGAGTTATCACAAAGATATCAACCAACAGTAGTTTTAAGCATAGATCCAACAGTCTTCGCTACATATGACTGTATAGGTTTATCAAATCAAATAGAAAAATATTATAGAGGAAAAAATAATGAGTGAAAAACAAAAAATGATTGAAGGACATCTTTATCAACCCTATAGTGAAGAGTTATATAAAGATAGAGAGTTTTGTAAAGCAGTATTATATGAATATAATAATTTAAAACCAATGGATAGAGATAATAGAGATTTGGTTTTAAAAAGACTTTTAAATTGTCAAGGTGAGCTTTGTATTGAACAACCATTCTACTGTAGTTATGGTTATAATATTACTGTGGGCTTGAATTTTTATAGTGATGTTAACTTAACAATATTAGATAAAGGGAAGGTTTATATTGGGAATAATGTGATTATGGGGCCGAACGTAAACATTTATACCGCGAATCATCCCTTTAATGAGAATCAAAGATTAAAAGGGATTGAATATACGCTACCGGTCACAATTCATGATAATGTTTGGATTGGTGGAAATGTCACAATATTACCAGGGATTAAGATTAATCAAGGAGCTATTATTGGTGCTGGAAGTGTGGTTACTAAAGATATTCCTCCTTATGTTATTGCCGGGGGTAATCCATGCAATGTCATTCGTGCAATTACACCCGAAGATGTTCATAAAAATTGGTAAAGAAAAATGGCAATTAAGCCATTCTTTTAATATTTGAAAAGTTAATTAATTCTATATTATTATCTTCAATAAATTGCTTTATTTCTGGAGAAAGAATTAATTCTAGTTCTTTCATACGAGGAAGACAATAACTTGTCATATCATATAATCTTTGATCCACATAAGCTGGATGACACATAAATTCTAAAACTTCTTCGTCAACTTTAAAGGCATTTGTGACAAAGTCATAATTCGCATCATCACCATACATACGATCATCACAACGAACATATTCATAAGTGTCTAAAGTTTGTTCTCTTTGACGCATAGGAAGGTCATATTCTTTTGCTAGTCTTTTAGCAACATCAATATGCCAAGGTAATAAGTGAACATGGTGATGAGAATCAATGTGTGTAGGTTTATGTCCAGCTATTTGAATATACTTTTCCATTTGTGCTTTCCATTCAACATATAATTCATCAGGATCAGCATGAGGCACTCCATCAGGATAATCTTTAGGTCTTGTAAAGTTTCCGTCTTTATCAGTATATGATTTTGCACCATCAACAAGTGGTCTACCTACAGTTAATACAAAATGAATACCAACTCCTAATTTAGGAAGCTTTTTAGCTTCAGTTAACGCAAATTCTGCAAAAGGCATGTTCATCATACAAGTTGTTGATGTTAAGATACCTTTAGCATGAGCCATCATTATTCCAATGGAATTTCCTTCAGTCATACCAAAATCATCAGCATTCATAATTAATCTTTTAATCATTTTCTATATCCTCCAATATTTATAACCTTATTATAGTAAAAAAAATCAGAAATGTGAATTATTTTCACATATTAAAAATAAATCTTTGTGAGTCTTGATAATATACTATATAATAGTAAAGAAATGGGGTTGATAATTTTGATAAAGAATAGAATAACAGGGTATACGGGAATGTATGGAATAGTCGCAAATCCTATTAAACATTCATTGTCACCTTTAATGCATAATACTGCTTTTCAAGCATTAGGAATTGATGATGTCTATCTTGCATTTGAAGTAAAAGAAGATGAACTAGAAAATTATATTCAAAGTGTTAGAACTTTAAATATAAAAGGTTTTAATGTATCAATGCCTTATAAGTTAAAGATTATGTCATACTTAGATGATTTAACGCAAGAGGCAAAACTATGCCAAGCGGTTAATACTGTAAAAAACATTAATGGAAAATTAATTGGACATATTAGCGATGGAAAAGGTTTTTTACTTGCTTGTAAAGAGAAGAATTGGGATATTAAAAACCAAAAGATTGTTGTTCTTGGAGCTGGTGGAGCTGCGAATGCAATTATTGTTGAATTAGCTATGCAAGGTGCTAAACAGATTGTTGTTTATAATCGTAGTGATAAAGCTTTTATTCGTGATTTAAATAATAAATTAGATTGTCCTATTATCTTAAAGTCATTAAATCATCTTGAAGAATTAAAAACTGATTTACTTGATTCGTACTTACTTGTTCAAACAACAAATGTTGGTATGGCTCCTCATATTGAGGAATGTCTGATTCCAGATTGTTCATATCTTACAGATAATTTAAAAGTAGCCGATATTATTTATAATCCTAAACAAACAAAATTATTAAAAATGGCTGAAGAAAAAAAACTAGAATTTATGAATGGAGAAGGCATGATATTATATCAAGGAGCAGTTTCTTTTGAATATTGGACGAATCAAAAGATGCCTATTGATAAAGTAAAAGAAACACTAGGAATGGAGTGATAAGATGAAAGAGATTATTATTGCATCTACAAATGAGGGAAAAATCAAAGAGATAAAATTGATGTTAAAGGATATTCATATTGATGTATTATCTATTAAAGACATCTTTGAAGAAGACATTGATATCGAAGAAACTGGGAAGACATTCAAGGAAAATGCTTTAATTAAGGCCCAAACTATTTGTGATATTGTACATATTCCAGTATTGGCAGATGATTCAGGATTAGAAGTTAATGCGTTAGATGGAGGCCCTGGTGTTTATTCAGCAAGATTTCTTGGACATGATACAAGTTATGATATTAAGAATCAATATATTATTGATGCTGTTGAAGGAAAAGATAGAAGAGCACGTTATGTTTGTGCAATGGCACTTGTGATTCCTAATGAAGAGCCAATTATTATTGAAGAAACTTTTGAAGGTGAAATTAATGATAAATCAGAGGGTAATAATGGTTTTGGCTATGATCCTATTTTCTATGTACCTAAACTTAAAAAAACTTCAGGATCATTAACTTTAGAAGAAAAGAATCAATACTCTCATCGAGGAAAAGCATTAAGAAAGTTATATGAAATTTTAAAGGAGAAATAATAATGAATCATATAGTATTAGTACATCCAGCAATTCCACAAAATACTGGAAATATAATGAGAACTTGTGTAGCAACACATTCTATCTTACATATTATCAAACCAATGGGTTTTTCTTTAGATGATAAACATATGAAAAGAGCAGGGTTGGATTATATTAAAGATTTACAAATGAATATTTATGAAGATTGGAATGATTTTCTATCAAAGAATAAAGGCGATTTTCATTTCTTCACACGTTATTCTAAACTTTGTTATACGGATCAAAAATATAGTTCAACATCTGATCAATATATCATTTTTGGTCATGAACATGATGGAATACCGCATGATATATTAAAAGATCACCTTGATGAGTGTGTCCGTATCCCAATGGATGGAAATGCGAGAAGCTTAAATCTATCAAACTGTGTCGCAATTGGTATTTATGAAGTCTTACGCCAACAAGATTTTCCGACATTATCAAAGGTAGAAGTTCAAAAAGGAGAAGATTTCTTATATGAAGAATAGACACAAAGATATTGTTTTGGCAATATTATTGACTATCTTTATTATATGTTTTGCGGTTGTCTTTACAGTTTTCTTTAAACAACTCTATTATTTTGATATTGATTATCTTAATATTGCTTCTTCAACTGGAATATCTAAAGAAATCATTAAAGAGAATTATGATATATTAATTCAATACCAAAGTTTGTTTTATAGAGGAACTTTAGAACTTCCTAACTTCGTGATGTCAACGACAGGCCGTATACACTTTGAAGAAGTCAAAAGGGTTTTTGATATTATTCAAATCACTTTGATTGTTTCAGGACTTATTTCTGGTGTTATGATTTATCAAAACATTAAAGAAAGAGAATATCGTTTTTTAAGATTAACTTCTTTTTTATCAGTTGGAATACCAACTGTTTTAGGTTTCTTAGTTGCTTTAGATTTTGAAAAGGCTTTTGTGATATTTCATCAAATTGTATTTAGAAATAATTATTGGATTTTTGACTATACAACGGATCCCGTTATTTCAATATTACCTGAATCATTTTTTATGCATTGTTTTATGATGATTGTCGGAGTTATCATTGTAATGAGTCTTCTTTGTATGCTTTTATATAAAAGACAAGAAAAAATATTTTAGAACATGTTTAACATGTTCTTTTGTTTTATATATGTTAAAATGAAGATAGAAATAACAAATATTTAACAATATTTGTGTATTTTATATTTATAATAAATGATGGAGGGATATTATGCCAGCGGGGTATGCACATTTAGATTTTGGGAAACAAGTATTAAATTCATTAGAAGTAGATATACAGGAAAGAATTAAGAATAAAATAGATCTTTATAATATTGGAGTGCATGGACCAGACATACTTTTCTATCATAGACCATTAAGCGAAAATGTTGTCAATAGAATGGGAAATAACATGCATAGATTTCTAGCATATGATTTTTTTAAAAACGGTAAAAGAGTTATTGAACAAAGTGATGATAAAGAAGCTTCTTTGGTTTATATGTTAGGGTTCATTACACATTTTGTATTGGATGGGGCTTGTCATGGATATGTTGGAGAGGTTGAAAAAAGTAAAGGGTTAACTCATAGTGAAATAGAATCAGAGTTTGATAGAGAATTGCTTGTTATGAATGGACTTGATCCTTTAACAACTTCATTAACTACGCATGTCCATAGAACACCCGAGGTTGATAAAATTATTGCTCCATTCTTTGGTTTATATCCAAGAGAGATTAAAAACTCTTTAAAGGGAATGAAACGATATTTAGGTTTTTTATTAGCACCAGGGAAAATGAAACGTAATTGTGTTTTAGGAGCTATGAAATTTGCAGAGATATATGACAAGTATAAAGGTTTAATGATTAATTATGAACCAAATCCAATCTGTAAAGATGATGTCCAAGAACTCATTATAAGAAAAGATAAAGCAATTGAATATGCTCATTTACTTATTCATGAATATTTGGAATTCATGGATGGTAGTACACTTGATGAAAGATTTAGGAGGGACTATGGATAATAAATTAACGAGATTAGAAAAGTATTGGATATTATATGATGTAGGGAATTCAGCATTTATTTTGCTTGTTTCAACAGTGTTACCAATTTACTTTAATCATCTTGCCTCACTCGCAAATATTAGTGAAGTTAATTATCTAGCGTACTGGGGATATGGGGCATCAATATCAACCGCAATAGTTGCGATTATAGGACCAGTACTGGGAAGTATTGTTGATACAAAAGGATATAAGAAACCTATTTTTACGATGAGTATGATGGTTGGGGTTTTAGGCCTTGCAGCTTTATCTTTCCCAACATCATGGGTTATGTTTTTAGCCGTATTTGTTGTCGCAAAAGTTGGATTTTCAACAAGTTTGATTTTTTATGATTCTATGTTAAATGATATAACAACATCAAAAAGAATGGATAAAGTTTCAAGTCATGGTTATGCATGGGGATATATTGGAAGTTGTATTCCTTTTGTAGTCAGCTTAATCTTTGTTTTGTTTTATGAAAATATTGGTATGTCATTTACTATGGCTATGATGATTACTTTCTTCTTAAATGCTGGATGGTGGTTTTTATTAACAATGCCTTTGCTTAGAAAGTATGAACAAGTCCATTATATAGAAAAACCAAAACATGTCTTTAAGGAAAGTTTTTCAAGATTATTTAAATCATTGAAGAATATGAAAAAAGATCGTAAAGTTTTCTTGTTTTTATTAGCGTTCTTCTTCTATATTGATGGTGTATATACAATAATTGATATGGCGACTGCTTATGGAAGTGCCTTAGGATTAGATACTCAAGGATTACTTATAGCATTATTAGTTACCCAGATTGTTGCTTTTCCTTTTGCTTTATTATTTTCAAAATTATCAAAGATGTATGCAAATGCAAAGTTAATTAGAATTTGTATTATTGCTTATACTGGTATTGCGTTATTTGCGATTCAATTAGATAAGCAATGGGAATTCTGGTTATTAGCTGTATGTGTTGGTATGTTCCAAGGAGGAATTCAAGCTTTATCTAGATCATATTTTGCTCAAATTATTCCACCAGAAAAGTCGGGAGAATACTTTGGATTATTTGATATATGTGGTAAAGGAGCTTCTTTTATGGGAACAGCTTTAGTTGGTCTTATGGCTCAATTAACAGGTCAAATGAATTTAGGAGTAGCAGTTATTTCAATAATGTTTGTGATTGGATACATTATATTTAATAAAAGTCAGAAAGTTTAAAAGAAGCCATTCATGTTATAAAACATGGATGGCTTTTAATTCGTCTTCTAGATTTTTAAGATAGGGTAAGTGGATACCTGTCATTCCTAATGAATTTGCGGTATTTATGTTGGCAAAACTATCGTCAATAAAAACACAGTCTTGGAAATTAAGCTGATATTTATCCATCAAAATATGGTATATGCCAATGTTAGGTTTCATCGTGTGAACATGGGCAGATATAACATGTCCTTCAAAGATATTAAAGAAATCATACTTATCAAACATTTCTGCTATTGCTTCGTTATGAAAATTTGATAAAAGATAGAGGGTATAACCCTTTTCTTTAAGTTGATAAGCTATATCAACATTTTTTTGAATTGGTGTCATCATCTTTGTCCATGTCTTTAATATAAAAGTAATTTCCTCGTGATAATGTGAGTGTTTAAGAGTAAGAGAATCGATTGTCTCTTGAATGGTAATAGTTCCAAGGTCCAGTTGATCCCATTCTTCACTGCTAAATATAATCATCATCAAATCACCTATTTGTGATTGAGTGTAAAATTGTTTTAAGTATTCTTCTGGTTGAAATGCTAGTAAAACATTTCCTATATCAAATATTATATTTTTCATTAGGCGACTCCTTCATTTTTTACATTCTAACATGTTAAACAAAATGATGAAAGATTTTTCAAAAATAATATTTGATAAGCATATAGCAGCACAATATAAAAAGGGAATGTGGGAAACGAAATAAAAAATATCTATGTATTTGCATTAAGCATATTTATAAGTTATAATCCTGTCTTTGACAGTTAAAAAGTAAAAAAAGCGTTAAACCCTATGATAT
>CAZWXH010000040.1:0-15278 GCA_964637725.1 uncultured Coprobacillus sp. | reverse complement strand
TTATATCATTTAAAATATGGTACGAAAAAATAGCAGACCTTAGTCTGCTATTTGGTTTTTAATGTAATAAATTTAATTTCGTTTGGCGCAAAGAACTTATATGGGAAAGATGAAGGGCCGCTAAAGCCATTTGTTACAAGGAGAGTTGAACTTCCTTTTTCATATGTCCCATGATTGTATGTGTTTGAGCCATCGTTTTTCATAACTGCTCCATAGTATGGAATATAAATGGAACCACCATAACTATGACCTGATAATTGTATATCTATAGTACTTGCGTGTGATGTAAAACTATCGGGTTGATGGGTTAAACCTATTTTTATAGTTGATGTTTCTGTATCGATTGATGAAATATCAGTACTTTCATCACAAGCCATAAGGATAAAAGAATCATCCTTATAATAGATAGGTCTTGTTTCATTTGATAAAACTTCAAAACCACCATCATTTAATAGTTGTGTAACTTCTAAAGATGCACTTGTATCTTTTTCACCTAAAATCGCAAATTTACCATATTTACAGTTGATTTTTTTTAATGCTAAACTAACTTCCTTAGCTTCAAAGACACCCTTATCAAAAAGATCTCCACCAAAGACAATCATATCAAAAGGATATTCATTAAGTTCTTTAATCATTTGATTTAAGCGATCAATACTTTTTTTGTTTGTAAGATAAATATCTGAAATATAAGCTATCTTGAAACCATTGAGTTTTGAAGATATTTTTTTATTCTCATATTCATAGGTTGAAAATTTATAATCAGTAGGTGAAATCGCATATGTATAATAACCTAAACCAATAATAGATAAGACGATAAATAAAAGTATTAATCGTCTTATTAGTCTTAATTTTTTCATGTGTTCTTATTCATAATAACAGGAATAATCATAGGATTACGTTTTGTCTTTTGATAAAAGTAAGGTCCTAAAGTATCCCTAATCTTATTTTTGATTTCACCAAAAGTAGTCTTATTCTTTAATAATGCAGTTAATTCTTTTCCAACAAGCATCTCTGCTTGACGGATCATATCAGTGCTATCTTTCATATAGACAAAACCACGTGACATGATTATAGGCTTATTAAGGAGACAACCTGATCTTGAATCCATTGATATTAATACAGACACCATTCCATCTTCACTTAAGATTTGGCGATCTCTTAATACTGCAGTTGATAAACCAGTGATATCATTACCATCAACATAAATATCATCAACGTGAATACGCGGACCAATTCTTGCTTCTTCATCTTTTAATAATATAGAATCACCATTAGATAATATAAAAGCATTTCCTTTTGTTAATCCAACTTCTTCAAATAACTTAGCATGAATCTTTAACATTCTATATTCACCATGAACTGGGAAAAAGTACTTTGGTCTTGTCAAAAGTAACATTAATTTTTGTTCCTCTTGAGAAGCATGCCCAGAAGTATGTAAATTATTGAAAGCAGTATTCACTAGGACTTTAGCCCCAGCTCTAAACAACTTGTTAACAACTTTACTGATGCTTCCAGCATTACCAGGAATTGGACTTGAAGAGAATAAAACAGTATCACCAGGTTTAATAGATATTTGTCTATGTGTACCATTAGCGATTCTACTTAAGGCAGCTAATGCTTCTCCTTGGCTTCCTGTACACAAAATTAATATTTCATTATCTGGTAAATGTCTTGCTTCTTCATTCTTAATAAAGAAACGATCAGGACATTTAATATATCCAAGTTTTCTAGAAACTTGAATATTGTTTTCCATAGAACGTCCAAAAACCAATATCTTACGATTGAATTTAACAGCTGCATCAATAATTTGTTGTACACGATGTACATTTGATGCAAAAGTTGCCACAATTAAACGACCTTCAGTTTTTCTAAATTCCTCTTGAACACTGTAAGCGACTTTCTTTTCACTAATCGAAAAGTTAGGAACTTCAGCATTTGTAGAGTCACTTAACAATAATGTGACACCCGTTTCTCCTAAAAATGACATCACTTGATAATCCGCTGGATCACCTACTGGTGTTAAGTCAAACTTAAAGTCTCCAGTTGATACAATTCTACCATTTGGTGTATTTACAATAATACCTAATGATTCAGGAATAGAGTGATTCGTTTTAAAGAAACCAATATTAAAGTGCTTTGTTTTAATTTGATATAAATTATCAATTTGAACGAGCTTTGTTGCATTTGTTAAACGTTTCTCTTCTAGTTTTCTCTTTATCATAGCGCAAGCTAAAGGAGAAGCATAGATGAAAGGAACACTCACAACTTGTAAAAGGAATGGAATTCCTCCAATATGATCTTCATGACCATGTGTAATCAAAAGCCCCTTGATCTTTTTTTGATTACGTTTTAAATAAGAATAATCAGGAATAACATAATCTATACCTGGTAATCCATCTTCAGCAAATTTAACACCAGCATCAATAATGATGATTTCATCATCATGTTCAATACAATACATGTTTTTACCAACTTCATTTAAACCACCTAAAGCAAATACTTTTGTGTCTAAAGATGTATTCTCAGTTTTTGTTGTTTGTTTCCTTTGTTTATTATAAGGGGGTCTCCTATGCGGAGTTCGTTTTATAGGCATATCAGCCATAATTTCACCTTTCTTTCTATATATTTATATGGTTGTTTTTTCTATTATACCATATTGTCAACATTTTATTATAAAAATGAATGAGAATGGGGATGCCATTCTCAATTTACACACTAAAATGGTTTTTTACATGCCGCTACTGCTAAAGCATGTGGTCCGATGTGACAAGCAACACTTAAAGATAATGGATCACAAATAATATCGTGGTGAGGGAAAGCAGCTTGAACTTGTTCTTTTAATTCAAGGGCTTGGTCTCTATCAAAAGTATAGGCAATCATAATACGAGTCAAACTCATATCATTCGTATTATCTAATTTTTCCTTAATATCATTAGTAATTGAATCAATCATAATTTTAGAAGCTTTTGCCATCGTACGTGTCTTTTGGTACGAATCAAGTTTCTCACCTTGAATAGTTAGGATTGGCTTAATCTTTAATAATCCTCCTAATGCCGCAGCAGCAGGAGTGATTCTTCCACCTTTTTTTAAGTAGTCTAAAGTATTAAGTGTAATATAAATACTAGCATTTAATTTATTAGCCATTAATATATCATGAATTTCTTTAGCATCTTTTCCTTTTGTTGATAATTCAAGAGCGTCATAAACGTCCCATTTTTGAGTAACTGAAATACGTTGAGAATCTACAACAAAGACTTTGTCTTTGTATTCAGTTTCTTCAGATAACATAAGAGCAGTTTGACAAGAACCACTTAAACCACTAGACATTGGAATATGAACAATTTGATCATATTCTTTTAATATATCATCAAAGAAATTTGTAACAACACCAACAGATGGTTGAGAAGTAAAAACTTCAGCACCATTCATTAATTTATTATAAAACTCTTCTTGAGTTAAATTAATATCTTCTTCATATTCTTTTTGATCAATAGTAAAAGGCATTGGTAAAACAAAAACGCCAAGTTTATTTGCTTCTGTTTGTGTAATACCACTATTACTGTCTGTCATGATAGCAACTTTCATGCGACTCCTCCTTTTTATGTGTATGTAATTTTGACAGTATTATTTTATCCTATTTATAAAATAATGCAACCTTTTTGTCTTGTGAAGTTTATTATCCAAAATAAAGCCTATATAATAAGGAAAAAAAGAGAAGTAATTTCTAAGTATTTGTTAATTATCAACAATATAAGCGAAAAAATTGTTTTTTTGTACAAAATGTAATAAAAAAATGAGAAGTTTCCCTATTCTTATATAATAAAATTGTTCACACATGTATACAATCACATAAATTGAGTCATTATTTTTGTGTTAAAAACAAAATATTTGATTTTTTTTTGGAAAAATATGAAACAAATAAAAAAATTTGAAAAGAAAGTTGACCTAAAAGCATTTTTTAGGTATCATGTATGTTACGAAGATGTTTTTTTATAAGAAAAATGTGGTTCATTTCATTATAAATTGTCTTTGTTAATATGAAAGGTATGGTGGAAAATGGGAAGATATCTATTTAAACGTTTAATTATTGGGGCGTTTACATTATTTATTTTATCAAGTATTACATTTTTCCTTATGAGTGCAACACCAGGTTCACCAATTAGTGGTGAGAAATATAAAAATGAAGCAGCAAGAATTGCGGCTACAAAAAAGTATGGATTAGATAAACCGGTGTTTGAGCGTTATACAATGTATATAGGCAATGCATTACAAGGGGATTTGGGTGAAAGTATGGTTAAAGATGACCGTATGGTAGCAGACACTATTTTTAGTGCATTTCCGATTACAGCAAAATTAGGACTCGCAGCATTTGCGTTTGCGATGATTGTTGGGTTGTCTTTAGGAACAGTAGCAGCATTATCGAAACGGGCATGGATAAGTGGCTTGTGTATGGTTGTTGCAACAATAGGGGTGTCAGTTCCCTCATTCTTACTGGCGTTGTTGTTAATTGTATTTGTGGGGGTACCGCTGAATATTCCGTTCATTGGATTAGAAGGACTCCCTAACTATATATTACCAGTTATTTCATTGGCATTTTATCCAATTTCAATGATTACAAGATTAACAAGAAGTAGTATGTTAGAAGTTATGAAACAAGATTATATCGTCTTAGCACGTTCTAAAGGAACACCTTATAAGAAGGTTATAATTAAACATGCCTTGAAGAATGCATTGTTACCAGTTGTTACATATGCTGGGCCAGCATTTGCGTTTATGTTAACAGGAAGTTTTGTTGTTGAAACAATCTTTTCAATTCCTGGAGTTGGAAATGAATTCGTAAACAGTGTATTATCGAGAGATTACTACATGATTATGGGGATGACAATTTTCTTAGGATTCTTGATTATTGTTTTCAATATATTAAGTGATATTCTTGCGGCGACAATTGACCCAAGAATTAAGTTGAAATAAAGGAGGAGTATTATGGATATAAATAAAAACGAAAATATTGAATTGACTCCTGATTTATTTGAACCACTAGATAGTAGTGAGAAAAATGCGGAAAAGATTGCTTATGAAAGTAAGACATATTTCCAAGATGCATGGGGAAGATTTAGAAAGAATAAACTTGCCATCATTGGATTAGGATTTTTGGTTTTGGTTATTTTAGCTGCTGTTATCATACCTATGGTTTCACCATATACATATGATGGACAAGATGTAGCAAATAGATACGCCGCACCGTCATTTGCACACCCATTAGGGACAGATGATTTTGGTAGAGATTCATTAGTGAGACTTTGTATGGGAACACGTATCTCTTTAGCGGTTGGTTTTTCAGGAGCTGCTGTTTGTTTGATTATTGGTGTTATATATGGAGCAGTTGCTGGTTACGTAGGTGGAAAAGTAGATATGGTCATGATGCGTTTTGTAGATATGATGTATTCTATTCCAGATATGTTATATATTATTATTATAGTTGTTGTTTTTGGAAGTAATTTCGGAACAATTATATTAGGTATATGTATTTCGTCATGGATGGGTATGGCTAGACAGGTTAGAACTCAAGTTATGACATTAAAGGAACAAGAATTCTCTTTAGCTGCTTTTGTATTAGGAGCGAGTAAAAGTAGAATTATGTTTAAACATTTATTGATTAACAGTATGGGACCAATCATTGTTACTGTTTCATTATTGGTACCAAGTGTTATCTTCTATGAATCTTTCTTAGGATTCTTAGGTATCGGTTTAGGTGTTCCACAAGCAAGTTTAGGAACTTTGGCTAATGATGCACGTGGTCTTATGACTGCTCAACCATTACAAATTATATTCCCTGTTCTTGCGATTTGTTTAACGATGTTAGCATTAAACTTCATTGGAGATGGATTAGGCGATGCTCTTGATCCAAAGAAAAAGTAGGAGGGTGAAAGATGAGTTTATTAGAAATTAAAAACCTTACTACTGAATTCTCTACTGAAAATGGAGCAGTGAAAGCTGTAAGAGATGTTTCCTTTTCATTAGAAAAAGGTGAGGTATTAGGTATAGTTGGAGAATCTGGTTCTGGGAAATCTCAGACAATGTTCTCAGTAATGGGTTTATTAGCAAGTAATGGTAAAGTTGTTGATGGTGAAATTATATTAGACGGGAAAGATATTTCTCCTCTTGCATATAATGATCCTAATAAATATGAAGAGGTTATGAATGGAATTAGAGGAAATGACATGGCAATGATCTTCCAAGATCCTATGACATTCTTAAATCCTGTCTTAACAATTGAGACACAATTAACTGAACCTATTTATAATCATAATCCAGGTATTTCTAAACAAGATGCACGTGCTCGTGCAGTTGAATTAATGTCACAAGTAGGGATTCCTTCTCCGGAAAGTCGATTAAAACAATATCCTTTCCAATTCTCAGGAGGAATGAGACAACGTATTATTATTGCGATTGCCTTAGCTTGTAATCCAAAACTTATTATTGCAGATGAACCAACAACTGCATTAGACGTGACAATTCAAGCACAAGTTTTAGATTTAATCTCGGGATTAAGAGATACAATTGATTCAAGTATTATCATGATTACCCATGACTTAGGTGTTGTGGCAAGCATGTGTGATAGAATTGCGATTATGTATGGTGGAAAGATTGTTGAAATCGGTACTGCTGATGAAATTTTCTATAGTCCAAAACATGAATATACAAAAGGGTTACTTTCTTGTATTGCAAATCCTGAAGAAGAAAAGAAAGAATTACATCCAATACCGGGTTCACCACCAGATTTATTAAGTGTTGGTGACTGGTGTCCATTCGTTGATAGATGTGATCGAGCGATGAAAATTTGTAAGATGAAAATGCCAGAATATGAAGAGTATTCAAAGACGCATAAATGTGCATGTTGGGCATCTCATCCGCTAGCTAGTGGAAAGGAGAGTAAATGATGAGTGATTCTAAAATAAATGAAGAAATTGTTGATGATTCTATTTTAGCTGTAGATAACTTAAAAGTTCATTTTCCTCTTTCTGGTGGTTTCTTATCAAAAAAACAAGTTGTTCAAGCAGTAGATGGTATTACTATTCATATTAAAAAAGGTGAAACCTTCGGTTTAGTTGGTGAATCTGGATGTGGAAAGTCTACGCTAGGAAGAGCAATTGTTAAAATCAATCCAGTAACTTCTGGAAAGATTATATTTGAAGGGCAAGATATTACACGTTTAAAAGGAAAAGAATTAGATCAATTCCGTAAAGATGTGCAAATGATTTTCCAAGATCCATATGCGAGTTTAAACCCACGTATGACTGTTGGTGAAATTATTAGAGAACCTATGGATATCCATGGGATATTTGAAACAAAAGAAGAGAAAGAAAAACGTGTGCGAGAACTTCTAGAATTAGTTGGGTTGAAACCTGACCATATTCGTAGATATCCACATGAATTCTCTGGTGGACAAAGACAAAGAATTGGGATAGCAAGAACTCTTGCGCTTAATCCAAAGTTTATTGTCTGCGATGAACCAATTTCGGCTTTAGATGTTTCTATTCAAGCGCAAGTTATTAACTTACTTGAAAAGATTCAAAAAGAAATGGGTATTTCCTACTTATTCATTGCTCATGATTTAAGTATGGTTAAACATATATCTGATCGTATCGGCGTTATGTATTTAGGAAATATGATGGAAGTTGGAGAAAGTGATGATGTTTATCACAAACCACTCCATCCTTACACGCAAGCACTTTTATCGTCAGTCCCAATCCCTGACCCTAAAGCAGCACGTGAAAAGCAACGTATCGTACTTGATGGGGAATTACCAAGTCCGATCAATCCGCCTAGTGGCTGTGTATTCTGTACACGTTGTCCAAAGGCATTTGACAAATGTCGTCAAGATAAACCGCAATTGAGGGAAGTAGAAGGTCGTCTTGTCGCTTGTCATCTATTTGATAAATAGTTGAAAGGAGAACGTATTATGAAAAAACTATTTGCAGGTTTAATGAGTTTAGCAATGGCAGTTGCATTAGTTGGATGCGGTGGGGGAGATGAATCAGGATCAGTTATTCGTGTTGGTTCTGGTAAAGACTTCGCAAACCCTGATCCAGCTGTTGTAGACGATTCAGTTACAGCTAACGTATTAGCTCAAGCTTATGAGGGGTTATACAGATTAGCAAAAGATGGTAGTGTTGAACCACTATTAGCAACTGATATGCCAACTATTAGTGATGATGGATTAACATACACTATTAAGATTAAAGGTGATTTAAAATGGAGTGATGGTAAAGCCTTAACAGCTGAGGACTTTGCTTATTCTATGAAACGTGCTGTAGTAACTGGTGGTTACTATACACAATTTATTTATCAATATGTTAAGGGTGCAGGAAAAATGACTGACAAAGGTTGGGAAGCATACTTAAAAATGGATGAATTAAAAGATATGGCTGTTAAAGCTGTTGATGCAACAACTTTAGAAATCACATTAAATGAAAAATGTGCTTATTTCACATCTTTATTAACTAACACTGTATTCTATCCAGTGCAAAAAGCATACTTTGAAGAAAACGTTAAAGATGTAGCTAAGTCTACATGGGCTTTAGATACTAAATATCCAACTAACGGAGCTTTCAAAGTGGATACTGTAAGTGTTAAAGACAAAATCGTATTATCTAAAAATGAAAACTACTATGCTGCTAGTGAAGTAAAAGCAGATGGTATTGAATTCAAAAATATTTCTGATAAAGATTCTCAAACAACAGCATTTGAATCAGGACAACTTGATTTCGCTACTAACGTTAATGATAAAACAATTGCAAGTAAAGAAGATTTAAAGAAATTAGTTTATAACATTGATCCATTCGTATGTAACTACTATGTCTTAGTAAATGCAGGCGATGAAAATACTAACGAAGCATTAAAAGATGTTAATGTTCGTAAAGCAATGTCATATGCAGTAGATCGTAAAGCAATGTTAGAAGTTGTTGATAAAGGTCCTAATGCTTATGAATTAAATGGTATGATTCCTGTAGGTATTCCTGGTGTTGACGGAGACTTCCGTGAAGAAGCAGATGCTAAAGGAAAGTATGCAGAATTTAATTTAGATAAAGCAATTGAATTAATGAAAAAAGCTGGGTATAGTGAATCTAAGAGATTAAAATTAGCTTACTCTTCAAATGATAATGCTATGCATAAAACAGTTGTTCAATCTTTACAAGCGTCATTCGCAAAAGCTTTCATTGATTTAGAATATAAACCAATGGAAGGTGAAGCTTTCTTTGACGCTCGTGACAAAGGTGAATTTGAAATTTGTCGTCATGCAATGACTGCAGACTTCATCGATCCAATGGCTTACTTATCAATGAACGTTGGAGCAACTACTCCAGGGAACACTACTGATGATGCTAAGTTTGAAGCAATGGTTACAGCTGCTAACAAATTAGATGGTGATGCTCGTTTAGAAAAATTACATGAAGCTGAAAAATATTTAGTAGAAGAAAACGCTTATGTAATTCCTCTATTTGGATATTCTGATCCTCATTTAAAAGTTGCTAAATTAGAAGGTGTAACTTCTTCACCAGAAGGACATTACAATTTAACTAGAGCTTATTTTAAATAAGAATTATGGGGGTACATTGTACCTCCTTTCTTATCTACTTAAGGAGGATTTATGGAAATAAAAACAATAAAAGAACAGTATCGTATTAAGGATATTTGTTTAAAGGAAAGATTAGATCATATTGTTGTTGATGTGATGAATGAAAGTCATAGCGATGCATGGATTGTTGCGAGTAAAGAATATCATGAAGATTTGGTTTTTGATTCTTTAACACCAGCATCTTATTTAACAGCAAGAAGAATTACGATGCTAGTTTTTATCAAAGATAAAAATGATGTTAAACGTTTTTCTTTAAGTATGCCAGATGAGGCATTAAATAGCTTCTATCCTCAATATTGGAACTTTGGTAAAGAGGAACAGATGGATGCATTAAATCGCTTATTTGATGAATATGATCCTCAAACAATCGCAATTAATATTTCTAAGGACTTTACTTATGCTGATGGTTTAAGTTATGGTTTATATGAAATGTTAAAGGAAAGTTTGAAACCAGAATATACAAAAAGATTTGTGGTTGATGATTTGATTCCTATTAAAATCATGGAAATTAGAACACCTACAGAATTATCTTTATATGAAGACTTAATGAATATTGCTTTTTCTATCATTGAAAAAACATATAGTTTAAAGACTATTGTCCCTAATGTGACAACATGTGAAGATTTAGAATTCTTTATGATGGATGAAGTTACAAAACTAGGATTACAATACTGGTTTTCACCAACTATTGATATTCAAAGAGAAGGGCATGATGGTGTTATCTATGAAGGTGTTATTCAAAAAGGTGACTTACTACATTGTGACTTTGGGATTAAATACTTAAATATATGTAGTGATACACAAAGATTAGCATATGTCGCAAAAGATGAAGACAGTGATGTACCACAATGGATGAAAGATGGATTTAAAGTGAATAATCGTTTCCAAGATATTGTCTGTGAATCAATGGAAGATGGAAAAACTGGAAATGATGTTTTAATTGATGCATTAAATAAGGCTAAGAATGAAAATATTGATGCTTGCCTTTATTCTCATCCATGTAATATTTATGGACATGGGCCTGGACCAACTATTGGTCTATGGAACAACCAAAATCCTATCCCTATTAAAGGGGATGTGAAGATGTCTTATAATACTGTCTATGCTTTAGAACTTAATATAAAGTATCAATACAATGGCATAACTTATACATTCTTTAGTGAAGAGACAGTATCTTTTACAAATATGGGAGTGACTTTCTTATATCCGAATAGAGATAAAATATATTTTATAAAGTAGATTTTAAATCTACTTTTTTTGTATAACAAAAACAAATGTGTTACAATTTATAAAAAGTATTTAAAGGAGGTCAATATGTATACAGTTATAGTGGCAGATGATGAAATTGAATTACGCCAATCCTTAATAGAAACAATAGATTGGGAGAAGATAGGTTTTAAAGTTATTGGAGAAGCTGAAAATGGTGTAGAGGCTTTAGAACTTGTTGAAGAATTAGAGCCTGATCTTTTATTAACTGATATAAAAATGCCTTTTATCTCAGGTATTGACTTAGCTAGAAAAGTAAGAGAAATTAGACCTGCTATGCAAATAGCGTTTCTGAGTGGTTATGATGATTTTAGTTATGCTCAACAAGCAATTCAATATAATATTATTAAATATTTACTTAAACCAATCTCTAAAGATGAAATCACAAAAGAGTTAGAAGATATTAAAGAAAAGATGGATGATGTTGGTTCTTTATTTACAAAGCATAAAGAGATTGATGTTCAACAATTAAGAATGAATCAATTTTTAATGTCTTTATTATTAGATAATGATAATGTTGGAGATGAATTATTTGAAGAAAGAATGAATCAAATAGCTTATGATCTAAACATTAGACAATCATTAGATGATAAATCAAGATATGTTGTTGTCGTAACAAGATTCTTTGATAGATTTGGTGAGGTTATAACTGATGAACAACACTTAAATGCGATTAATACAGTGGCATATAAATATTTAAGATGTGGATCATTTTATTCGCATGGTAAAATAGTATCTTTGTTGTCGGGAATGGAATGGGAAATAGAAAAGTACTTAGATATCATCACAAATGAAATAGTTCAAATCACAAAAAGAGTTGTTGATCAAGATTGTTATATAGGAATTAGTGGTATTGTTGATCAAATAACAAAAGCACATAGTGCTTATGTTGTTGCATGTAATGCGATTGAATATGGTGTTGGAGTGCGTTTAAACATTAGTTATATTGAAGATATAGAGCGTGTTGATACGATTCAATATGAATATGTTGAATCAATTTCTTCACAATTAGAAAGGCTTTTGAAGTCTAAAGATGTAGAGGAAGTTGTGAAATTTATTTCTGCTTTATTTATAGAAATTATTGATTCTCATATGGCTAGAGCTGATGTTGATTTATTGATTGTTCATATGATTACAACAACTTGTACAATTGCTAGATCTTTATGTGATGATGAATCAGTTAATCTTTTATTAAAGAAGGCAGCTGATATATCTTCAATTGTATCAGAACAATCTTTTAATGAAAAAAGAAAAGCAATCACAGAATTTTGTGTGTATTGTAAGGAATTAATACTTAAACAAAATAGATTGAATAGTGTTGTTATATGTGATGAATTAATTGCACTTATTGATAAGGAATATAGTAATGATGAGTTTTCGCTATCAATGGCTAGTGAACAATTACATGTCAGTATAAGTTATTTAAGTGCTTTAATTAAAAAAGTGAAAGGGGAAAGTTTTGTTGCGTTATTAACGAAAAAGAGAATGGAAGTTGCTAAGGATATGGTTATGTATTCATCTGCGAAGTTATTAGAAATAGCATCACAATGTGGATATAATGATCAGCATTACTTTAGTTATTGTTTTAAAAGACAATATGGAGTTTCTCCTCATAAGATGAGGGAACAAGAGAAATGAAAAAAAGACAAAAAAAACAATTCCCTTTTTCTATCTATTTAATGTTATTTGTAATTGGGACAGTGATCGCTGTTTCGATTATTTTAACAACTTCATTTTATCAAGTTTTTCAAGAATCGTTATTATCAGTCGCAAAAACAAATACTGAACAATCGATTGCTCAGGTATCTAATGCTGTTGAAAATTATTCAGGAACATTGAAGCATAATATGGAAAAGATTGTTAATACCGTTATAAATGCTAAAACAACACAAACAATTAAAGAATATACCCAAACAATGGTTGATTTAAGTGAAGATATTGTTTCTATTGTTATTTATGATGAGAATGGAAAGATCTTAAATTATCAAGGGAAGTATGTTTTAAAGGATGAGATAGAAAACAATCTTTCTTTTACACAACAATATGATGAGAATAGTACTGATTATAATATTAGTGCCCCTCATATTCAAAATATCTTTAAAGAAACTTATCCATGGGTTGTCACTGCTTCACAAAAGAAATGGTCAGACTGCTATGATAGAGAAGTCTTTATTACAATGGATATACGTTTCTCAGCTATGGCGAGTTATATTGATAATGTTGGAATAGGGCAACATGGTTATTGTTTTATCACCAATAGTCATAAAGACATTGTTTATCATCCTTTACAACAATTATTGTATCTTGATATAAAACAAGAAGATTCTAATTTTATTGATACTTTACAAACGGGTAGTGTTATCAATAATGGAATTATCTATACAGTCAGTGATGTGCCTAACTTTAATTGGCGTATCATTGGTGTAAGTTATGTAAGTGAGCTTGTAGATGCGAAGGTTTTAACAGCTATTGAGAATATTGTGGTTATTCTTATTTTCATTATTATGATTGCGTCAGGGTTAGTATTCTTATTGACAAGAAAAATAACGAATCCTGTTCGATCTTTAGTTAAGGCAATGAATGAGTTTGAAAATAATGCGATTGATTATAAGTATTCATCTGTTCAAGGTGTTAAAGAGTTTAATCAATTATCACATTCTTTTGACCATATGGTTGGTCAAATTCAATATTTAATGGAAAAAGTCAAACAAGAAGAAGTCACTTTAAGAAAGACAGAACTTAAAGCTTTACAAGCCCAGATTAATCCGCATTTTTTATACAATACACTAGACTCTATACAGTGGATGTGTGAAAGAGAGAAAACGCAAGACGCCGTGAGAATGGTTAGTGCTTTAGGACAATTATTTAGAATTAGTATATCTAAAGGCTATGAATTAATCCCTATCGAAAAAGAAATTCAACATGCCAAGAATTACTTAGTTATTCAAAGTTATCGTTACAAAGATCAATTTACTTATTCATTTGATATTGATCCTGAAGTTATGCCTTACTTCTGTAATAAGATTACATTACAACCTATTATAGAAAATGCATTATATCATGGCGTTTCTGGGAATATCGATGAAGGAAGAATAGTGATTAAAGCCTATAAAGATAATGACTCTATTGTTTTCTCTATTAGTGATAATGGAGTTGGCATGACTGAAGAACAAGTGTCTAGTATCTTACATAAAGAGTTGACTGATAGTAAAGGTATAGGAGTTAAGAATGTAAACGACCGTATCCAGATTTATTTTGGCGAAGAATATGGGATTGTTGTTGAAAGTAAATTAGATGTAGGAACAATGATTACAATTCGTATTCCAGCAACAAAGGAGGAATATTATGGTTTTTAAAAAGATATATATATTGATTATTATAACTTTCCTCCTTGTTGGTTGTACTCCTCAAACTGATAAGATTAGGATTGCTGTTATTGTGAAATCAACAACCTCACAGTTTTTTAAATCAGTTCAATCAGGCTCTAATGCAGCGAGTAAGGAATATAACATTGATTTAAGTTATATGGGACCAGATAATGAAGAAGATTATCAAACCCAAATAAGCATGATAGAACAAGCTATAAAAGATAAAGTTGATGCTATTGTTTTATCTTCAATTGATTATAATCAATTGGTAAAGCCTGTAGAAAAAGCGACAAGTCAAGGCATTCCTGTTGTTATTATTGATAGTGATGTTAATTCTAAGAAGGTCAGTGCACGCATTACAACAGATAACTTTAAAGCTGGTCAAATGGCGGGAGATGCAGTTATTCAATTAAATAATAAAAAGAAAAAAGTAGGAATTGTAAACTTTGCTCAGTATACCGCAAATGGTCAAGAAAGAGAAAATGGTTTTAGAGAAAGAATTAAACAAGATCCTAATATTACAAATACATATACTATTAATGTTTTATCTAATACAGAATCTGCGACCCAAATGACAAAACAATTTTTAAAAGATTATCCAAGTATTAATGTTATTGTGACTTTTAATGAGTGGACAACTTTAGGAGTAGGGTATGCGATTGAAGAATTAGGATTAAAGGATACTGTATCTGTTGTCGCTTTTGATAATAATCCAATTTCAGTAGCAATGCTTGAAACTGGAGATATTGATGCTTTGGTTGTTCAAACACCTTTTGCAATAGGGTATTTAGGTGTTGAGGAAGCATATCATATTGTGACAAACAATAAGCCCACAAGTGAAAAAAGATATACAAAAACAGTTGTCATTACTAAAGAAAATATGTTTTATAATGAAAATCAAAAGATTGTTTTTCCTATCGATTAATCTCCTTGAACTAAGGAGATTTTTATTATTTATTTAGATACAACTCAAAAAATACCCATAAAATCAGTTCTTTTTAATA
>CAZWXH010000039.1:0-15455 GCA_964637725.1 uncultured Coprobacillus sp. | reverse complement strand
ATATAATTTTCTAATACAAATTGATATTGATCATGAATTAATGCAAACTGATTATTTTGTATAATTGATAATACGGCTTTCTCTGTTGTTTCATCTAGCTCAATTTCAAATTCTTTTAAAAGTATTTGAAAATCATCTAACTTTAATTGAGAGATATATTCATTGTTTTTTTCATGCATTCTTGTATCCTCCTACATATAACATATGAAAGAAGAAGTGAATTATGATTTATTATTATCATACTTTTTAACTTCAATTTAATAAATAGATTATGTTTCTAGAATATGATAAAATATCATAGAAAGAAGGGGAATTATGACGTATATAGAATTACTTGATTTTAAGAATCAAAAGATTGTAGACTCTATCTATCAAAAAATAAAAGAAAAAGATGATAATGAAGAATTAACTCAAGCATATCAACAGATTAAAGAAAGAAATACTTCAAAAGTTCAAGCTACACATTATCAATATCAAGTGATAATGGATCATATTTTAAAAATAATTGGGATTATCGGAATGATAATATTTGCGATTTTATTTTTAATTACGGGATCATTGATTTTAGCATCTATCTTGTATTGGTTAAATGCGATAATGGGTGAAGCAATGATTGGATTACAAAACTGGATGATCCAATGGGGAACAAGTGTATATGACTCTTTATTTTCTGTGTTTGTTGGGATGAGCGGGGCAGAGTTAATTGGTATTAATGAACAAGAATTTTTACAAGGTTTCTATATTCTTGGAGCAAAAACTCTATTTGTGATTATGTTTTCTATATTATATATTGTATCAATGATAAGAAATGAAAAGAAAGAAAAAGAAAAGACTTCTTTAGTAGAAAAGGAATTAACTATAGAAAAGTGTTATGAAGTTTTACAGTGTCAACAAGATGATAGTTGGAAATATATTCAATATTCACTTAAAAGGAATTTAAAGCGAAAAAACAAGGATTTCTTTGATAAATACTTTCAAGCGTATATCCAGATATTTTATTCTTATCGACAAGTTGAAAGTTCTTTTAAAAAACTAGATACTTTTCAAAAGATTAAACTTATTGCTTTTTCAATTCTTAATACTTTAAAAAACCTATTAGGCTCTTTTGCGAAGCCAATCTTTTTTTCGGCAGCTGCTGTTTGGACTTTTATAAGAATGTTTACATATACGGATACATTTACTTTAAAAACTGTTCTAACATCTTCTTTTGGTGAAAAAATATATGGCTTTTTACAAGGATGCTATGAATTTGTATCTAAGACTATTTTTCAACCATTGATTCAAAATGAGAACTTAGAACTATCTTATTTTATTTCATTTTGTATTGTTATTTCCCTTATTGCTGTTGTTTATAATTGGAGTAGTAAAAAGTTTATAGAATCGTATCGTCAAATGAAAAGAAGAATGAATTATTATTCTAAAATTAATAATGGAGTCTATGATAAAGATATGAAGTATGAAAAATCATATTTTTATGGAATTGAGTTTACAGTGTTAGTCGTAATGTGTATTGCAATAATAGGGATTCCTTATCTTGATCAAAATTATGATCCACTATTATCTGTTCCTTTTGAACAAAAAGAATTTGTTAAAGAAGGTTTGATGTTAAAAGATAATATAGAAGACAAGATAGAGAATTACGCAAAAGAAAAAGGTCATAAACTGATTGATGAAAAAGTGAGAGATGGTTATTGGGTAGTTTATAGAAGTACAGTGAAGACTTCTGAAGAACAAGAGTTAGGATATTTGTGTGTGGAGGTCTATCCAAGTCTTGATATGGTAAATGATACTATGAATACATATCAAGATGTCAATGGTTTATCTTGGAAACACCATGAATCCTTAGGAATTGATTACTATGTGTCTCATAATGGCTTTCTCATAAGAGATAAGGGAGTTATTATTACAATGTCTAATAATGAACAATTTTCAACTCCTGGATATGATTTAGTGCCGATAGAACCCACTCTTACTAAAAGTGAAATTAATAATTTAATAACTCAAATAGGATATGTTTTATAGAACGATAACACAATACGTATTTTATATGAAAGAACTTTTGCATAAATAATTGTAAAAGTTTTTTTGTATGATAAAAAAACCGTAAACAGATGTTTACAGTTTTGACTATGCAAGAATAGTTCCTATTGGAAAAGCCTTGCGGAAAATAATTCTTACTACAGGACCAGCAATAATCAATTGAAATGGTAAAGCCATGATAAAGTTCTTAGGAATGTTAGAAAGCCAAATCATTGGCAATATATTCCATTGACCAGTGTTTAAACAGGCTTCTATTCCACCATAAAGTGACATGATGATAACCATAGGAATGACCATACAACAAGACACAGCAATTACTTTTTTAAGTATGCTACTTTCTGGTTTAACTAAGAATCCAAAAGCGAATCCTTTTGCGAGTTTTGAAACAAAGAACCAATCACAGCACATTGCGATAATATAAGCGATAGGAAAACCTATCCAACTGTCTTTTAAAACTTGTAATGTTAAACCTCCTGTGTGTAAAGTTACATTGTAAATGCTCATCCATAAGACCATAATAAAACACATAAGAAATGTATAGATAAGACTTTCTCTTTTATTTTGTGGCATAAATACCCTCCTTCTTTCACAAAAAAAAACAGTGAAAATCGTGTATAACTCGCTACGATCTCCACTGCTGTGTGCAATCTCACTATGTTAATAACATATTTTGTGACAGGGATAGTATAACAGAATAATTTTTTTCGTGTAAGCAAAAATTTATTTTTTTAAAGAAAAAGATTGAGTTATCAATCTTTTGTCATTGCGATGATTTCTTCTTTAAGAACTTTAACCATATCTTCTTGTTTTACTTTTTTAATGATTTCACCTTTTTTAATCAAAAGACCTTCATTAACACCACCGGCGATAGCAATATCTGCATGTTTTGCTTCACCAGGACCATTGACAGCACACCCCATAATAGCAACTGTAATATCTTTATGGATAGTGTTTAAGAATTCTTCTATTTCACTAGCGATGGGGATTAAGTCATATTGAATACGTCCACAAGTAGGGCAAGACACAAGCGTTGGGACATTATCAATTAAATCTAATTCTTTTAATAATGTTTTTGCGACTTTTATTTCTTCTACAGGATCATCACTGAGTGATACACGAATAGTATTACCAATACCAGAATATAATAAAGTTCCAATCCCTAAACTAGACTTAATTGTTCCTCCTAAGGCTGTTCCTGCCTCGGTAACACCAATATGTAAAGGACAATCAAATGTTTCACTAGCAAGTTTGTAAGCTTCTATAGTCAACAATGTATTTGATGACTTTAAAGAAATAGCATAGTTATAAAAATTTAATGATTCTAAAATATCAATATGTTTTTTAGCACTTTCTACCATGCCTTGGGCAGTCGGCTTACCATATTTTTCAATAATATCTTTTTCTAAAGAACCGCTGTTAACACCGATACGGATAGGGATATGATTTTCAATGCAAGCTTCTACTACAGCCTTTACTTTATCAATAGAACCAATATTTCCGGGGTTAATTCTAATCTTATCAATACCATTTTCAATGGCTAATAAAGCAAGTTTATAATCAAAGTGAATATCAGCAATCATCGGAATATGAATATGCTTTTTTATTTCTTTAATTGCCAAAGCATCTTCTTTATCAAAAATAGCAACTCTTACTAATTCACAACCTGCATCTTCTAATCTTTTGATTTGATTAACAGTATCTTGAATGTTTTTGGTTTTGGTATTACACATAGATTGAATAATAACATGGTTATTTCCACCCATTGTAAGATTTCCAACCTTAAACGATCTTGTTTGATTTCTTAGCATATTATCTAACCTCATTTCTAATATGATTATACCCTTAAATGAAATAATTGTATAGAAAAACGTTATGGCTTTTTTATTGATTACTTTTTTGCTAGAATAAAGAAGAGGGGTGGTAAAAATGGATTTAAAAAAATATAAACAAAATACTATTCAATTAGAACCCACTTTTTCAACAGCAATCAATTATATTCTCATAAGTATATTGTTATCTAGTATTACAATTTTTCCAATTATACAAACAATAGCATCAACAATATGTTTATATCTAGGATTAAGATTGATAAAGAATTTAAATAATGAATTTCGTTTTGCTTATTACATAAGCATATTGATTTTAATTTATAGTTTTTTAACTTCTATACTACAAATAACTTCGCCTCTAGAAATCCCAAATAGTTTAATTGTTATTGCTTATATTCTTAACTTAATAAAAATATTTATGATTGCAAAGGGAATAAATCATTATATTAAGGACAATGAGGCGATATGGTTTGGGACTATATATGTAGCTTCACAGATACTAGGGGTATTTTTATTAGTAAATGAAGGTCGTTTATTAATATTGATTATAGCTATTATTTGTTTATTTTTTAGTGTTATGTATTTATGGATGTGTAAAAATGAAATAGAAGATATTGATAATGATATATCATTATTAAAAACAAAAACAAGTTCCTTTTTATTTATCATGATTTGTTGTTTTACAATATGTATTGGGAGTTTTATATCTCCATATATTTGGCCATTATTTTCTCATAGTTATGCTACTTCTGTAGAACCATTAGATTATGGTAGACTTATAGAAGAAAATGATGATTTTAAAGTTCTTGATAAAGTAACTGTGTATGAAAGTAATGAAAAAGAATATACAGTTATAATCAAGATGAAAAACAATGATAAAAACAAATATTCATTTGTTGATACAGAAGTCCTTGTTAACGCAGCAAGAGGAAACAATCATCTTTATTCTCTTCCTCAAAATGTATCGATTAAAAATTCTAATGGAATATTAGAAACAAATATAATCAGTCTTTCAAACAAGTCACGCTTATTTAATATTGAAAACGCCGAAGCTTATAGAACCTATTTTGATCCATTAGAAGGTAATGAAGAAATCACAATAAATATAACTATTTATAAAGGTGTATTCAATGAAGAAAATGAAGAGAGTGAATTAAACTCTGAAGATTGTCATATTTCAGTAAATACGCATTTTTATGAGTATGGAAAAATCCCTAATGATCCATCAATCTATAATGATTATTTCTCTATAGATAAGGATGGTAAAATCAAAATATAGAAAGGACACCATCAAACGATGGTGTTTTCATTAAATAGTTAATATTGTGAGGGATTTAAAGATTACCTGTGTATATATAGATGAGAGGGGAGTGAGATAACATGGATATAGATTTGATTGAATGCTTAAAGAAACATGATGATAATGCTGTGTTATTGCTTAAAGATGAATATCTTCCCTTAATTCTTTATATATTAAAACCTTTTGACTTAAATAATGAAGATCAAGAGGAATGTATTCAAGATGTCATAATAAAAGTATTAGATTCGATAAAAACATATGATTCTAAAAAAATGTCATTAAAAAATTATATTGCTTTAATAACAAGAAGAATTGGTTTAAATTATGTAAGAAAAAACAATAATCATTTTTCAATATATGGAGATATGGATTTATTTGGTGAAGAAGATTTATATGAGAATATCCCATGGAATGAAATAGTAGATAAGTTATCTGGAAAAGAACAAGTTTTGTTTTATCGTAAATATTATTATTTTCAAAGTATTGAGATGATATCTTTAGAACTTGGTATGACATATAAATCAGTAGAAAGCTCGTTATATCGCTTACGAAAAAAGTTACAAAAAATAATAAGGGAGGCGGGATATCATGAATGAACTAGATGATTTAGTGACTAATGAATCATTAGAGATTATTAATCCGGTATATAAAATGATGAACTACTTTATTGCTGGTTTGATTTTATTAAGTTTTCGCTTTGATTTTTTGTTTTTTGGAACATTAGGTAATGTTATATCTTCTATTCTACTATTCTTAGGTTTTAGATTAGTAAAAAAAGCGAATCAGTATTTCTACTTCGCTTATATCATTACTGTTTTCTTCCTTGCTGTTTCAGGAGTCAATGTTGCTTTATTGGTAACTCCTCTAACGATGCCAGAATGGATTAATATCTGTTTCTTTGTGATAAATATAATTAGAGTATGTTTTATGTGTCAAGGTTTAAAAATGTTTGTTAAAGATAAGAGTAATGTCAATAAGGTTTTCTTATCTTACTTGGGATTAGGTTTCATTGGAATATTGGGAAGTTTATTTAATGAGAAAAGTATCATATTAATTATAGCTTTTATTGTTGTATTTGTTTATATGATTAAAAAACTACTCAAAGCTCAGCGTGATGTGATTGATCATGGATTCATGCTAGAATTGAGTCGTGTAAGAATGAATTCATCCATTTTTGTGAGTCTATATTCTTTTATATTAGTTGTATTAATGTGTATAAGTCATTATGTATACCCATATGTTATTTGTCAAAAAATAGAAGTGCCCGATTATGACTACAGTCAATATGAGTTATTAAATTCCTTCCAAAAAGATGGGAGCTGTTTAGATATATATGACTATAATAAAGATCAATATTTATATGTCTATAAATTTACAACTCAGCACATTAAAAAACCTATTAAATCTGTAACAGTCATTTTGTATCATAATGTTAGACCGGGTGGTTTTAGCTTAGTTTCGGATTTTACAATTAGTGATGGAAAAAATAGATATTTAACACAAAAAGCAAACCAAATAAATGATTATACAAATTTTGCAGATTTCAAAATTGGGCATCACAGTCCTTATGTTCAAATGGCATATTTGGAACCAAACTTTGATTTTGACTATACAATTCAATTTGCATTAGTTACATCAAAGAGTATTCCTTATAATGAAGGTGATGAAATCATGGAGGACACATCTATTGAAGATGCAATTAATCTTTATTATCATACCTATGATTCAGTTCTGTTGTTAGATAAAGATACTCCCAATATTCATGATTTATATTTTTATCATACAATAGATGGCAAATTAGAAACACCTGAAATTCATAAGTAAAAAAATCCTATATTAGGATTTTTTTAATGTAGCTTCTAATTCATTTAATATTTTTTCAAAGTATTGGAAAGCATCATCATATAATTGATCATCTAAAGGATCAACTAAAGCATCCTTTAACAAATCAACAGGATCTTTACTTCCACCAGATTTTAAGAAATGAAGATATGCTTCTTTTTGTTTTTGATCTCCGGATAGAATACGAGAAACAATAGCAAGAGCAACTGTCATTCCTAGAGTGTATTTATAAACGTAATAATTATAATAGAAATGAGGAATATAGAAACAAGAGTGTCCTACATATTCATCCATTGTGACACTTTCACCATAATATTCAGCATTTTTACTATGATATAAATCTGTAATCATTTGTGATGACATTGGGTTTCCTTCTTTTGCCCAAGTATGAAGAATATGTTCAAAGTCAGCATACATTGGTTGTCTGAAGATTAAGCCAACACAGTTTTCTAATAATTCATATAAGAAGTAGGCTTTTTCTTCTTTAGAAGTTGCGTGTTCTAACATATAGTTAATTAATAATGTTTCATTAACAGTTGAAGCGACTTCGGCTACAAAGATACGATAATCACAGTTAACAGGTGATTGATTTTGACAAGATAAATAAGTATGAGCGCTATGACCTAACTCATGAATCATTGTTGATAATGAATCATAATCACCTATAAAGTTAAGTAATATATATGGGTTTGTATCATAACAACCACTTGAATAGGCTCCAACTCTTTTTCCAACATGCGGATAATAGTCTATCCATCTTTCATCTTTAGCTTTTTTAATAATGTCTACATATTCATCACCAAAGACTTTAACAACATCAAAGATAATATCAAAACATTCATCTATAGAATATTTCTTTGTATCATATTCAATTAAAGGAATATTTAAATCATAGTTATACATTGTTTCTAGTTCTAGTGTTTTTTTCTTTAATGCATTATAACGATGAAATAATGGTCGATATTGATTGTTGGCTTTATCTAATATTTTAAAGAATAAAGAAGAAGGGACATTGTCATCAAAAAGACTTGCTTCTAATGGATTATCAAATTTTTTGATATCAGCATAGAAAGCATCTTTTTTCATGACTCCTGAAAGTGTTGCTGCAAAAACATTTTCATATTTCTTATATTCTTTAAAGAAATGATGATAAGCATCTTTTCTGACTTGAGGGTTCTTGTTTTTTAAAAACTCTGTTAAAGTTGCATTATTTAAGAACTTCTTTTCACCATCAACAATAACATCATCATATTCTAATCTTAAAGCATCAAAGACTTGAGAAGATACATCTGAAATAGAAGATGTCTTTGATATTAAAGTTTCCATTTCTTGAGAAAGAGTATGTTTCTTTTGTCTTAATATTTCTAATATCATATAACGATAATCAGATAATCTTTCATCAGTTGCATATTCATTCACTGTATCACTGTTTTCAATCATAGTCACTGTATAGAAGTCTAGAGATGAAGAAACTTGATCTGAGAATGATAATATAGAAGCATACATTGTTTGATAGTCTTGGTTGTTTGGTTCTACATCACAATGTAGATGTGCAAAGCAATGAAGTTTTTGAATATATCTTGATAAACAAATATAGTCTTTTTGAAATTCTATAAAATTCTCAATGTTATTTAAAAAGGAATCTTTTTGTTGAGTTATTTTTTTTAATAATTCTTTTGCAGAGTTAAGATCGTTATAAAATTCTGTATTGTCTTGATATATTAAAGATAAGTCCCAAGTTTCTTTAATATCAATAGTATTTCTTTCCATAAAAAACCCTCCTTGTATAAAATATATGATATGTCTTTATGATAAGATAGTCAAATAAAAGGTACAAAAAAACTCTATCCTTAGATAGAGCTAATTAACTTCGCTAATCTAGATTTTTGTCTACTAGCATAGTTTTTATGATGAATTCCTTTGCTTACTGATGCATCTAATTTAGATGAAGCTAAGTTATAAGCAGCTACAGCAGCATCTTTATCTTTAGCTTCAACCGCAACTATTACATTTTTAACAGTTGTTTTTAAAGCACTTTTATAAGAAGTATTGAAAGCACGTTTTTTGTTATCATTTTTATAACGTTTAATTTGTTGTTTCATGTTTGCCATTTCGTTTCACCTCGCTTTTTTCTTTCGCCATTGTATTCTATCAAAAATACACGATAAATGCAATGTTTTATTGATAAATGATTATTTTTTTTTAATTTGGTAAAGATTATTGTGGTGAGAACATGAAAAAATATTATACACGAAGTGATTTGGCGAATGAATCTTTGGCTTTTGCGACTCAGGATAAGGATTATAAACATGAAGAAAAAAAGGATGGAAACATTACTATAGAGAAGTTTGAAATTCTTCAACAGAGTGATCTTTATCCTCATGAGGTTGGGCATTATGTAGAAATTAGTTTTCCTGATTATCAAGAGATGTCAATAATTACAAAACATTTTGAAAAACAGTTATCTACGTTTATAAAAGAAATGACAAATCAAATAGATCCATTAATCTTAATAGTAGGTTTAGGCAATGAAACTCTAACCAGTGATGCTGTTGGTCCTAGAACTTTAAAGCATGTAAGAGCAACCCATCACTATCCTTTAGATGAACGACATCAAAACCAATATTACGATACCATCTGCTTATCCCCTGGGGTTATGGCTCATACCGGTATGGAGACTGCGGATATTGTTCACTGTTTAGTTGAGGAGTTTCAACCTGATTTAATTATTGTTGTGGATGCATTGTGTGCACAAAGTTATGAAAAGGTATGTCGTGTTATTCAAATGAATAATGTGGGGATATATCCAGGTAGTGGAATTGGCAATCATCGTAAAAGTATTACTGAGTCTTCAATGGGGATACCAGTCATTGCGATTGGGATACCTACAGTTATTCATGTCTCTAGTTTAGTAAGTGATGTGTATAACTTATTAGAAGGTTACTTTAAAGAATCAATGAATCCATCTAGTGCCTTAAAGGTTGGTAAAAGAAAAAGATATGAAGGAAAACTTAATGAGGTTCAAAGACAAATGATTCTAGGTGAAATTGGTCAATTGGATGAACAAAAAAGGATTCAATTATTAAGAGAAGTCTTAGATCCAATTGATACCCAGTTTGTGATGAGTGATAAACAAATTGATTTTGATATAGAAATGCTTTCTAAAATGTTATCGAGTAGTTTAAATGCATTAAGATATTAAAGGTGTACTAAAAACACCTTTTTTTGCATATGAATTATTGTATAGTACATAGGAGGAAGAGAAATGAATAATAATTTAAAGATCATATTAAAGGTGATTGTTGTTTTTGTTATTATATTCAATCTTCCCTTTCAAAAGGTTTATGGAGAAAAGGTTGAGAATGTTGTTGCTTCATTAACAACAACAGATGTAAAAAAATCATCTAATGGAAAATCAGTATATATTTATAATACCCATCAAGGTGAAGGTTATGAGAGTCAGTCGGTAAAAGAAGGGAGTCGATACTTAATGCAATTATTACAATCAAGAGGTTATGAAGTCAATTATGAAACAACTGATTTTGAACTCTATAAAACAACAAATCATATCAACTATAAAAATTCTTATGCAGTTTCTAAAAAATATTTAAATAATGAGATTAATGAGCATGGTGGATATGATATGGTTATAGATTTTCATAGAGATTCTATTAAGAAGTCTTTGAGTACTGTGACTTGTGATGGAAAGAATTATGCTAAGTTAATGTTTGTGGTTGGAAAAGGAAGCTCTAATTTTGATAAGGTAAATAAGACTTCTAAGAAATTGTCTGATTTATTATCTTCTAAGATTCCAGGGATATCTAGAGGGGTTTATTTGAAACAAAGTCATTATAATCAAGATACAACAGATAATATGTTATTAATTGAAGTAGGCGCCAATGAAAACACATATGAAGAAGTTCAAAATTCTTTAAATATTTTATCCTTAGTTATTGATGAGTATTTAAGTGCATGAAACAGTTTTTTATTGATTTGGGTTTCGTTGTTATTGCCATGTGTGTGATGAGTATATTATTTGGTGATTATAGTGTTTCTAAAACTATGTTTCAAAGATCTATTGATAATTTTGAGGAGAAAGTTTCAACTGATGAAGTTATTCAAGAACCTTATGTAACATTACAAGATTCTTCTGATAATAATGTTTCTTCTTTCTTTAAGACAATTAGTGATGGATGTGTACAAATCATTCAATATATTGCTTTGGTTTTCTCTAATATTATTAGTATGATTTTATCTGTTATGGTATACTAGTAAAGAAAGAGAGTTGATTTTATGTCTAAAGAAAGAATTGTATTTATGGGTACTGCGTCTTTTTCTTTAAGGGTATTAAAGATGCTTTTAGAAGAAGGATATCAAGTTGTAGGAGTTGTAACACAACCAGATCGTTATGTTGGTAGAAAAAAAGTTTTAACAATGCCTGATGTGAAGATAGAGGCATTAAAACATAATATTGAAGTTATACAACCTCATAAAATAAAAGAAGAATATCAAGAGGTTTTATCTTTAAAACCTGATTTGATTATTACTGCAGCATATGGACAAATTGTTCCTAATGCTATCATTGATGCACCACGCTTAGGTTGTATTAATGTTCATGCTTCCTTACTTCCAAAGTATCGAGGGGGAGCTCCGGTTCATCAAGCAATTATAGATGGAGAACAACAAACTGGGGTTACAATTATGTATATGGTGGCTAAGATGGATGCTGGGAATATTATCAGTCAACAAGTGACACCTATTTATCAAGATGATAATGTTGGTATTTTATATGATCGTTTAAGTGATGTTGGAGCATTATTGTTAAAGGAAACATTGCCTTCGATATTAGATGAAACAAATCAAAGCATTCCTCAAGATGAAAAATTTATTACATATTCTCCAACTTTATCAAGAGAAGATGAGCGAATTGATTGGAATCTTTCTTCTGTACAAATTCATAATAAAATAAGAGGAATGAATCCATGGCCAGGAAGTTATACAACTTATCAAGATAAGATTGTTAAAATATGGCAAGGCAAGGTTCATAGCTGTGATAATGCTGTAAAACACCATGCTCATCAAGATAATGGAACAATAGTAAAAGTATTTAAAGATGCTATTGGAGTGAAAGTTAATGATGGGGTTTATTTGATTACGGAGTTTCAATTAGAAGGTAAGAAAAAGATGTTAGTTAAAGATTATTTGAACGGACATAATATCTTTGAAGTTGAGACTAAGTTTCAATAGGTAATACTAATAGAAATTATCAAATAAGCGTCTTTAAGGATATCATCTTCAAGGGCGATGATTGAAAATATTTAATAAAGTGATAGTTATTTTTATGACTATCGCTTTTGAATTGTGTATAATAAGACTATGAGGTGAAAACTATGAGAATGGTAGATTTGATAGAAAAGAAAAAAGATGGAATAGAGTTAACGGATGAAGAAATTCATTTTATTATTGATGGTTATACAAATGAAAAAATCCCTGATTATCAAATGAGTGCTTGGATGATGGCAGTCTGTTTTCAAGGTTTAAATAATAGAGAAACTGCAACATTAACTAAAGAAATGATGCATAGTGGTGATGTTATTGACTTGAGTCGTATTGAAGGTATTAAAGTCGATAAGCATAGTACCGGTGGAGTTGGTGATAAAACTTCATTAGTATTAGGACCATTGGTAGCAGCGTGTGGGGTTCCTGTTGCGAAGATGAGTGGAAGAGGCTTAGGTCATACGGGTGGAACTTTGGATAAGTTAGAATCTATACCTGGACTTCAAATCATGATTGAGGAAGAAGATTTTATAAAGCAAGTGAATGAATGTCATTTGGCTATTATAGGACAAAGTAATCATCTAGTTCCTGCCGATAAAAAAATGTATGCTTTGCGTGATGTGACGGGAACTGTTGCTTGTATTCCGTTGATTGCCTCTTCGATTATGTCTAAAAAACTAGCAGCTGGAAGTGATGCAATCTTGTTGGATGTGAAATATGGTGATGGGGCTTTTATGAAAACTAAAGAGGATGCAAAAGAATTAGCACGAACAATGATTGAAATTGGTGAGTCTTTGGGTAAGGATACAAGAGCTGCTATCTCAGATATGTCACAACCATTAGGAAATGCAATTGGAAATTCTTTAGAAGTGAAAGAAGCTGTTGACACGTTAAACGGGCATGGCCCTGAAGATTTGTTAGAACTTTGTTTGCAAGCAGGTGCTCATATGTTAATTCAAGCTAAAAAGGCAACCACTGAATTAGCAGCAAGAAAAATGCTTCAAGACACAATTGATAGTAAAAAAGCATTGAATGTTTTGGCGGATATGGTTAAAGCTCAACATGGGGATAGTGCTTTTATTAAACATCCTGAATTGTTTGAAAAAACAAAAGAGATTATAGAAGTGCGATCATCACAATCAGGTTATGTAAAAAATCTGGAGGCATTGGCTTTAGGAATTGTCAGTATGAAGCTTGGTGGAGGAAGACAAACGACAGATGATACAATTGATCATAGTGTTGGTTTGGTTTTAAATAAAAAAATTGGTGATTACGTAAAAATGGATGAAGTCTTGGTATATGTTCATACAAACACAGGCTTATCAAAAGAATTAAAAGAGGATATCTTAAATGCATATCATCTTCAAGATGACTTTGTGCCAAAACCAATATTGATTGATGAAGTTTTATCATAAAAGAAGCACAGATAAGATTCTGTGCTTTTCTATCATAGGAAGGAGGTCACTATGAAGTGCTTTTATAGACAGGCAATAGAGACTCTTATTTATCTCTTAGAGAAAGAAAAAAGTTATCCTCAATGGGTTGAGTGGTTAAAAAAAGATATCAAAGATTTCAAAGAAGAGGGAAACGTTAATCATCATCTTCAAGCATATGGTGGTATGGGTTCATTGAACGATTTATACCTATCAGAGTTAAATGATGAAGAAAAAAAGTTGTTTCATATTATGAAAGAATTCTGTTATCAATTTACATTTTTCTATAAAAGAATTCATGAAGATGTTAATGTTTTACAAGCTGATGTCCTTCATGAAGTATTATATAAAGATAAACGAGATAAAAATCCCCTCTATGTGCTTATCTTAGATGGGCTACAAAGTGGAGACTTCTTAGATTTTTATCTTCATGATAATCAGTATAAAAATATAAAAGAAGTTACTTTTTATAGACAAAGTGTTTGTATGGCAGATGATATGAATGAGAACACAAAAGTCTATTCTATTCATGTCAATAGACTTTATGATTCAATTATATCTACTGTTAATATGTATCATTTTCTCCCGAGTGTTTCTGGAAATGATGTAGTTTGGGTTGTGAAAAATCATCTTGGGCAAGAAATATTATCTTACTTTACAAAGGAAAATAGGATAATTAGAATTATCAATGAAATGACAATAGATGAAGTATGTCAGGGAAAGTGTGAATTATACTTTCAATATTATACTTCACCACAAAAGCGAGGATGCTACTTACTGAAACTATATAATGGAAAGAAAAAGGACATGTTTCATGATGGTGTTATGGATGAGTATCAACTTTGTCATATGAGTAAAGAATTGGAAGAAGAAATGAAAAAATAATGATTAACTGCAACTTTCTCTTTTCTTTCAATTTGATGTTTTGTATAATATAAAAAGAATATAAAAAAAGAGGATTAATAAAATGGGAAAATATTTGTTTTTTGATATAGATGGAACTTTAATGGGGAAATCAAGAAAAGTAACAGAAAAAACAAAATGGGCAATTGAAGAAGCTCAAAGAAATGGACATCGTGCTTTTTTATGTACAGGAAGAGCTCCTACATCAATATCTCGTGATTTAAAAGAAATTGCTTTTGATGGTATTGTATGTAGTGCTGGGGGATTTGTTATTATTAATAATGAATTTATTTTTGAGAATTTTATGAATCAATATCTTTTAACTGAAGTTATGACTCTATTTATTAACAATCGTGTTTTATTTACTTTAGAAACAAAAGAAGCGATTTATCAAACACCAGGAGTTAATGAATTCTTTGATTCAAAACATCAAGAAGATTGTGATAAAAATCCTGAATTGGCAAGATTTTTAGAAATGCGAAGAGCAACTGAAAATAGAAAAACAATTAGTGAATTTGATATCTTAAAAACGGGAGTTACAAAAGTATGTTTTGTTTGTCCTGATAAAGAAGATCTTGAAAGATGCATTCCTTTTTTAGAAGAGTTCTTTAATGTTGTTATTTTTTCTAAAGAGGAAGATGATTTTGTAAATGGAGAGATTATTTTAAAACATTGTACAAAAGCTGATGGGATGAAGAAGGTTGTTGATTACTTTCAAGCAGGTATGGAAGATACTGTTGGGTTTGGTGATAGTATGAATGATTATCAGATGCTGGAAGTTGCCAATATCGGAGTTGTTTATAAGGATGCTCCTCAAAACTTAAAAGATCT